>JAAWCO010000022.1 GCA_022793315.1 Clostridiales bacterium | reverse complement strand
GGTGATCCAGATTCTGTCCCGCCGCACCAAGAACAATCCCTGTCTGATCGGCGAACCGGGCGTGGGCAAAACCGCCATTGCGGAGGGACTGGCGCAGAAGATCACGGCGGATGAGGTTCCGGAGCTGCTCCGCGGCAAACGGGTGGTGACGCTGGACCTGACCGGCATGGTGGCGGGAACCAAATACCGCGGTGACTTTGAGGAACGGATCAAAAACGCGGTGGAGGAGGTCATCCGGGCAGGCGATACCATCCTGTTTATTGATGAGCTCCACACCATCATCGGCGCCGGCGCCGCAGAGGGGGCGGTGGACGCCGCCAATATTCTCAAGCCCTCGCTGGCGCGGGGTGAGCTGCAGATCATCGGCGCCACCACACTGGAGGAATACCGCCGGCATATCGAGAAGGACGCCGCGCTAGAGCGCCGGTTCCAGCCGGTGACCGTGGGTGAACCGACCGCTGAGGAGGCCGTGCTGATCCTGCGGGGGCTGCGCGACCGGTATGAGGCGCATCACCGGGTGAAAATCACCGATGAAGCGCTGGAATCAGCGGTGGCCTTATCCGCCCGCTATATTTCCGACCGGTATCTGCCCGACAAGGCCATTGACCTGATTGATGAAGCGGCCTCGCGTGTACGGCTGAAGGCCTTTACAGCTCCGCCTGACCTGAAGCAGCTGGAGGAAGAGGTCAAACGGCTGGATGAGGAGAAGAAGGCCTCGGTCAATGAGCAGGACTTTGAACGGGCCGCCCGCCTGCGGGATGAGGAAAAGGAGATTTCCGCCCGGCTGGAGGAGCTCCGTTCCCAGTGGCAGGAGAAAAATGCCGGAATCACAGGCGAGGTCACCGAAAGGGAGATCGCTGAGATTGTGTCCAGCTGGACCGGCGTGCCGGTCACCCAGCTCACGGAAGAGGAGGGCAAGCGGCTCCTGCGGCTGGAGGAGGTGCTTCACGAACGGCTTGTGGGACAGGAGGAGGCAGTCGCCGCCGTATCCCGCGCCATCCGCCGCGGCCGGGTGGGACTCAAGGACCCGAAACGTCCGACCGGGTCGTTCATCTTCCTGGGTCCCACCGGCGTGGGCAAAACCGAGCTGTGCAAGGCGCTGGCGGAGGCCATGTTCGGCGACGAAAACGCCATGATCCGTCTGGACATGTCCGAATATATGGAAAAGCACACGGTTTCCCGTATGGTGGGCTCACCTCCCGGCTATGTGGGCTATGACGAGGGCGGACAGCTCACCGAAAAAATTCGGCGCAAGCCCTATGCTGTGCTGCTGTTCGACGAGATTGAGAAGGCGCATCCCGATGTATTTAATCTGCTGCTTCAAATTCTGGAGGATGGTATGCTCACCGACGCACAGGGACGCCGGGTGGACTTCCGCAACACCATCATCATCATGACCTCCAATGTAGGAGCCCGAATGATTACGGAGCACCGGAGCCTCGGCTTTGGCGGAGGCAGCGGGGACGAGCCCGGTGAGGCGGGACAGGAACGCATTCGCGGTGAGGTGATGGGAGAGCTGAAAAAGACCTTCCGTCCCGAATTCCTCAATCGGGTGGATGATATTATCGTTTTCCACCAGCTGGGCAGGGAGGATATCCGTGAGATCGCGCGCCGCATGCTGCGGACGCTGGACCGGCGGCTGTCTGAGCTGGGCATCGGTATAGCGGTGGACGATGGTGCGATTGACACGATTGCGGCGGAGGGATTTGATCCCGTATACGGCGCCCGGCCCCTGCGCCGCGCGATTCAGTCGAAAATTGAAGACCCGCTGGCCGAAAAGCTGCTGGAGGGGGCCTTCCTGGCGGGCGACACCGTACAGGTGGGAACGGCGGACGGCGCTTTCACCTTTGAAAAAACACACGCGGCGGAAAGCTGAGGCCCGATGCGGCCGGCTGCTCTTCCCGCCGGACAGCTGGCGCGGCGTCCTGATAAGAGGGGCGCCGCGCCTCGTTGTTTTTCAGAGGGGGCGCTTTTATATCCCGATGTAGGTTGAATATCCTTTTCACGGGTGATATACTTTCCTTATGCTGAATCGGTGAAATTTCTTCTGTAAACGGCATGCTCGACACAGATCAGGAGCATTGGAAAGCCAAAGGGCTTGTCACGGGCGGCTGTCTTTCCCATCCAGTTTGCTTTCCCCAAAAAGCAAAAATACGAATAAAGGAGAGCTCCTTCCCATGTCTGAAATTTTTGATGAAACAAGCATGCGGCGGGCTTTAGGGGCGTATATACCCGACGGAGAAACGCTGCTGGCGGGCATACACGCCATAGCGAAAGAAACGAATGTGACAGGCGTTTTTGGAAAATGCGTTCGTACGGAAAACGGGCTGTTTCCGGATGAAAACGGAGGCGTCATCGCCCTGAACAAAAAGAAATACGCGGCCTGTGATATTTACCTCGGTCTTACGTCATCCTCTCTGGTGCTGGCCGAGTGCGAAAGGAACGCTTATCTCTATCAATTTGAGGAGGAACCGAATGTGAGCAGGGCGGACATACAGGAGGTTACGGCGCCGCTCTTTTTCGCCGATATTGGAACGTGCTTTCCCCTGACAGACATTCAGCGCTGCGAAATAAAAAAGGGGTGGATGGGTTCCGTGAAATGCCTTCTGACGATGAAGAATGGAAGCTATTTCAGGCTTCTGCTCCCCAAACCTGGCGGTCTGGGCGGGGGGATGCCGCATCATGCCGAGTATCGTGGGGCAATTATTGCCCGACTGGGCGGGAACCAGGCCTGACCTTTTTATCGCGGCTGTCGGTCTTGCCCTCTTTGATGGCAGGAGAAATTCTCCATTAACTGACAGGGTTATCCGTGCTGCTCATTCCTTTTTAACAACTGTGTATGGTCAGGAGGCGAAATGGATGAAAACAGAGGAACCTGTCCGCCGCGGGCTGGGAGTGCTGCGCCGGTTTACGGAGCTGCTGCTGGCCTATATGTCGATGGGAGTAATCGCATCGCTGACAGCGTATTTTTGCCTGAGCCTGTTGATACAGCTTCCGCTGAATCTGCTGCTGCCGCCGCCGGAGGGACGGCGGCTGATCGACAGTGGGTTTTGGGAGCGGCTGACAGGGTTTGGTTCCTGGCTGCTGCTGGTGTGGCTGGGCGGGCTGCTCGTGTCCCGGCAAAGCCGCTGGGATCGCGCCGACGGCTGGCATCATCCTCTCCGCTTTGGCCTGGCGCTGGCGCTTGCCTCCGCTCTGCTGGCGGTTCCGGTGCTGCTGGCGGGCCATACCGGGGCGCCTGTTTTCGATCTTCCGGCTGCCCAGCTGACCGGCATGTTCCGCTGGCTGGACAGGTGGCTTCCGCTGAGGACAGGACGGCTGCTTTTGCTGCTGGTGAACGGCGCTGTGTTCCTTTGGTTTTATATGAAACAGCCGAAAAAGGACCGCCGACGGGTTCGTGGAGTGGAGAAGGGGCAGGAGAGGTGAAAGGGGTCAGAGCTTTACAAGAAAAGCATGACAGGACCAATCTTCCGTCTGCAAAGGGTTATCTGTAAAGGATGATCCCTTTCCTGATGCTGAAGGCTGGAAAGACAAAAAAGGAGGGCCGCATCGCGGTCCTCCTGAACCTTTTTGGGGGATGATGCCCCCTTTTCCGAGGGAGGAAAGCACAATACCGGACAGGGCATTGCTTTCCGGGAGATACAGGGGTTCCGGCAGAAGCTCCTGCGGCTTACTTGCGCCTTCGGCGCGCTGAATGCCACAGAGCCGCACCGGCGAGCAGGGAGAAAAGAAAACCGGCAAGGGCGGTCACAGGCAGGTTCCACAGCCGCGGTCCCGATGGGAAGGCGGCCAGCAGGCAGGAGCCCAGCAGCAGAGCCGCCGTCACCACCCCCAGCGTCAGTCGGCTGGTCATCCGGTCGAGACGGTCCAGTGGCTCCTCCGACCCGGTCAGTTCGATATTCAATTTGGTATGACCCTTGGCGGTCATTTTCATCAGGTCGTGAAGCCGGACCGGCAGCTCCGTCCCCTGATGGAACAGGGCATACAGGTTTTTTGCTGTTCGGCGCAGCTCCTGACCCAGCGCGTCAATATCGGGCCTTTCTGCCAGAATATGGCGGCTGATGATCTGCATCAGGCTGACCTCTGGACAGCAGGCGGTAAGCACCCCCTCAATCGTGAGCATGCCACGAGCCAGCATGGAGATGCCCGGCGGCAGAGAAATGCTGTTACACTGCGCAATTTCCAGCAGCTCCTGCACCAGCTGCCCCAGATCGAGACTCCCCAGCTCCATGGAGCCGTAGCGGGAGACAAAATCATCCAGATCGGTGTAAAGGCGGTGGTGATTGACCCTGCCCCGAACGACCCCCAGGGTGAGGACCACCGTTTTGAGCTCGTCGATATCTTCCATCGCCATGGCGCGGATCGCCCGGCGGAGAAGGGCCTGATCCCGCGGTGTCAGCCTGCCCATCATACCGAAATCCAGCCAGACAATTTTACCCTCCCGCACCCGGAGATTGCCGGGATGGGGATCGGCGTGAAAGAAGGCGTCGTCCAGCACCTGATGGACATAGTTTTCCGCCAGCCGTTCACCGATTTTGGCGGGGTCATATCCCTCCTTTCTCAGCTCGCCAAGGCGGTCGATCCGGATGCCGTCCACCGCCTCCATCACCAGCAGGCGGGAGGTGGTCAGCGCATGCTCCACACGGGGACAGGCCACATAAGGGATGCCGGCGTTGAGGGCGGCGAAGGTCTCCATATTCTCTGCCTCCTGCAGGAAGTCCATTTCCTGCAGGGCAGCGGCCCACATTTCGTCGAGTATCTGAGAAAAATCCATCGCGGCGCCCAGCCGTTTCGTATGGGAAAGCAGGCGAAGAGCCCGCTTCAGCAGAGCGATATCCTGTGCCATCGTTTCCCGGATGCCGGGACGCTGTACCTTGACAACCACCGGCGCGCCGTCGGGAAGTGCGGCCCGATGCACCTGGGCAATAGAAGCGGAGCCGATGGGCTCCTGGTCAATCCGGGAAAAGACACGCTCAGGCGGAGCGCCATACTCCTCCGACATCACCTGCCGGACCTGTTCAAAGGGCAGCGGAGCGGCCTCGGTGCGCAGACGGCTCAGCTCCTCGCAGTAGCTTTGGGGAAGAATATCCGCCCGCATGGAAAGAAGCTGTCCCAGCTTGACAAAGGTGGGACCCAGCTCCTCCATGGCCAGACGCAGCTTTTCCGGGGAGGGGTGGGTCAGCAGTCCGCGACGTCGCAGGACGCCGGCGATTTCTCTCAGACGGGACAGGGAAGAGGTCCCTGCTTCGCGGCTACCGGGCGTACCGCCATCTGGGGCGGTACGGCTGTTTGTCGGATTCATGCGGCGCCTCCTTTTCGTCCCGGCTGTTTATCGCCGGCGGCGATGAAACCGGCCCTATATCCTGCCGATATACGCTTCCGTCCGATTTTTCATTTCCAGCATTCCTCTTTTGGCATGCCGGTCGAACAGAAGGGACAGCGCCTGGATATAGGCCTCATAGCCCGGTTCCCCGTCTTTCAGGGAGTAGGAGCTGGACAGGCTTCTGCTGATAAAGGCGGCTTTATCGTACCGCAGCGGATTTTCGCAGACCAGCTTTTCATAGCCGCCGCCGAAAAAGGCCGATGCGGCCTCCTCCAGCGGCTGTCCGCCGCTGAAGCCGTAAAAGCCGGGACAATGTTCAGCGTATAAAAGGCGGCTTTCCCGGTTCAGCGCCTGCTGCGGATCACGATGATTCCCTATCAGCAGCACCTTCCCCTGCGGTGTCAGAATGCGGGCACATTCCCGCTTGAATTGCGCCGCGTCAAACCAGTGAAAGGACTGTGCAGCGGCCACAAAATCCACAGAGCCGGGCGGTATTTTGGTGTCGGCGGCATCGCCGTCCGTAAAACGGCACCGGGAATAGGCGGCCAGCACCTTCCGGGCCATCCGCCGCATGTCGTCATTCGGCTCGACACAAATGACAGCGGTCCCCTTTTCCAGCAGCTGTCCGGCGAATTTGCCGGTTCCTGAACCAACATCGGCCACGAGGGAATCCGCTGAAAATCCGAAGGTGTCATACAGGGCGGTGATCAGCTGGGGGGCATAGGTCGGACGGCTTTTCACATAATCGTCCGCCCGGCCGGTAAACAGATTTTTTCCGTCCATAGGGCTCCTTCCCTGTATCGCCGGCGGAATGCAGACGATGGTCTGTGATTTATAGGGGGGAGTTCGTCTCTTCGGCAGCATTCCCACTTCCAGCAGCATCCTCCTCCGTCCCCTGCTTCCGGGAGCGGAAATGGGCCACAAAAAACAGTCCGGTCAGAATGGGCAGATAAAAGGTGATCAGCCGCCAGAAAAGGATGGCAGTGCTGAGCACCTGCTCCGGCATCAGGGTATCGAAAAGCACGTGAAAGCTGAACTCCGCCCCGCCCATGGCCCCCGGAAGCGGCACAAAGGAGGACATCAGGCTGACAAACGACTGGGCGGACAGTACGGTGGAAACAGGCGCTCCCCCCAGGCCGAAGGAAAGATAAATACAATAGGGGATCAGATAAAAGACGGTCAGCTGTACAGCGCTCAGGGCGGTCATCCCCACGATCATGCCGATGTTCTGCCGGATGACATGGAAGCTGTCGTGAAACTGGCACAGCTCCCGCTCAATATAATCAAGCCGGGCCTGCTTATCCCTGACCAGATGCAGCCGGTGAAGAAGGGAAACCACGCCCTCTGCCGCCCAGCGGGTGAACCGGCGGAAAAAACAGATGCAGACGAGACCTGCCATCACAGCAGCACTGATAAAGAAGCCGATCAGGATCAGAAAGCCAAAGCCGTGAATTTGAGAGGAGAATTCCTGATATTTGATCAGAAGAATCACCAGGGAATACAGGGTGAGGGTGGTCTGATACACCATGAATTTGATCAGCAGCGCGCAGGTGGCATGGCCCAGCGGTACGCCGGACTTGACCATATGTACCGCCTGCATCGGCTGGCCGCCGCTGGCCGATGGGGTGATACAGTTAAAAAATTGTCCGATCATGGAGGTGTGGAGGGTACGGAAAAAGCGCTGCCGCCGGGAAAATTTGAGCACCACCAGATGCAGAATGACAGCCTCCAGCAGCCAATAGGCCACCATCAGCAGCACCGCGCCCGCGATCCAGAAGGGATTGGCCGCACATACGGCAGCCCAGATCTTATCAAATCCATCCACACAGCCCATGTAGACAAACAGGGCCAGCAGGGACAGAAGGATCAGAATCATGTTCAGTTTTTTGAATTTCATGCCGCGGACCAGACCTTTCAAATGGAATCAGGGGAGGTCCGCGTCTACCGATGATGCTTCAGACGGGCCTGCGCCGTTTTTTTCTCTGTTACCAGTCCGGAGTAGAAGGTGTCCCATAAAGAGAGCACATGCTCCCGGTTATAGAACTGACGCCCTGCCTGTGAGCGGGCCGCCGCCTGCTGATAATAGCCGGGGTCATCCCTGAGCCGGGTCAGCTCCCGCTCAAAGCCGGGAACATCTCCGGCTCTCTGATAAAAATCGAACAGGATATTCTTATACAGGTCGATATCCCGCAGAAGAAGCGGGAGGCCGCAGTTCATCGCCTCCAGAATAATCATGGGGAACAGCTCGTCGTAGGAGGGGAGAAACAGCACATCGGCCAGATTGTAAATTCCGTTCATTTTATCCCGGTCGATAATGCCGGGAAAAAAGGCGTTGGCAGGAGGATTCTCCAGCATCCGGCTGATTTCCTCATAGCCATCGGTCATGCGGCCGAAGGAGAAGCCCCCTGCCCATAAAAACTGAATGTCGGGCAGGTCTCTGGCACATTGGACGAAATCGAAAACGCCCTTGCGGCGCTGGAGCTGTCCGCCGCAGACCACCGTGAACTTATCCGGGTCCAGCCCGTATTCCCGTCTCAGCTCCGTCCGGCGGGCAGGAGGAAGCGGGTGAAAAGTCTTCTCGTCTACAAAATTGGGGATATAGGTGATTTTGTTCCGGTCGATTCCATAAGCGGCCAGCCGGTCAATAAAGTAGGGATTGACCACCACCAGCCGGTCCATCCCCTTATAAAAGGTAATCAGATATTTATAAAAAATTTGTTTGACAGGACCGATCAGATGCAGGCTCTCATCCATTGTTTCCGGAAGGAAGTGGACATATCCCACTGTTGTGCCGTTCCGGCCGACGAAAGGGCGGGTTAAAAAGTAACGAAAATTGACGGTGTGATAATGGGTGATATCCGCCGCGATCAGCTTGTTTTCACTCAGCGTAAATTTATCTGAAAGGCTGGTTTGCACCAGCTCAACCAGCTCGTCATGTGCGGAGGCAACCCCCTGGCCCTTGATGGTATATGCACGGGAAAACATGTTGATGGAATGTTTCATGCTTGCACCTCCGCCTTTATTATAAACCAGGGAGAGAGAAATTCCTATTGGTTTATCCTGCAAATTTCCTTACAATTCTGTCATACAGTGTCCGCATGGCGCATCCATGGACGCAAAAAATCAAAGATTGATTTCACTATACCAGCACCTTCCAGCGCCGTCAAGCGAAGAACCCCCAACTTAAGTTTTCCTTCCGTTTTTCTTTCCTTCTTCTCAAATTGTTACGGAGGCCCCTCCTGCTGTAGCGGTTATTTGCGGGAGTCTTTCCGGCGGCGCAGGGCAGAAAGTCCCCTGGCTGCCTCCAGCACTGGCAGCGGGACGAGAGAGAGTCCTGCGACGATGCCCCAGGCCGCGCCCGTCATCGGGATGGTCCCGAACAGCAGCTGCAGCGGCGGGAAAAGCAGGACCGCCAGCGTCAGCAGCAGAGAGACGGCAAAGACGGCCATCATATACCGGTTGAGGCGGGGGCCGGTGCGGAACAGGGAGCGGGACAGCCGCAGTTCAAAGGCGTATACCAGCTGAGAGAAAGCCAGCGTGGCCAGTGCCATGGTTTCGCCCAGCGCCGGACTCCGTCCGTCCAGCAGGCGGGAGCCGGCAAAGCAGGCAGCCAGAGTCAACAGAGCGATCAGGCCGCCCTGCCACAGCACGGCGGTCCACCTCCCGAAGGGATGTGCATCGCGCCGCATCGCCCCCTCTTCCGCTGAGCCCCGTTCCAGGACGAGAGCAGGCAGCGCACCGGCCGCCAGACTGACCCAGAGCAGCTGTGCCGGCGGCAGGAGCCCCCCCTGACAGAGCAGCATGGAAAGGAGAAAGACCAGCAGAATTCCCAGACGGCTGGCAAGGAGAAAACGCACTGTTTTGAAAATATTGTCGTGAACCCCGCGTCCCTCCCGCACGGAGGCGACGATGGTGGCAAAATGATCGTCAATAAGGGTCATATCCGCAGCGCTTCTCGCCACGTCCGCGCCGGAGGCGCCCATGGCGCAGCCGATATCCGCCGACTGAAGCGCCGGCGCATCGTCGATTCCGTCGCCGGTCATCACGACCGTTTCGCCTGTCCTCTGCCACGCCTTGAGAAGGCGGAGCTTGTCCGCTGGTGTGGCCCGCGCATAAACCGGATAGTCGCGGATGTGTTCCGACAGATCGCTGTCGCTCATCACAGCCAGCCGGGGGCTGTCCATCACCTCTTCCCCTTCCCGGAGAAGTCCCAGCTGGCGGGCGGCCGCGGCCGCGGCCGCCGGGTGGTCGCCGGTGATCATCACCGTGCGAATGCCGGCATCGCCGCAGAGGCGGATAGCTTCGGCGGTGTCCGGCCGGGGGGAATCTGCCAGACCCACCAGCCCGGCGAAGGACAGATCCCGCTCCAGCTGCTCAGGCAGGTATTCAAGAGGCGGTTCCTCCAGATAACGATATCCCACCGCCAGCACGCGCAGAGCCTGACCGGTCATTTCCTCATGCGCCTTTTCTGCCGCCTGGATATTGCCTGCGGAGCAGAGGGGAAGCAGTACGTCGGGAGCGCCCTTGACAATGACCACATGCTTTCCCTCAATCAGATTGACAGTGGTCATCAGCCGGCGTCCGGAATCAAACGGAATTTCCCCCAAACACGGATGCTCCGACCGCAGCAGACGGGGATCCATGCCGTTCTGGAGCGCACAGGAGAGGATAGCCGCCTCGGTAGCGTTGTCCGGACGCCGCTCTTTTCCGCCAGCGGCGTTCGCCCCGCCGCCGGTGCAGAGGGCGGTCAGCCGGAGGAGCGCCTCTCCGCCGGCGGAAAGCGGCGTGTCCCTGCCGACCGGGATCAGACGGTTTCCCGCATATAAACAGGTCACGGTCATGCGATTCCGGGTCAGGACCCCCGTTTTATCTGTACAGATGACCGAGACGTTATTCAGCGTTTCCACCGCCGAAAGGCGGCGGACAACGGCATTTTTTGCCGCCATCCGCCGGGCTCCGGCTGCCAGCGCAGGGACAGCCGTGGCGGAGAGCCCCTGCGGCAGGACAACCGCCGCCAGTGAAACGGCGGTCAGAAGAATATCGGGAATCAGCTGATGGTTCAGCAACCCTGTCAACACTACCGCCGCACAGATTACCGGAACTGGCAGGCTGAGCAGCCTGCCCAGCTGTCCCAGCTTCTGCTGCAGGGGTGTTTCGGCTCCCTCCCCTTTTTCCAAAAGGAGGGCGGCCTTGCCCCTCTCCGTATTCATGCCGGTTTCTACCACGACGGCCCGGGCGCGGCCCCGGACGGCCACGCAGCCCGCATAGGCCATATTGCGGCGCTCACCCAGCGGCGCAATATCATCGGCTGCGGCGTCCGCGTCCTTGTCTGCCAGAACCGGTTCACCGATCAGAGAGGATTCGTCACACTGGAAGGAGTCGGTATGCAGCAGACGGCAGTCAGCGGGGATCAGATCGCCGGCCTCCATTTCGATGATATCCCCCGGCGTCAGCTCAAGGGAGCTGATGACGGCGTGTTCTACGCCGCGGATTTCCCCCCCGCGGATCACCCTCGCTGAGGGAACAGACAGACGGTTCAGCGTCTGAAGAGAGGCGGCCGCCCGGCTCTCCCGGACGGCGCCAAAAGCAGCGCCCGCCAGAACGATCAGGAGGACAAGGGACGGTTCGATCCAGTGGGCGCCCTCCCCCTGAAGGGCGCGGTAGATGCCGAAGCCGAGAGAGACGGCCGCCGCCGCGCTCAGAATCAGTGTCATGGCGTTTTTCAGCTGGCCGGGAAGGCAGCGGAAAAAGGAAGGGGACGGTTTTCCTGCCGGCTGATTCAGACCGACGCTTTCCAGACGTTTGGCGGCCTGCTCGGGCGTCAGCCCGTCACGGGAATCGGTTTGGAGCGTCTCCAACACATTTTGTATATCTTCACTGTGCCATATCAAGGCTGGTTCTTCCTTTCCTGTCCGCTGCTGAGGCAGCGGTCCCTTGCATCCTTTTTAATAAAGATGTAAAAATTATTATATCTCAAATGCCGCCGCTTGAGAAGGCGGTTTTCCCTCTTTTTCAGCAGAAAAGGACATTCTGCATGCCGGAAAGGCCGAAAATCCGAAGGAGTGACGCCTCTTGCACCAGACGGGAGGAAAGGAGGGAAATCTTAAGATTGAATGAAATGCCGGGGGCTTGCTTGTCAAACCAAGGGGGATCGTTTATAATGACAATATCACGCCGCCGGACACACATGGCCGGGCCGGCGAAATGCAGGGAAAAGGATGGACACCATGACTGACAGCCTTGTACAGAGCCTGACCGAATGGCTGGGGGGCGCCGTTCCGGCGGAGCTGATTATTTTTCTGGTTTCGCTGCTCCCCGTGCTGGAGCTTCGCGGCGGGCTGGTCGCCGCCAGCCTGCTGAATGTACCGCTGGGTCCGGCCTTTCTGATCTGTTATGTGGCGAATATGCTGCCGATCCCGTTCATCCTTCTGTTTATCCGGAAAATTATCCAATATTTGAAAACAACCCGTCTGCTTCACGGCTTTGCCGAATGGCTGGAGCGCAAATCGGAGAAAAACCGGGCCAAGGTCACCCGGTATGAAACGCTGGGACTGCTGCTGTTTGTGGCGATACCGCTTCCGGGTACCGGGGCGTGGACCGGCGCACTGGTCGCGGCCATGCTGGACATTCGGATGAAAAAATCCCTGCCGGTGATCGCGCTGGGCGTGCTGATTGCCGGGGTGATCATGACGCTGCTGTCCTACGGCCTTCCCGCGCTGCTCAGCTGGTAGGAGGGATCTTTATGGAAAATCCATACGATATGGCGATTATCGGCGGTGGGGCGGCAGGGCTGTCCGCCGCCGTTTTTGCCTGCCGGGCGGCGGCCGCCCGCGGAATGACAGAGGGAAAGCTGTCGGTGCTGGTATTGGAAAAAGGGGCCAGGGTGGGGCGCAAGCTGCTGGCCACCGGGAACGGTACCTGTAATCTGGCCAATACGGAAGCAGCCCCCGAGCGATATCACGGCCGGAATGCCGCCTTTGTCGCCCCGGCGCTGCAGCGCCTGCCGGCCGGGGAGGTTTGCCGCTTTTTTTCTTCTCTGGGAGTGGAATGCGTGACGCGGGAAAATGGGCGGGTCTATCCTCGATGCCTTCAGGCCGGTGCGGTTCTCGACTGTCTGCGGCTGGAGATGCAGGCGAACGGCGTGGAGGAGCGCTGCGGCACACCGGTGACCGCCCTGCGCCAGAGGGGCGGCGGCTTTGAGCTGCTGACCGGCGGCGGGGACCTCTGCCGGGCCCGACGGGTGCTGGTCTGCACCGGTGGGGCGGCTTCTCCTTCGCTGGGCGGCTCCTCTGACGGATATGCCCTGCTCGGCGGACTGGGGCACAGCCGCAGCGCTCTGTTTCCCACGATTGTGCAGGTGCGGACCGACCCTTCGCTGGTGAAGGCGGTCAGGGGAATCCGTGTCGATGCGCGCGTTTCTTTCCAACTGGACGGCCGGGAGCTGGCCGCCGAACGCGGGGAGCTGCTGTTCACCGAATACGGTCTGTCGGGACCTGTCGTTATGCAGATCTCCCGCTGCGTCGGAGAATGGGAGCGGAAAAAACAGGGCCGGCTGACCGCAGTGCTGGACCTGCTGCCGGATCTTGACCGGGAGGAGACCACCGCCCTTCTGATCAGACGCCGGCGGCTGAAGGGACGCACACTGGAGCAGTACCTGACCGGTTTTGTCAACAAGCGTCTCGGCCAGACACTGCTGCGCGCCGCCGGGCTGGGGCCGCTGTCGCTTCCGGCGGAGATTCTCACCGACGGCGAGCTGGCACAGCTGGCCGCCCGGCTCAAGGGCTGGGAGCTGGCCGTGACCGGCACCCAGGGCTTTGCCGGGGCACAGGCGACGGCAGGAGGTGTTTCCACGGCGGAGTTTGATCCATATACTCTTCAGTCGCGGCTGGCGCCCGGATTGTACGCCGCGGGCGAGGTGCTGGACATCGACGGCGACTGCGGCGGCTTCAATCTTCACTGGGCATGGGCCTCTGCCTGTCTGGCGGCAGAGGCGATGACAGCGGCGCAGTGACCGGACGAACGGAAGAATAAATGGGAGAACAAACAGGGGGAACGGTATGCTGCAGATAGCGGAGCTGCGGATGCGGCCGGATTATACAGAGGAGGAGCTGCTGGCCGCCGCCGCGCGGGTGCTGAGGACCACGCCGCGCTTTCTGCGTTCCCTGCGGATTTCCCGCCGGTCGGTGGATGCGCGCCATCGGGATGACGTGCGGCTCAGTCTGACGGTGGAGGTGACGGTCAAGGGGGATGAGGCTGCCTGGGAGAAGCGAAGCGCCGGCCGTGCCCGCCGGGTTCAGCCGGTCCCCTTCCTGCTGCCGGAGGCGCACCGCCTGCCTCCTCATCGTCCGGTGGTGGTGGGGGCCGGGCCGGCGGGACTGTTTGCCGCCCTGACACTGGCGCGGGCGGGGCTTCGTCCCCTCCTGCTGGAGCGGGGGCGGGATGTGGATTCCCGTACCGCCGATGTGGAGCAGTTCCGGCAGACCGGCGTACTGGATACGGCCTCCAATGTCCAGTTTGGTGAGGGGGGCGCCGGCGCTTTTTCGGACGGCAAGCTGAACACCGGCATCCGGGACCCACGCTGCCGTTTTGTGCTGGAGGAGCTGGCGGCGGCGGGCGCGCCGGAGGAGATCCTCTGGCAGGCGAAGCCCCATGTGGGGACCGACCGCCTTCGCGGGACAGTGCGGGGGCTGCGCCGTGCCATCGAGCAGGCGGGGGGAGAGGTGCTTTTTGCTCACCGGGTGTCCTCTCTGCTGACGGAGGGAGAACGCCTGCGGGGACTGACGGCGGAGGGACCGGAGGGCCGGGTGGAGCTTCGGTGTGATCAGGCGGTTTTCGCCATCGGCCACAGCGCGCGGGACACCATGGTCATGCTGTATGAGCAGGGGCTTCGGATGGAACAGAAGCCCTTTGCCGTGGGGGTGCGTATTGAACACCCGCGCTCTCTGATCGACCGCGTCCGGTACGGCCGGTTTGCTGGGCATCCGGCTCTGGGAGCCGCCGATTATAAGCTCTCCTGCCGTCCGGCAGGGGAACGGGGAGTCTATACCTTCTGCATGTGTCCGGGCGGCTGTGTGATCGCCGCCGCCTCGGAGGAGGAAGGGGTGGTGGTCAACGGCATGAGTGAGTTTGCGCGGGATGCTGTCAACTCCAACAGCGCTCTGCTGGCCGGGGTCGGGCCGGGGGATTTCGGCTCGGAGCATCCGCTGGCGGGGATGGAATATCAGCGGCGGATGGAGCGGGCGGCCTTTCGGCTGGGTGGGGGCGGCTATCGCGCACCGGCGCAGCTGGCGGGGGATTTTCTGGCCGGCCGCGCCTCCACACGGCTGGGGGAGGTGGAGCCCTCCTACCGGCCGGGGGTGACGCTTGCCGACCTGAAGGAATGTCTGCCCGCCGGCGTGGCACGCTCGCTGGCAGCGGCCCTGCCTCTGCTGGGACGGCAGCTGAGCGGCTTTGATCGGCCGGATGCCGTACTCACCGGCGTGGAATCCCGCAGCTCCTCCCCTGTACGACTTCTGCGGGATGAAGGGGGGCAGTCATCGGTCCGCGGTCTCTTTCCCTGCGGGGAGGGGGCCGGTTATGCGGGCGGCATTTTATCGGCGGCGGTGGACGGTGTCCGCTGCGGCGAATGGCTGATCGCTTCCCTGGAAGAGGCGTGAGAGCCGGGCTCCGTCTCGTGGAGAGCCCTCCTCCTGACCGCCTTCCCTGCCGATATGCCTCCTGTGGCGGGCCGGAATATGAAAAAATCCCCCGCTCTCTGTTTGCAGAGGGCGGGGGTTCGACCATCTTATGGCAGGGGACGGTTACTCGATTTCCGCCACGACCGACTGATAGGGCTGCAGCGTGAGCCGGTTCCCTGCCAGCTCCGCTTGCGGATAGTTGGTGAGCAGCAGCTTTTTCACCGCGCTGGGGAGGACAACCTCCCGCACGCCCCGTCCGAAATGATTGACCACCAGAATCTGCTGCCCCGCCTCTGACCGGATATAGGCGACCACATCGTCATAGCTGAGCAGCACGGGGGTGATGGAGCCGTAGCCCAGCGGGCCGCTGGTGGCAGGGTCCTTTCGCAGGGCGATCAGCTTTTTGTAATAGGCATAGACCGAATGGGGGTCCTTTTTTTCATCCTCGGCGTTGATGGTGGGATAGCTGGGGTTGAGCCTGAGCCACGGCCGGCCGGTGGTAAAGCCGGCATTTTCCCCGCTGTTCCACGGGAAGGGGGTGCGCGCGTTGTCGCGGCTGTATTTGCTGACCACCTTCAGCGCTTCCGCCGGGGTGCAGCCCTCCCGCTGGACTACCTGATACTGATTCAGGGTGGAGATATCGTTGAATTCCTCCGCGCTCTCCCAGGGGCAGTTGGACATGCCCAGCTCCTGCCCCTGATAAATGAAGGGGGTGCCGCGCAGCAGAAAATACAGGGTAGCGAGCATGGTCGCGCTGGAATAGCCGTGATCCTCGTCGGGAATGTATTTGTCAAGGGAGCGGGGGTAGTCGTGGTTTTCCAGATAAACCGCGCCCCAGCCGACCTTCTGGATTTCGGTCTGGCTGCGGAAGAGCATATCGCGGAATTCGGGCACGGTCCACTCGCCGATCGGGCGGAAATCCTTCCAGCTGCTGGCAAGGCCCGCGTAGATTTCGGTATAGGTGAAATCGAACATCATGGAGAAATAGCCATGCTCGCCCACATATTCGCCGTACTGCTCATAGGGGACGCCCGGCGCCTCTGCCACTGTCATGCAGTCGGTGCGGTCGAAGGTCTTTTCCCGCAGCTCGGTGAGGAATTCACCGATGCCGGGATAATTTTTGCAGCATTCCAGCAGGCCGCACATGCCGTCGGCCTCCGGCGCGCGGCTGGCCAGGGACGGGTCCTTTTTGATGTGGATAATCGCGTCGATGCGGAAGCCGCCCACCCCTTTATCCTGCCAGTAGTTGATCATATCGTACAGCAGCTGGCGCAGCTTCGGGTTTTCCCAGTTGAGGTCGGGCTGCTTTTTGCCGAAGATATGCAGGTAATACCGTCCGTCGCCCACCGGCTCCCACGCGGAGCCGCCGAACATGGAGCGCCAGTTGTTGGGCGGGCCGCCGTTTTCGCCCTGGCGGAAAAAGAAATACTCCGCCTCTTCACAGTGGGGGTCCGCCAGTGCCTTTTGAAACCAGGGATGCTCATCGGAGCAATGGTTAAGCACCAGATCCATCACGATGCGGATCCCGCGCTTTTTCGCCTCGGCGATCAGCTCCTCCATATCCTCGTTGGTGCCGAACTGGGGATCAATCCGGTAATAGTCGGAGATATCGTAGCCGTTGTCGTCCATCGGCGACTGATATACCGGGCAGATCCACACCACGTCGATGCCCAGCTCCTGCAAATGGTCCAGCTTTTCCACGATGCCGCGGATATCCCCCACGCCGTCGCCGTTGGAATCGTAAAAGCTGCGGGGATAGATTTGATAAGCGATGGCGTTCTGCCACCATTTCCGTTCCATATGGTCCCTCCTGTTTATCCGAAATGATCTGAGTCATCTGATAAGAACATGATACCGGAAGAAGCAGGGAAGCGCAAGCCTTTTGTTCTCCTGCAAGGCTCTTTTTCGGAGACAGACCGAACGGCGGAAAAAGGGACGCTTTTGAAAAAATACCGTTTTCACTCTTGACAAGACGGCGGATATTCTATATAATGGCTTACGTTCTCGTGAAACAGCGGGGACAGGCTGATAAGGACGTTTAGCTCAGCTGGTAGAGCATTCGCTTGACGTGCGAAGGGTCAGCGGTTCAAGTCCGTTAACGTCCACCATACCTGCGGTGCACATTTTGTGCGCCGCAGGCTTTTTCTTTGTCTCAACAGGGGAGAAGCCGGCGGCAGGGCGGTCAGAAGGACATTTCCACATCGGCTGCGAACCGGATGCCGGTCGTTTTTCATAGCGTATTCTCATGGGGGGACAAGTCCCCGTCCCCAACAGACAGAAACCGGCGGAAACCGCACCGATAGGCGGCTTCCGCCGGTTTTTCTGTCAGAAAGGCTGGTGTAACAAGGGGCTGCCTGCTTTGGATTCGCCCTTTGGCCAGAGGGAGCGGACGGGGGGCGTCTGCCCAGGAAGGGTGAGGGAGTCTACAGATTTTCGTTTTTCAGCGCGTCAATAATGTTCTCCTTCCGGACCTTGGACATGGAGTACATCATGGTGATAAAGACGATCAGGAAGACGCAGACCACACAAAAGACCAGACTTCCCCACGGAATCAGGAAGGGCGTATTCACCCCATTGCTGATGGACAGATAGATCAGCACGGTTACGCCCAGCGCCAGCGGCAGGCTGTACAGCAGGGACTTCAGTCCATAGAACAGACACTCAAAATTCATCATGCGGTGAAAGCTTTTTTCGGTCATGCCCACCGATTTGAGCATGGCGAATTCCCGGCGGCGCAGATTGATGTTGGTGGAGATGGTGTTGAACACATTGGCGATGGTGATCAGGGAGATCAGCGTGATAAAGCCGTAGGCGAATACGCCGACCACAAGCAGGAAATTGTCCTGAGCATTTTTCGACTCAAAGATATTGTGCAGGTCGCTTGTATTCAGATGGTGCGCAATAAGCAGGTCCCGGATTTTTTGCTCCGCCTGAGAGGGATCATTCGACTGAATATAGAGAGCAGGGGCGCTCTCCTCTGCCGGTGAAGGATCAAAGCCGGCGAAAACCCGTTTGAAAACCGTGTCGGTGACGATCAGCTGAAAGGAAGCGGGCGAGCTGACCGCCTCATAGACCCCCAGAGGGGGTTCTGAGACAAAGGCGCCTGCCGTCAGCCGGACGGTCTGGGGAGCGGCACCCTCCTCCACAAAATTGTCCTGGATGGTGATTTCCCCAAGGTCCTGGGAGCGGAAGAGATGACTGTCTGTATAACGACCATCGCTCTCCATGTATTTCTGGCGGTCGATTACCAGCGCCAGAGGGTGATCGGGATCGTTGTAGGCATCAAAGGACAGCCCCTGTCTCTGCAGGTATCCCCGCATATACTCTTCATTTACGGCATTCACCATCACATACAGCATAGCCTTTCCATCCTCGGTCAGACTGTGGGCGTTATCCCCATGCTGCTCCTGATTGGCCTCCAGCTGATGCTGCTCCACCAGCGCCGGATCAGTCAATACCGTGCCGAAAAATTGATCAACCGATGAGACGGCGCTCACCTCATCCAGCACAGCAATTTGCCGGAGCAGCGCGGCGGCGTCCTCCGGACGATAGCTGCCGGAAAAGCAGAGATCGTAGTTGGAGGCGATGGCCAGGGCGTCGGTTCCCGCCGTCATGTAGGAGGCGAAGGAGGAGGCGGACAGAAACAGCACAATACTGATGACCAAAGACAGGACGGTGGTGCGGTAACGGCGGCGGTTGCGCTTGAAATTTTTCATCGCCAGCTCTCCCTCGATGCCGAACAGGCGGCGGGTGAGGCGGGAGGTTCGGACCTGCCGGGAGCGGATCGCCACATCGTTGGTCTGCCGGATGGCGTCGATGGCGGACATACGGGCGGCCCGGCGGGCCGGAATCCATGCGGACAGCAGGATGGTGACCAGTCCCACCGCGACGGCGGCCATGACGGCAGGGACGGAAACCGCCAGGTCCAGGGTAAGTCCGGTGACTGTACCGGCCGTGCTGGCGATTTTGTCGCGCAGCAGATAGAGGGTGACCCCAATACCGCCGATGCCGGAGAGTACCCCCAAGGGGACGCCGACCGCGCTGATGGACAGCGCTTCCAAAAGGACGGAATGACGGATTTGCCGGGAGGTAGCCCCCGCGCCTGAAAGCATACCGAACTGCCGGGAGCGTTCGCTGACCGAGATGGCAAAAGCATTGTAAATCAGGGAGATGGAGCCTGCCATAATCAGGAGAATCAGGATAGCGGCCATGCTGTAGAATACGGAATTGAAATTGTCGTTGGGGTCGATTCCCAGGCAGCGCAGCAGATCCTTGTTATATTCCACACCCTCTGCGTCAGAGGCAGCGGCCAGCCCGGGCAGAATATCGTAGATGGCGCGGACATTTTTCAGCCGCAGGTAAACACTGACCGTATCGTCGGGGGAGAGGGAGGCGGCGTTCAGCCGGGTAACGGCGGTGTAGCCGGGGGCGGAATAGGACTCGAAGCCGGGCCGCTGATACCAGCCAACCACGGTATAGGTTTTTTCCGACAGCTGGTCCAGCGACTCCTCCTCCGCCAGAAAGGGATTGTGCTGTCCCAGCGTCTCCCCCTCTGTTTGCCTCCGGCCGACCTGCAGGGTCAGGACAGAGCCCACCGGCAGCTCCACGCCGCCATTGGTGAACACATGCTCGGGAATCAGAATCTCCGTGTCGTTTTGAGGAAGGCGTCCGCTGATAAGCCGGATGGGCAGGTTCTCCATGGCGCCGTCGTCAAGGGACTCGATATACAGATAGGGCTTATCCTCGTTTTGTCCGCCCTCCAGAACCGCGTAGCCCTCTTCCTGCACCAGGAAGGAGGAGGTGGCTTCTGCGCGGTCCTCCACAGCGCTCAGGCTGTCATAGCGGATGTTCGACAGCTTTCCCTCCCAGTCGCCATCCAGAGCGATGGAGGAGCGGATCATGAAGTCCTGCATACTGGAGACAAAGGAGGTGACCGCTGTGAACATGGCCACCGACAGGATCACGCCGACGATGGTGACCGCGGTACGGGTCTTGTTTCGGATCAGGTTTTTCAGGGTGACCCGGTTGAGGACGTTCATATGGTCATCACCTCGTCATGGGCGATGCGGCCGTCCTCAATGCTGATGACGCGGTCAGCCTGCAGCGCAATTTTTTCGTCATGGGTGATAACGATCAGGGTCTGGTTGTGCTGACGGTTGTAAAGTTTGAGTAAATCGAGAATCTCCGCGCTGTTTTTGCTGTCCAGATTCCCGGTGGGCTCATCGGCCAGCACCAGCGAGGGATGATTGACAAGGGCGCGGCCGATGGAGACGCGCTGCTGCTGGCCGCCGGAGAGCTGGTTGGGCAGATGGCCGGTGCGCTGCTCCAGCCCCAGCGTTTTTAGCAGGGCGTCCAGCTCGCGCTGGTCCACCTTCCGGCCGTCCAGCAGCAGGGGGAGGGCGATATTTTCCTCCACATTCAGCACCGGGATCAGATTATAGAACTGATAAATCAGACCGATCTGCCGGCGGCGGAAAATGGCCAGATTGCCGGCGTCCAGACCATACACGTCGGTACCGTCCAGAAACACGCTGCCGGAGGTGGGGATATCCACACCTCCCAGTATGTGCAGCAGGGTGGACTTGCCTGAGCCGGAGGGGCCAATGATGGCGACAAATTCCCCCTTCTCTACCGAAAAGGAGATGTTGTCCAGTGCCTTGACGGCGGTTTCGCCCCGCCCGTAGGTTTTGCAGAGATTTTCCACTCGCAGTATTTCCATGAATGGTTGGTTCCTTTCCCTCATGATTTTCTGCCGGCTCCAAAGGCGTCGCACCCGAAGCCCCTTCCTGCCGGCTCCTCTGTCAGTATGGACGGTCGGGGTGACATTCCGGTGACCCCGGCGGTGACAATTCTGTCATGGAAGGAAAAACGGCGCTCTTCCTGCCTGTCATCCGATTTTCCGCACAGCGTCAGATGATGTGCTTGTACAGTTTGATGGAAAAAAGGGCGCCGCCGCCGGGCTGATTTTCCGCTGTGATATCGCCGTTTTGACGGCGCACAATCTCCCGGGCCATGGCCAGC
Source organism: Clostridiales bacterium (assembly GCA_022793315.1). Taxonomy (GTDB): domain Bacteria; phylum Bacillota; class Clostridia; order Oscillospirales; family Acutalibacteraceae; genus Avimonas_A. The sequence continues at coordinate 14,235 of JAAWCO010000022.1, read as the reverse complement.
CCGATGCCCACGCTCTCATCGGCGGCGTTTTTGCCCCGATAAAAGCGGGTGAAAATGTGGGGCAGATCCTCCGAGGCGATTCCCTCGCCGGTGTCGCTGATCCGGATTTCGGTATACAGCGGGTTGCTGGTCCATTCCACTCGCAGGCGGCCGCCGCGGGGGGTATGTTCGATGCAGTTTTTCAGGATATTGACCAGCGCTTCGTTCATCCATCCCCCATCCCCCTCAAAGGAGATGTCGGGACCGTCGGTCTCCAGCGTCTGCTCCTTGATTTCGATGGGGATCAGCAGAGGCGCCGTCACCCGCCGGATCAGGTCGGGAAGCGAGACGGCATCTTTTTTGAAAACCGCCACCCCGGCATCCATTTTGGACATTTTCAGCAGGGAGGAGACCAGCCACTGGATACGCTCCAGCTGCTGGCGGATGTGGCCGGTGAACTCCCGGCGCTTGTCGGAGGGGAGATCATCTCCGCTGAGCAGGTCGGCCATCACCAGCATGGAGGTCAGCGGCGTTTTCAGCTGGTGAGAAATGTCGGACAGGGAGTCGGACAATCCCCGCTGTTCTGCCAGCAGCCGTTCGTTGTATTCCGCCAGCATCACCGTCACCTTGTAAATTTCACTTTTGAGGATGCTCAGCTCTCCCTCGTCATTGTCGCGGATATCCAGCGCATGCTCTCCCGCCGTGATGCGGCGCAGGTAGACGGACAGCTGATCAATCTGCCGGTAACGGCGGGCGGTGAACAGCAGTGAGACCAGCGAGACCGCCGACCCGGCGGCCAGCGCCCCCAGCCCCGCCGGAACGCTGACCCAAAAGCCGGCGGCACAGGCCAGAGCGGTTGCCGCCATCAGTATCAGGCACAGCCACCGGATTTCCCGATTGCGAAAAAAAGACATATGGCTCCCTCCCCACGGTGTTATACCCGATAGCCCAGCCCCCGCACCGTTTTGATGATGACAGGGTTCTGGGGATCATCCTCTATCTTTTCCCGCAGCCGTTTGATGTAGACGGTCAGGGTATTGTCGTTGACAAAATCCCCCGACACATCCCAGATTCCCTCCAGCAGCTGGCTACGGGACAGCACATGGCCTTCGTTGTTCACCAGATTGAGCAGCAGGCGGTACTCCAGCGCGGTGAGAAAAACGTCCCGCCCGTTTTTATATACCTTGCCCTCAGCGGTATTGACCTGGATACTGCCATATTCGTACACGCCGCGGCCAGCGGCGGTTTTACGGCTGCGGCGCAGCACGCTGCGCAGGCGGGAGATCAGCTCCCGGATACGGAAGGGCTTGGTCACATAATCGTCGGCGCCCATGTCCAGCCCCATCACCACATTCACTTCATCGTCCCGCGCTGTGAGAAAGACCACCGGCATATCGCCCCGCTGCTTGATCAGACGGCAAAGCTCATATCCGGTCCCGTCGGGGAGAGAGAGGTCCAGAACCGCCATATCAAAAGCAGTTTCATCCAGTGCCTGAACGGCGCTGGCCACGCTGCCGCATACGACGGCATCAAACCCCTCCTGCCGGAGAGAATATTCCAGCCCCAGCGCAATATTTTTATCGTCTTCCACTAACAACAGACGCGCGATGGTTTCCATACGATGCTCCACCTTTCCGGAAACAGACCGTTCCTGTGCTTCATTGTAACCGATTTTAAGGAAAAGCGCATGACGATTTGGTCATTTTTCCTCCTGGACATTAAAAAACCGTGTGAAGATACACCGCTTGCCAGCCGGGAGGGGGCGGGCCTACAATAAAAAGAAAAAGCAGTGGGAAAGAGGGGAGCAACATGCGCGAAAGGGGGAAAGAATGGCTGGTCCTGGCGCTGACGGGCGTGCTGCTGATCGCTGTCTGTCTGACCGCCGCCCTGTCGGCGCCCGATTACGCCCCGCCGACCGTGGTCTACCCGGCTGAGGAGACGGCGGCCTCCATGACCTCCTCCACCGCAGCCGCGACCCTGGCAACGGATTCCTCTGCCTCGCCTCTGGCAACAGCCTCCGGTCCTCCTGCTGAGCCTCCGCCCACCGCGACGCTGACCTCTGCCGCGTCCGTCACCACAGCAGCATCCTCCTCTGCGGCAGCGACAGACGTGAGCCCCGCCGGGAAAATCAATCTGAATACCGCCAGCCAGGAGGAGCTGATGCAGCTGAACGGAATTGGGGAGGTCCTTTCCGCCCGCATCCTGGAATACCGGGAAACCCATGGCGGATTTGACTCCATTGAAGAGCTCCGGAATGTCAGCGGAATCGGGGAAAAGCGTTTTGAAAGCCTTCGCGGCCATATAACGGTAGACTGAGCGGAAATTTCTTTTGGACCCGGGAGGGGAGGCTGGTTGAATGCCCCTCCTTTTTCTGTTATAATACGGACAGATCGCAGGATTCATAACAGCTGTTCGGGGAGCGTTTCGTATCTTCGGCATCGAAGTCCGCCAGAGACAGCGGCGGATAAGGAGGATTGTTTGTGATACATGTCACCCTGCTGGCCCACACGCCTGAGCCGGAAAAAATGGCGGCGGCAGCGGCCCGCCTGTGCTATTCCCCCGCCGGTATTGACGAGCTGCTGGAGGGCATGACCGGCGAAAGGACGGCCTCCTTTGTGGACATGCTGTCGGAGATCGGCCATGAAAGTCCTGTTGAGCACGCCAGCTTTACCTTTGGGATTGAAGGGGTGTCCCGCTCCCTGCTGGCACAGATCACCCGTCACCGGATGGCCTCCTTCAGTGTGCAGAGCCAGCGGTATGTGACGGAAGATCGTTTTGAATATGTCGTTCCCCCGGAAATTGAGGCCCTTCCAGAGGCGCGGGCAGAGTTTCTTCGCGCTATGGAGGAGGACCAGCGTCATTACGAGCGGCTGACCGCTCTTCTGAAAGAGAAGCATCTGCAGGAGAAGCTGGACGCAGGAATGGACCAGAAGGCGGCGGCCCGTGCAGCGGAAAAACAGGCGATTGAGGACGCGCGCTTCATCCTTCCCAACGCCTGCACCACCAAAATGATGGTGACCATGAACGCACGCAGCCTTCGTCATTTTTTCCGTCTGCGCTGCTGCAACCGCGCGCAGTGGGAAATCCGTGAGCTGGCGGAGCAGATGTGCGCCCTCTGCCGGGCAGTGGCGCCCCATCTTTTTCGGAATGCCGGTCCCGCCTGTGTGTCCGGCTCCTGCCCGGAGGGGAAAATGTCCTGCGGCCGCGCACAGGAGATGCGCGAGCGCTATATGCTCCCGGAACAGGGCCGGTAAATTTTTACAACGTTTCGGGGAAGAGAAAATACACGCTGCCCGACTCCGGCGCGCGTATTTGAACAGCGGGAAGGACAGACTAGCCATACACCGGAGGCATCGGCCCGGAAAATTGATGAGAGAAAGGGCTTTGTAACCCCATGACTGTGACCAAATCGCCGGAGGCGCTCTCCTTTCATAAGCTCTCCATAGAGGACCGCGACTGGGCAGTTCCGCTGCTGCGGTCGGTGCAGGCTCACGCCTGCGAATACTCGTTTACCACCCTGTATATGTGGCGGCGGCATTACCACAACCGCATTGCCCGGGAGGGGGACACCCTGTTTGTCCGTTCCGGCGTTGAGAACCCCTTCTATCTGCTGCCGGCGGGCGGGGATGAGGGACGGGGGCTTGACCGTCTGCGGGCGCATGCTTCTCTGTCGGGAAAGCCCTGCGTCTTTTATCTGCCGGGCCCGGCGGCAGAACGGCTCAACCGCCGGTATCCCGGTGCTTTCGATATGGAGCCGTCGCCGAATGATTTTGACTATCTCTACGACAGAACCGCGCTGGCGGAACTGCCGGGGAAAAAATACCACCAGAAGCGCAACCATATTTCGGCTTTTTCCCGTGAGCATGCCTGGCGTTACGAGCCGCTGGATGATGGCAACGCGCCGGAGGCGGCGGCTCTGGCGGAGGAATGGTGCCGGGAGAAGGGCCGCTGCCAGGATCCCGGCCTGCGTTCGGAGCACTGCGCGATCCGTGAGGCGCTCCAGCTGCGGAGGGAGCTGTCCCTGACCGGGGCGCTGATCCGGGTGGAGGGTCGCCCGGTGGCCTTCACCTTTGGTTCCCCTATCAGCGGGGAGGTGTTTGATATCCATGTAGAGAAGGCGCTGGCCGGTTTCAGTGCAGCCTATACCGTCATCAACCGGGAGTTTGCCTCCCGGGCACTGGCCGGCTACCGCTATATCAATCGGGAGAATGACCTGGGAATCGAGGGGCTGCGCCGGGCTAAACGTTCCTATCATCCCGCGATGGTGCTGGAAAAATACCTCTGCCGGGAAAGGTAGAGGGTAAGAGCTCCGCACAGCCGGTCTTTTCCGGCAGCGGCGGAAAGGGATATTGGATAGCGCTCCACAAAGGAACAGAAAAGGGGTCTGGTCATGATTTATGTGTTTCTGGCGCCCGGATTTGAAGAAATTGAGGCGCTGACCACTGTGGACATTCTGCGGCGGGCCGGATTGGAAACGGCTACTGTAGCGGTGGGCAGCGGGGCGGTGGTCCGCGGCGCCCATGACATCGCGGTAGAGGCTGACCTGACCGAGAGAGAGGCGGTTCCCGACGGTCTGGAGGCGGTGGTGCTGCCCGGCGGCATGCCCGGCACCCTCCATCTGGAACGCTCCCCGACGGTACAGGGCTTTATCCGCTACGCGGCGGAGCAGGAACGGTATCTTTGCGCCATCTGTGCCGCTCCCACTATTCTCGGCCATCTGGGTCTGCTGGAAGGGAAGGAAGCGACCTGTTTTCCGGGCTGTGAGGCGGAGCTGACCGGCGCGAGGCTGTCGGCGGAGCTGGTGGCGGTGGACGGCCGGCTGATCACTGCCCGCGGGCCGGGGGCCTCCATAGCCTTCGGGCTGCGCATTGTTTCGGAGATGCTCTCCCCGGAAACGGCGGCGGCGCTGGAGGCGTCTCTTCAATGCCGGTAGAGGATATCCGGCCGCTCAAGGCCGGGCTGAGGGCAAAATATAAAGAGCTGCGCCGCACAATGCCACCAGAGGAAAAGCAGCGCCGTGACACAGCCATTGCCCGGCGGGTGCTTTCCCTGTGGCAATACCGCCGGTGCGATACGCTGCTGACCTATGTATCCACCGATATTGAGGTGGATACCCGCCGGATCATGGAGCGGGCGCTGGCCGACGGCAAACGGGTGGCGGTTCCCCGCTGCGTACCAGGGACAAGGAGGATGGAATTCTATCTCATCCGCAGCGCCGGCGACCTGGAGCCGGGGACCTTCGGGGTGCTGGAGCCGCGGCCGGACTCCCGCTTTTTACTTCCGGAGGACACGGACGGCTTGTGTCTGGTGCCGGCGCTGTGTTATGATTGGAAGGGATTCCGCCTTGGCTATGGCAAGGGCTATTATGACCGCTTTCTCAGCGGCTTCCGCGGCCGGATCATCGGCCTCTGCTACAGCAGCTGCGTGCGCCGGCGGCTGCCTCACGGGCGCTTTGACCGGCCGGTTGAGCTGCTGGTGACCGAGCGTTTTCTGCGCCGGACCGGGGAAAAAAGCGCCGCGCCTGCCCAGGAAGGGCGGCTGTGAAACACGGGCCATCGAAATGAGTGCAATAGGAGCGTGATCCGCTTGTCCAAAGAGACCAATGATATTTTAAAAGGCCTGGGAGAGGAAAAAAACGGGGCGTCCGGTGATTCCTCTGTGGATGAGGTACTGTCCCGCATTCAGGAGGAGCGCCGCTCCCGGGTGTCCGGTTTCAAGCTGGACCTTCAGCTGGACGACGAGATTCCCGATCCGTCGGCAGGGGAAGAAGCTCCCGTCACCCCTGGCGGGACGGTTTCGGAGGGGAAAGCAGAGCCTTCGATTACCGATGCGCCCCTGCCTCCGCCGTCTGCCGGGGGAGATTATGCCTGGGCCAACGCCGGCGGTCCTCCTTCCGGTAAAGGGCAGGCGGATGCCGGACAGGGGAACGCGGCAAAACAGACGGAACGAAAAAAGACGCTGGAAAGAAAAACAACGGATCGAAAAAAGAGGAACCGGATGGTATACCGCCTGAAAACCTTCTCCGGCATCATTTATGCGGTGCTGGTCCTGGGTGTGTCGGTGGCGCTGGCCTGCATCTGCATCACCGGTGGCATCGACGTGGTGGGGCTCAACAAATCGGAGCAGAAGATTGATGTGCTGATTCCGGAGGGAGCCTCCACCAAGGAAATCGCGGCGATTCTGAAGAGCAAGGGAATCATCGACCACCCCTGGATTTTTGAGCTGTACTCCAAATGGATGAAGAAGGACGGTACCTATAAGCCGCATGGGGAGGATAATCCCCTGACCCTCTCCCCCAATATGGGCTATAACGGCGTGATCGCCCAGCTGCAAAGCGGCAAGCTCCGCGAGGTGGTCAAGGTGGTGATCCCGGAGGGCTATACCGTGGATGATATCGCAGCCGAGCTGGAGAAAAAAGGGGTATGTGCTGCCAGCGATTTTTATACGTCGATGAAGAATGACGAATTTGACTACGATTTTATCAACAATCTGCCGCCGAATGGTGCGGACGACAGTGAAAACCGTATTTACCGGCTGGAGGGCTATCTCTTCCCTGACACCTATGATTTTTATACCGACAGCGCGGCCAAAACAGTGATCACCAAGTTCCTGGATAACTTTGACAACCGTATCGACACCACCGTCCGCTCCTCGATCAAGGCGAGCGGCCGCCAGATTACGCTGGACCAGGTCATCACGCTGGCCTCCATCATTCAGGCGGAGGCCGCCGATGAGCCGGACATGGCCGGTGTTTCCCGCGTGCTCTGGAACCGGCTGGAAAATCCGGCCCAGTATCCCCGGCTGGAATGCGACGCTACCTGGGTATATATCAACAATATCATTGAGCAGCCGGCGACGGTTACTCCTCAGCAGAGGGCATATTACACCTATGTACGCGAAGGACTGCCGGTGGGAGCCATCTGTAATCCCGGCATGGCGGCGATCAAGGCGGTAATCTCTCCGTCTGAGGATCCGAAGATCAAGCCCTGCTTCTATTTCGCTTCGGCGGTGGTGGGCGGAGAGCCGACCACCTTCTACTCCAAAACGCAGCAGGAACACGAACAGATCCGGCAGAAATTTAACCTGTATAAATAAGTCACCATTTAAAGCGGAAACGCGCCGGGCCGCGTTTCCGCTTTTCTGCGAGGAGGCGGCAGCAGTGGAGCAAAAGCCTGAAATTTTATCGCCGGCAGGGGAGCGGGAGTCCCTGCTGGCTGCGCTGCGCTATGGGGCGGACGCGGTGTATCTGGCGGGCCGCTCCTTTGGTATGCGGGCCGCGGCGGCCAATTTTGATAAAGACGGCCTGTGGGAGGCGGTGGAGCTGGCCCATGCTGCCGGCGCAAAGGCCTATATTGCCTGCAACACCCTGCCGCGGGACAGGGAGCTGGAGTCTCTGCCCGCTTTTCTGGAGCAGGTGGACGCGGCGGGGGCGGATGCCCTGATTGTGGCCGATCTGGGCGTGATGGCGCTGGCCCGGCGGTATGCGCCCCGATGTGCCCTCCATGTTTCAGTCCAGCTGGGGGTGACCAACGCCGCCGCGGCTGCCCAGCTGTATGAGATGGGGGCGGCCCGGGTGGTGCTGTCGAGGGAGTTGTCTCTGGAGGAGATCGCTCTTTTGCGGGATCGGGCGCCGAAAGAACTGGAGCTGGAGGCGTTTGTCCACGGCGCGGTATGCCTCTCCGTTTCGGGCCGCTGCCTGCTGTCCGCGGCCCTGACCGGCAGAGACGCCAACCGGGGTGACTGCGCCCAGCCGTGCCGCTGGCGGTATGGTCTGGTGGAGGAGAAGCGTCCCGGCCTTGTTTTTCCGGTGGAAACGGCACAGGAGGGGAGCTATCTTCTCGACGCCAACGATTTGTGTATGCTGGAGCATGTGGCAGCGCTGGCTCAGGCGGGAATCGTCTCCTTCAAAATTGAGGGGCGGGCGAAGGCACCCTATTATGTGGCGGCGGTGACCAACGCTTACCGGATGGCGGTCGATGGCTATGCAGCCTCTGGTTTCTCCGCCGATTACCGTCCTCCCGACTGGCTGCGGGAGGAGACGGACAAGGTCAGCCACCGTCCCTATGGCACCGGCTTTTATTTCGGTATGCCAGGGCAGAACACTGTCTCAGGCGGCTATATCCGCCGGTGGGAGGTGGCGGGCGCGGTCCTGTCGTGGGAGAAGGGTGAGCTGACCGTCTCCCAGCGCAACCGCTTTTTTGCCGGAGAGGAGCTGGAGCTTCTGCCCCCCGGCGAGCGCCCCTTTACGGTGACGGCCGCGCCGCTGAGCGATGGGGAGGGGCGGCCGTTGTCCGTAGCGAACCATCCGGAGATGACGGTGCGCTTTCCCTGTCCGCGTCCGGTCGCGGCAGGAACGCTTCTGCGCCGGCGGCGGGAGACGGGCGGAGAATCTTCCTGACAGAAGCAGCGCACGGTTTTGGCAGTGCAGGCGGCCTTTTTCTGCGATTTTCCGGGCAGAAGCATGAAAGCGCCTCCATCCGGGCACAATGAGGGGGAACAATCCCCCGGCTTGTGATGGAAAGGCGGAACGCAATATGCGAAGACGAACCGTAATCTGTTTCACACTGATCCTGCTGCTGATGTGCGGCGTTATCCTGCGGGTTTATCAGCTCACGGACGGCGCACTGTCGCAGGCGGCGGACCAGCAGGCCAGTATGACGGTCCATGTGGCTTCGGCCCGCGGCACGATTTACGACCGGAACCTGACCCCGCTGAACAATACCGGCAGAGAATACCGCGCAGCAGTGACGCCTGCCGCGGCAGCTGTCGCCGCCCTGGCGGGATGTGTGGAGGAGGAAGCTCTGGAGGGGGTTTCCTCCCGTCTCCAGGGAGGGAAGCCGGTGGTGGCGAGTCTGGTGCAGCCGACCCCTCCGACGCAGGGGATCACCCTTTTCACCGTCCCCAAACGGTATGAGGGAACCCTGCTGGCGCCCCATGTGGTGGGCTATCTGTCGGGAGACGGCATCAACGGCGCCGCAGGGATGGAGCTGTTTTATAACGATTATCTTCAGGAACACGGGGGAACGGCGTCGGTCACCTATCGGGCAGATGCAATGGGAAGACCTTTACAGGGGATTGAGCCACAGGTTACCGATACGCTGGCCGACGCCCGCGCCGGCATTGCTCTGACCATTGATGCAGATATCCAGAGAATCGCGGAAAACGCCGCCCGCCAATTCATCCGCAAGGGGGCGGTGGTGGTCACCGAGCCCGCGACCGGCCGCATTCTGGCCATGGTCAGTCTGCCCGATTTTCAGCCGGATACGCTGGCGGACAGTCTGGAGGACGACGACGCGCCGCTGGTCAATCGGGCGCTGAGCAACTATAACTGCGGCTCGGTTTTCAAGATTGTTTCTGCCGCCGCTGCGCTGGAGGCGGGGGTTCCTGTGAGCACGTCCTATTCCTGTGTCGGGTCCATCGACGTGGGGAGCATTCCCTTCCATTGCCACAACCGACTGGGGCATGGACTTCTCGGAATGTATCAGGCCTTTGCCGAGTCGTGCAACCCCTATTTTATTCACCTGATGCTGCAGACCGGTGGCGACCGTCTGTACAATATGGCGGTAAATCTGGGGTTTGACCGGCCGATTCCACTGGCCGACGGCATGAGAACCGACCGGGCTGTCATGCCGTCGCTGGAATCCCTCCAGGCTCCGGCAGAGGTGGCGAATTTTGCCTTCGGACAGGGGTCCCTGCTGGCATCGCCGGTTCATCTGGCCCAGCTGGTGGGCACCGTGGTGAACGATGGGGAGCTGGTGCGTCCCACGTTGATCCTGGGTACAGTGGACGCCGACGGCCAGCTGCATGAGGAGGCGCCCGCCGCCCGGCAGCAGGCGTTTTCCAAAAGCACGGCTGTCCGGCTGAGAGAGATGATGGAGAAGGCTGTTGAGGAAGGGACCGGGCGCAATGGCAGGCCGTTCGAGGGTGGAGCAGGCGCCAAAACCGGGACAGCGGAAACTGGCTGGAAGGTCGATGGCCGCGAGGTGGTACAGGGCTGGTATGCCGGCTATTATCCGGCACAGGAACCCCGCTATGTCGTGGTGGTGCTGGCGGAGGATACCGACGGTACCGGCGGCAAATCCACCCCGGTTTTCAAACAGATCTGTGAGGAGCTGAATATGCTGGAAAAGGCCAGAGGGTAAAGCCGATTTTTCCGCCGTTCCTTTTCTCGTTCGTGTTGAGAAACGTTGATAAACTTTTCTCCTCGTCAAAATGACAGAATGGGCAGTGAGCCATTCCGGATCACCGCCCAATAAATCGGAAGTTATTATTCCCTGCTACGGATATAATTTTGAAGCCGTTTCAGCAGCATATCCTTCATCATGTCTGAGTTGCATTTTTCAATCAGGGTTCGGAAGTCCTCTACCGCTTCAGGGTTAAAAACGCTTTCAATACCATGCAGAACGGTCCATTCAATTCCAGCCATGTGATCGGTGGGACAGCATTTTATCAGAATTTCCGCCTCCTCCCATGTAACCGGTCGGATGATGGAATCTGCTGCATCCTGGTATGCCTCCCACAAATCAAGGGTCTCATCAGGGGGAACCCCTTCATCTCCAGGAAACACATCCTCCTCAAACCCTTCCGGCGGCGCGCCTAATTCTCCTATCTTTAAAACAGCTTCCTGCATCATACATTCCTCTCATGTTACCAATGATAATTTGCCGAATCGAGTATATCACAAGCAATTTTTCGTTTCAAGAAGGCGTTAGCGAAATCGCCGGCGGTCAGAGCTATCAACACGAAAGAGAAAAGGGAGTTTCCGGAATCGTTTTCCCCTTCAGCTGATGGGGTTCAGCGGCGGATATTTTCCAACTCTCTGACCAGTTGTCTGGACCGCCCGGCCGTCTTGCTGGCAGGCGGAGGGGCCCGCCTGCCAGGGAAAAACGGCAGCAGAAGAAAAAATTATGAGACAGAAAATATACAAACCGTATATTTTTTAACAAAATATACGGTTTTTCGACCTTTATGGCCCTTTGTCCCTGAAAAAAGGCGGACAAGTGTCAGAGGGATGAAAAGGGGTGCAGACAGCGTTCCCTTTTGGACCCCCAAAAAAGCATCTTGCCTTGTGTGTTTTGGATTCCGGAGCCCCCGGCGCTGCTGTGAAAGGGCAGCCGGCGCACGTTTCCTCCTACAGGATTAGAGAGAGCAGTCCAACGCTGGATTTGGTTCGGCATGGGACTGCTCTTATACAAAGTGTAATTTTTTGTCGAAATATACGCTTATTTGTCCCTTTCGGGGCCCTGTTCCCGATAATTGCCCAGAAAACGGAAGGCAGGCAGCTCCTCTGACAGTGAGCAGAGCAGGTCAACTGTGCCCGGCTGGGAGAGGGATCCCTCAAAATCCAGGTAAAAAACATAGGTGAATTTGTCCCCCATAGACGGTCGGTCACGGGTGGGCCGGCTTTCCAGCTTGGTCAGGTTGAGCCCTGCCGCAGAAAAGCGTGCCAGCACCCGGTACAGGGAACCGGTCACATGGGGCAGCGAAAAGATCAGACTGATCCGGTCGGCATCGGCCGGAAGGATCAGGGAACGGGTAATAGCAATAAAGCGGGTACTGTTATTATCAATGTTCTGTATATTTTTTTCGACAATATCCAACCCGTATAGACTGGCCGCGTGCGCGGAAGAGACTGCCCCCACCGTGGGATCGCCTTTTTCCGCCACCATACGCGCGGCGGCAGCCGTATTGCTGTAGGTGCGGGGCTCCAGCCCCCGTGCGGCCAGCCGGTCGGAGCATTGCAGCAGCCCCTGCGGGTGGGAGTATACCGTCCGCAGATCGGCAGGGTTGGCGCCTTTCACTGCCAGCAGACAGTGGCGGACGGGAACCTCAACCGCCGCCGCGATGGTGAAGCAATGCCTCATCACCAGATCGTAAACCTCATGGACCGACCCGGTACAGGAGTTTTCCACCGGAACCACGCCGTAATCGGCGCGCCCCTGACTCACCTCGTCAAAGACCTCGGAAAAATCACCAACGAACCGGGGAGTGCGCTGAGGGAACAGGAGGGAGGCCGCCTCATCGGCATAGGCGCCGGGGCAGCCGGCACAGACGACGCGGGGCGTTTCCTGCGGCGGGAAATGGGAGGATGCCGCCTCCATTCGGCGGCGAAGTGCTGCGCCGCTTCCCATCCGCCTGTGCTGAAGGGCACGGGAGACATCCATCGTCATGGCAAACAGCAGAGAGACCGCCTCCGCATAGCCGTCGCCGGCTGTGTCCAGCTGCCGGGCGCTTTCCCTTACCCCGGCCAGGATTTCCTCCTCCCGCGCCTGGTTGAGGATGGGCAGACGGTGCGCCTGCTTGTATTCTGCCACTCGGCGGGAGCAGTCCAGCCGGCGGCAGAAGAGGCGCAGCAGTTCCTCATCAATGCCGTCGATTTCCCGACGAATGTCCGAAAGCTCTTCCATTATCCCCAGCTCCTTTCCGATTCCATCCGGTCCAGCAGTCCAAACGCCAGCATGGCCTCTGCGACTGGTACTGCCCGCGGAACAATACAGGGGTCATGGCGGCCCCGGATCTCCAGCTCCGCCTCCTGTCCCGAGACCAGGTCGACCGTTTGCTGCTTTTGAGAAATGGAGGGGGTTGGCTTCACCGCCAGTCGGGCAATCAGGGGCATGCCGTTGGTGATGCCGCCCAGCAGGCCGCCGTTATGATTGGACAGGGTCACGATGCGTCCCCCGGCACAGGCGTAGGGATCGTTGGCCTGACTGCCCCGGAGAGAGGCCAGACCGAAGCCGTCCCCAAACTCCACCCCCTTGACAGCGGGAATGCCAAAAAAGAGGGCGGACAGCTTATTTTCGATCCCGTCGAACATGGGGGAGCCCAGTCCGGCGGGCAGGCCGCAGGCGGCCACCTCCACAATGCCGCCGACACTGTCCTGATCGAGACGGGCCGCTTCTACCCGCTCACGCATTGTAGCTTCCTGTTCCTGATCAATCAGCGGGAAGGGAACGGCGGCCAGCTGGTTGAGCAGAGCGGCATCCACCTCCACCGGGTCGAAGGGACGATCCGCTACGTCCGCAATCGCATAAATATGGCCGCCCACCGCGACACCGCGCCGCTTCAGGATCTGGCGGCATACGGCGCCTGCGAAAACCAGCGGGGCGGTGAGACGTCCGCTGAAATGGCCGCCCCCCCGCACATCGTTGAAGCCGTGATAACGCACATGGCCGGTATAATCCGCATGCCCCGGCCGCGGCAGACGGGCGAGGCTGGCATAGTCCCCGGAACGCTGGCTGGTGTTGCGGATCAGCATGGCCAGCGGCGCGCCGGTGGTGCGGCCCTCCAGCAGGCCGGACAGGATGTCGGGCTGGTCGCTTTCCCGACGGGTGGTGGCTGTTTTATCCCGGCCGGGGGCGCGCCGGGACATCTGGAGCAGCAGCTCCTCCCGGTCCAACGGCTCTCCGGCGGGCAGGCCGCTGAGTATACAGCCGATGGCCTCGCCGTGGCTTTCTCCAAAGACCGACAGCCGGACAGTATCACCGATCGTCGATGACATGAGCGATTCCTCCTATCTGTGTATAGTCTGTCCAGAAGTTAGGCCAGCTTTTGGATATGCTCTGGGCGTCATGAATGGTCACAGAGGCGCTGCTGCGCAAGGCGGCCACTGCCAGACTCATAACCACACGGTGGTCGTTGAAGCCGTCTGCTTCACCGCCCCGCAGCTGCTTCACTCCCCGGATCAGCAGTCCGTCGGGCAGCTCCTCTGCCTGTCCGCCCAGGCGATTCAGTCCCTCCGCCATGGCATGAAGCCGGTCGCTCTCCTTGATGCGCAGGCGGGCCGCCCCGGTGATGCGGGTGGTTCCCTCCGCCAGCGCGGCGGTTGCCGCCAGCACGGGAACAAGATCCGGAATCTGTCGTGCATCGATGTCGATTCCGTGGAGAGGCGCCCGGCGGCAGCGATAACCGCCGTTTATTTCCTCAACCGGAGCGCCGAAGCGGCGGAGCAGCTCGACGCAGGCGCGGTCCCCCTGAGGGGAGTCAGAGTCCAGTCCCGTCACGGTGATATCGCCGCCCAGCGCTCCCGCCGCCAGCAGAAAGGCGGCCTGTGACCAGTCCCCCTCAACCGTCACATCGGCGGCGCGGTAGGACTGACCGCCGGGGATATGCCAGCCCCCGGCGGCCGGCTCTATCGTAATACCCGACCGGCGCAGCGCCGACAGGGTCATTTCCACATAGCCTGCCGACTCCAGGGCGGTGGTCAGCACCAGGTCGCTGTCCGCTTCGCACAGGGGCAGGGCGTACAGCAGGCCGGTG
>JAAWCO010000021.1 GCA_022793315.1 Clostridiales bacterium | reverse complement strand
GGATGACCTCATGCCGGCCGGCAGCCGTGACGGGCTGTGGAGTCAACTGGAGAGCCTTGGCGCCGGGATGAATATGGACGAAGTAAAACACACAATGCGCAATAAAGAAAAACGTGCGGAAGTTTCCGCCATTCTCCGCGAATATGCTGTGCGGCTCGATCAGGTTGTGGCATGGATGACAAAAGCCAGGGGTATGTAGTGGAGTCTTTCTCCAGACCCCGATTTTTTCGATATCTGACAGACATCCCTTTTGTATAAGTGTGGAGTATGCCGTCTGTTTCCATAACGTGTTTGTCGTATCTCCGGTTTGTACCGAGTCTCTCAAAGGAAAGCCCCCAAATAGCAGGAATCTAATGTCTGATGCTGGGAGAGGAGAAAAGGGACGTACCTCCTTTGCCGGTGGACCCTGATGGGACCGCGTATGGCCATACTCTGTTCGAGTGCCTTTCTTCCCGTCGTCAGCAGAGCGGACGCGGAGAGAAAAATACAAAGGATTACAGTTTTGTAAATCTTCAAAATTATGCGCAAATTCTGTCGACAGAGTCCCGGAAGCGGAGTATACTACATATAGGGGGGAAGAGCGATGAATTTTGGGACTCAGCATCTGCGGATAGCGATTGCCGGAATCCTGTCCTTTCTGGTTGGAGCGGGTTCCTATCTGCTGCTGCTTTCTCCTCTGTCGCCTTTGGGTGTTGCAATCCCCGTATCTCAGCGGGAGGTCGGAAACGATCGGATGACAGGGCCCCCGCCGTCGGAGGAATCTGCGAATTCGTCGGCTGCGTCTACTACAGCGACCACCACAACCGCAGCCGCCACCACGGCGCCGCCGGTTACAACTACGCGGCCGACGGTTCCTTATCAGACGGCGATCACTACCCGTGAGCCGACCTATGACCCGGACGCCGACTATCTGCCTGAGGACATAGGTCCGGTACCCCACTATGAACAGCCGGTGGGAACCGTTTATCTCACCTTCGATGATGGGCCAACGCGGCTGACGCCGGAAATCCTTGACATTCTGGCTGCCTATCAGGTCAAAGCCACTTTTTTTGTGGTGGGGCATGAGGATGCCTTTTCCCGTTCCATGTACCGCCGGATTGCAGCGGAAGGGCATGAGCTGGCAATTCATACCTATACTCACGAATATTCGCAGGTGTACCAGAGCCTGGAGGCGTATTTTGACGATTTTGACCGCATTTCTGACTTGCTCTACAGTGAGACAGGACGGCGGATTACACAATTCCGATTTCCGGGCGGCAGCAGCAACACGGTCAGTCACCGATACGGCGGTGAGGACCTGGTGCGGCAGATCGCACAGGAGGCGGGGCGCCGTGGGCTGACCTACCATGACTGGAGCGTTTCTTCCGAGGACGCAAGCGGGAAGATGCAGACGGTGGAGGAGGTGCTGTGCAAGGTGCTCTCACCAGCCATGACACAGTATGAACCGGTGATCCTTATGCACGATGTCTCGCGTAATGCGGCAACACGGGATGCTCTGCCGCAGATGATACGTCAGTTGAGTGAAGCGGGCTATAATTTTGATACGGTGGAGCACCGTTCCAGACCCTGTCAGCACCGCCATTGGGGGGAGGAAGAATAAATTCCGGATGGGGTGGGGCAGAACAGAAACGCTCCTCCATCGGAGCGTTTTAGCTGTTTGCACTTGTCGTCATACATAACACCGCACATGCCTTTTTACATAGCGTTTTCTATCTCTGCTGTATACTCGCGGAACAGGCTCTTGCCAGAATAGGACGGAGAGAAAACAGAAGCCCAGCCCCTGTGACAATGGGAGACATGAACAAACAGGGACTTCATGTTAGCTGAGCCTATAAGGCTTATGGAAGGATTGGGCAACCGCATCGTTTTCACAGGCCGCCATTAAAGCGGCCTGTTTTTATGCCCTGGTGCTTTTTCTTTCCATATCATCCCTTCATGTATTTGCTGCGGTTGGCCAACCCGCTTCTATTTTACAGGAAGGAGCTTTTATTTCCTGCTCATCGGTTCCCGCCTTTGTGAACCACGGGCATGGCACGTGCTTTTCCTTATACAGAAAAACCCAATGGGAGGCTGCCGAACGCGGCAGCCTCCCATTGGGTTTTGATATTCAAGAGAAGAGAAGATGACAAAAGAGAAGGGAAGACCAGCGAATTATTCGCCATAATAGGACTTCAGATACAGCTCACGAATTTCGCTCATCAGCGGATAACGGGGGTTGGCTCCAGTACACTGGTCGTTAAAGGCCTGCTCCACCATTTCATCCAGGTTATCAAGGAAAGCCTTTTCATCAATGCCCCATTCCCGAATGGTGGCGGGGATACCGACCTTCTTTTTCAGCTCCTCGATGCCGGCGCAGAAGTTTGCCAGAACCTCTTCATCGTTTTTGCCTGTGAAGCCGCAGAAGCGTCCCGCCTCAGCGTAGCGTGCCAGTGTATGCGGATACTCATACTGGGGGAAGGTGCCCATCTTGGTGGGGACCTCGACCGCGTTATAACGCATCACATTGGTCAGGATCAGGGCGTTGGCGACGCCGTGAGGGATGTGATGGAACGCGCCCAGCTTATGAGCCATGGAGTGGTTGAGGCCCAGGAAGGCGTTGGCAAACGCCATACCGGCCATACAGGCGGCGTCAGCCATTTTTTGGCGGGCCGTGGGATCGTTGGCGCCGTTCTCGTAAGCGGAAGGCAGATAGGCCATTACACTCTTCATAGCTTTGAGGGCAAAGCCGTCGGTGTAATCGCTGGCCATCACCGACACATACGCCTCCAGTGCATGGGTCAGCACGTCGATGCCGGAAGCGGAGGTCAGGCCCTTAGGCTGGTTCATCATGTTGTCCGTGTCCACAATGGCCATGTTCGGGAGCAGCTGGTAATCCGCCAGCGGCCATTTGACACCGGAATTCTCGTCAGTAATGATGGCGAAGGGGGTCACTTCAGAACCGGTGCCGGAGGAGGTGGGAATCGCGACAAAGTAAGCCTTGGTTCCCATTTCCGGGAAAGCATAAATGCGCTTGCGGATATCCATGAAATCCATCGCCATATCCTGGAAGTTGGCGTCCGGATGCTCGTACAGCACCCACATGATTTTAGCGGCATCCATCGCAGAGCCGCCGCCCAGGGCAATGATAACATCAGGTTCAAAGGCGGTCATGGCCGCTGCGCCCGCTTTGGCACAGCCCAGGGTCGGGTCGGGGGCTACCTCAAAGAAGCAGGTGTGGGCAATGCCCATTTCGTCCAGCTTGGCCTCGATGGGCGCCACATAACCGTTTTTGTACAGGAAGGTGTCGGTAACGATAAAGGCACGTTTCTTATGCATGACGGTTCCCAGCTCATCCAGCGCCACCGGCATGCAGCCTTTTTTGAAATAGACCTTTTCCGGCGCTCTAAACCACAGCATATTCTCTCTCCTCTCGGCGACGGTCTTGATATTCAGCAGATGCTTGACGCCCACGTTTTCGGAGACAGAATTGCCGCCCCAGGTGCCGCAGCCCAGCGTCAGGGAGGGAGCCAGACGGAAGTTATACAAATCGCCGATACCGCCCTGAGAGGAAGGGGTATTGATCAAAATACGGCAGGTCTTCATCGCGGCGCCCATCACATCAATCTTTGCCCGCCCGGTGACCGGATTGACATACAGGGAGGAGGTGTGGCCGTAGCCGCCGTCAGCGATCAGGCGGGTTGCCTTGGCATCAGCATCCTCATATCTTTTAGCTCGGTACTTGGCATGAACAGTAGAGTGCTTTTCGTGATCGTACTCCTCTTCCAGCTCCACGCTTTCGACCTCACCGATCTGGATTTTCGTGGCCTCTGGCACTT
>JAAWCO010000020.1 GCA_022793315.1 Clostridiales bacterium | reverse complement strand
CGGACCTCTCCCTTCCTGCTATGCTTGACGCTTTCCGGTCCGGGGTCTGAAGATTTCCCTTTGGTAAATCTTCCCTCTCTTCCTTCTCATCCCTCCCGGACCTCTCCCTGCCTGTTGGGGGCTATGGAAATCTCCACGCCCTGGGCGTTGCTTTGTGATCGAAAAATCCGAAAAAATGTGGGACGCACCACCGCAAAGCACTGTGCGGAAAACGCTTTATGGCAATAACCAAATAAACAAACGAAAGGATGTTATGAATATGTCAGTTCTCAGCGTGAATAAACACAATTTTGATTCGGTAAAAGCCAGCGATAAAACGGTTCTTCTGGATTTCTATGCTGACTGGTGCGGACCGTGCCGCATGGTTTCCCCTTTAGTTGATGAGATCGCGTCCGAAAATCCACAGTATCTGGTGGGTAAGATCAATGTGGACAGCGAACCTGAGCTGGCGCAGGCATTCGGGGTCGCAAGTATCCCGACACTGGTCGTTATGAAAGACGGAAAAACGGTTCATCAGTCAGCCGGGGCAAAACCGAAGCTACAGATCCTGGCCATGCTGGAGGGCTAATTCCCGCAGGCGCGTTTTGTCAAGAATCTTTACTCCCTTGCGTGAGACTTCAACAATCCCCTCGTTTGCAAAATATTTCAGCATTCTTGACACCACCTCGCGGGCGGACCCCATATATCGGGCAATCTGCTCGTGAGTGAGCGCAATGGCATCGGAATATGTTCTTGCCGACTCATCCAATAGAAAAATCGCCAGCCGTTTGTCCATGCTCATAAAAAGAATTTGCTGCATGACCCACATCACATCCGAAAAACGGCTGACCGCTGTTTCAAGCGCAAAAATTTTGACCGGCGGATTGCGTGCAGAAATCTCGGCAAAGGCGGCGCCGCTGATGACACAGCATTCGCTGTCCTCCTCCGCATCAACAAACACGTCAAAGGTGATGGCCTGCAGCACGCAGGAGGCGGACAACATACACATATCTCCCTTATGCAAGCGATAGAGCGTCATGTCTTTCCCCTCTTCAGACATGATATGGAGGCGCAGGCCGCCGGAACGAACAAAAATAACTCCAGAGCATTCGTTTCCGTCGTGAATCTGGGCTCCCTTCGGATAGGTCACAGCGACAGAATTCTGGCAGATAAAGTCTCTGTCGGAATCTGAGACTTCATTCCAAAACGGAAATATTTCCCGATACAGGGACGCAAACTGGTTTTGTTCCATAGCCAAAAACTCCTTTGGAAAAAGAGGTATACGATATGAAAACGGTCATTATCGGCGGTGTCGCCGGCGGCGCGTCCGCAGCTGCCCGGCTCCGCCGACTGGATGAGTCGGCAGAAATCATCATTTTAGAGCGTGGAGACTATGTCTCCTTTGCCAACTGCGGTCTTCCGTATTATATCGGCGGTGTGATTGCCGACAGAAAACAGCTGACATTGCAAACACCGGAAAGCTTTAAGGCGCGGTTCCGCATCGACGTTCGCGTCCGTCATGAGGCGGTAAAAATTGACCCTGACGCCAAAACGATTACTGTAGCCAATCTGACATCCGGAGAAACCTATTGGGAAAGCTACGATAACCTGATTCTCTCCCCAGGCGCAGAGCCGATAAAACCGGATATTGAGGGAATCGACAGCGATATTGTCTTCACTCTGCGCAGCATTCCCGATACCGTGAAAATCAAAGAATACATGACAAAAACCCAGCCAAAATCCGCTGTGGTAGTTGGCGGCGGATATATCGGTGTGGAAATGGCAGAGAATTTAAAGGAAGCCGGACTCGCTGTTTCTATTGTCGAGCTTGCCGGTCATCTGATCGCCCCCCTTGATTTTGACATGGCGGCGGATGTACATCGGTATATCAAATCAAAGGGGATCAGGCTGTATCTGAACAATGAGGTAAAAGCTGTTAAGGATCACACAGTCGTTTTGGAAAATGGCGCGCTCCCTGCTGATCTGGTGATTCTGTCGGTCGGTGTTCGTCCTGAGACCTTCCTGGCTCAGGATTGCGGAATCCGGACAAATCGCCGCGGCAGTATCATCGTCGACCAAAGCATGAAAACCAATCTTCCGGATATCTATGCCGTGGGCGATGCCGCAGAGACAGAGAATTTCATCACCAAAGCACCTGCGTTTCTTCCGCTGGCCGGCCCTGCCAACAAACAGGGACGCATTGCCGCGGACAATATTGCCGGATTCCCTTCAGCGTATACCGGTACACAGGGTTCGGCTGTGCTGAAGCTCTTTGATATGACGGTGGCGGCAACCGGCCTGAATGAAAAAGGTGCACAGGCTGCGGGAATGGATTATGATAAAGTCTATCTGTACTTCGGTTCTCACGCCTCTTATTATCCGGGCGCTAATCCTATGTCAATCAAAGCCCTGTGGGATAAGCAAACGCTGAAAATTATCGGTGTGCAGATCGTCGGCTTTGACGGGGTCGACAAGCGCATGGATGTGCTGGCCGCGGCAATCCGCTTTGGTGCAAAGATTACCGATCTCTGCGGGCTTGAACTCTGCTATGCTCCGCCCTTTGGCAGTGCGAAGGACCCGGTCAATATGCTGGGCTTTGCCGCCGAAAATATCGTCACGGGAAAGGTCAAACAGTTCTTCTGGCACGACGTTGAAAAGCTGCCCCGCGACGGAAGCGTTACACTGCTTGATGTGCGGACGCCGGCAGAGGTACAGCGCGGTAAAATAGACGGCTTTACCCCTGTTCCGCTGGATTCCCTCCGAGAACACCTGGCTGAAATACCAAAAGACAGGCCGGTTTATGTTCATTGCCACAGCGGGCTGCGCAGCTATATTGCCTGCCGGATTCTGACAGGCAACGGTTATGATTGCTTCAACCTTGCCGGCGGCTGGCGGCTGTATGAGTCTGTTATCAACGAGAGAACCGTCCCCGAATATATCTGCACCGAATGTCAATAGGCATAAAACCCACATCTGCCGGAAAACAGATGTGGGTTATTTTTTATCGACTGCTGTTCCCGCTGCCGCTGTGATGATCACAGACATGGTCGCCGCAGGCATGTTCACCGTCATGGCGGTGCTCATGGTGGCCGCATTTTACATGAGGATCGTAGGCCAGCTTCCCGGCGGCAAAGCTTTCTGCCGCCTGATCCGCCTCACCCTTCATGCCGCCAAACAGCTGAATGCCCGCTTCGGCCAGCGCCATTTGCGCCCCGCTACCAATGCCCCCGCAGATCAGCACATCAACATGCAGTTCAGACAAAACGCCGGCGAGCGCACCGTGACCGCTGCCGCGGGTATCCATAATTTCAGATGAGAGGATTTTGCCGTTTTCGATGTTATAAATTTTAAATTGTGCGGTATGCCCGAAATGCTGAAAAACCTGCCCGTTTTCATACGTGACAGCAACTTTCATGTTGACGTTTTCACTCCTTTGAAGAATCGTATCCTGTTTCCCTTTCCAGCTTAAGGAGAAGAGTCCTCCACAGTTCCCGAAGGAATCCTCAGGAAGAGTCTCCCGTATCAGGTCCTCCCTTTACACCATTTCGCTGTAGTCTATTTTCCTGTCCCGGAAGTAATACTCCCGATCCCGCTCGTTGATCTCGCGCAAAATTCGGCAGGGATTGCCGACGGCCACCACACCGGCCGGTAAATCCTTTGTCACCACGCTTCCGGCGCCGACCACCGTATGATCACCGACCGTAACACCCGGAAGGATAATAGCTCCTGCGCCAAGCCAGCAGTTTCTCCCGATATGTACAGGAGCATTGTATTGATAGGCCTTCTCACGAAGCTCCGGAAGAATCGGATGCCCCGCAGTGGCAATGGTCACATTCGGGCCAATCATGGTCGCATCTCCTACATAAATATGAGTATCGTCCACACAGGTCAGGTTAAAATTGGCATAGACATTTTTGCCGAAATGTACGTGGCTGCCGCCGAAGTTGGCATGGAACGGCGGTTCAATATAACAGCCCTCCCCGATTTCCGCAAGCATCTCCTTCAGCATGGCCTGACGCCTGGCCCCCTCTGTTGGCCGTGTGCTGTTAAACTCATAGAGACGGTCAAGGCATCGGGTCTGCCACTCCATAATCTCCCCGTCGGTAGGAAGATACAGCTCGCCTGTATGCATTCTGTCCTTCATGCTGCTACCCATGATATGCACTCTCCTTTTTGGGCGCCCGTCTTTTGCCACAACGCGCGACGGTTTATTCTTCCGTTTCCAGTATCGTATTATCCGCCAGAATTTCCGGACGGAATCTCATGCTGTCCGCTTCGGTAAGCGCGCGGATCACCCGGCAGGGAACCCCCGCGGCAAAGCTGTTTTCAGGAATATCTCTTGTCACCACACTGCCCGCGCCAATCACACAGTTATTGCCGATGGTCACCCCGGGACAAACCGTTACAGAGGCACCGAACCAGCAATCGTTCCCAATGTGTACCGGCCTGGCATAGCACAGGTGCCTTTTTCCCCATCGGCTGTCAACAGCTCCCGCCGCTCTGCCGGGAGCATGGGATGCACTGGCGTCACAATCGTCACATTGGGACCAAAGCAGCAGTTGTCCCCAATGGTGACCTCAGCATCATCCTGAATCGTCAGATGGAAGTTTCCAAAAAAGTTTTTCCCAATTCTTGTATGCCTGCCATAGTGAAAAGCGATGGGGCCCTGTATAAACCCGCCTTCTCCGAATTCCCCCATGATGTCGGAGAGAATCGCCGCCCGCTTTTCGGTTTCGCCCTCGTGGGTCTGGTTGTAGTCCACATTCAAGTCATGTGTTCTCTGCTTAATCGCCTTCAATTCGGGGTCCGCAGGACTAAACAGAATTCCAGCCCTGATCTTTTCCTCTTCCCGCATGGCTGCCGCCTCCCTGCTTCATGATTCCTGATCGTCCCCTTTGCGTCAGGCCCCGCCCCGCTGTCCCAATAACGGGGACGACAGGGACGAGGCCTGGCAATAAGCAAATTCTTTTATCGGATCAGGCTGACGCCGTCCATCTCGGCCGGCTGCGCAAGGCCCATGATCTGCAGCATGGTCGGGGCAAGGTCGGCCAGCCGGCCGCCATCCCGCAGTTCGACGGGCTTCTCCATCCCCACCACACACAGGGGTACCAGATTGGTGGTGTGCGCAGTGAAGGGGGAGCCATCCGGCTCATACATTTTGTCCGCGTTTCCGTGGTCGGCTGTGATCAGCGCCACGCCGCCCATCTTTCTCACCGCATCTACAGTGCGGCCAACGCATTCGTCCACCGCCTCCACTGCCTTAACCGCCGCGTCAAAGACGCCGGTGTGTCCTACCATATCGCAGTTGGCATAGTTGAGGATAATCATATCGTATTTCCCCGACAAAATTCTCTCCACCACCGCATCGCACACGGGATACGCGCTCATCTCCGGCTGAAGATCATAGGTGGCAACCTTCGGCGAATTGATCAGCACCCGATCCTCGCCGGGAAACTCCTTTTCCACACCGCCGTTGAAGAAGAAGGTCACATGAGCGTATTTCTCCGTCTCAGCGATACGCAGCTGGGTCATGCCCTGTTCGCTGATATATTCACCCAGGGTATTGGTCAGGGATTGGGGACGGAAGGCCACCTGCACATTCGGCATCAGGGCGTCGTACTGGGTCATGCAGACATAGGTCAGGGGGAAGAAGCCGTTCCGCCGCGCAAACCCGCTGAAGTCGGGATCGACAAAGGTGCGTGTGATCTCGCGCGCCCGGTCGGGACGGAAGTTAAAGAACACCACACTGTCCCCCTCCCGAATCGGTTCGCCGCCCTCCACCACCGTCGGGACAATAAACTCGTCGGTGATATTTTTCCCCTCTTCATCGACCGCCTGATAGGAGGCGGCGACCGCAGCAACGGGATCATCGGTTTGAACGCCCTCCCGGTACACCATGGCGGCATAGGCCTTTTCCACCCGCTCCCAGCGGTTGTCGCGGTCCATGGCGTAATAGCGGCCGATTACCGTGGCAATCCTGCCCACACCGATCTCCTTCATTTTCTCCTGCAGTCCGGCAAGGAACTCCACGCCAGAGGTCGGCGGCACATCCCGGCCGTCCATCAGGCAATGGACAAACACCTTCTCCACTCCGCATTTCTTTGCCATTTGCAGCAGACCGTACAGGTGGGTGTTGTGGCTGTGAACACCGCCATCGGACAGCAGCCCCGCCAGATGCAGCGCCGCACCGGGCTTTTTAGCGTTTTCCATCGCGGCCAGCAGGGCGGGATTTTCAATAAAATCACCATCGCTGATCGCCTTGGTGATACGGGTCAGCTCCTGATAGACCACCCGCCCTGCGCCGATGTTGGTGTGTCCCACCTCACTGTTGCCCATCTGTCCGTCGGGCAAGCCCACATCCATACCGGAAGCGCCGATCCGGGTACAGGGGTTCTCGGCAAACAGCTGATCCAGGCGGGGCGTTTTGGCCGCCCGAATGGCGTTGCCGTAGGTGTCGGGATTGAGGCCGAAGCCGTCCATAATGATAAGAGCAAGCGGTTTTTTCATGTTGGCAATCTTTCCTTTCGCAGATGCGGTTTTCCTGCCGGTTCCGGACTCACTGCTTCACCAGGGCCGCCGAGGCCAGCTTGGAGAAGGGCATGGACTGAATCCAGACATGTCCCGGACCGGTGACCTGAGTGTTAAAGAATCCCTCTCCGCCCAGCATTTTGTTTTTCAGTCCCTTGACCGTTACCACATCCATGTGAACGGTCTCGGTCATGGCGGCCAGGTGCCCGCTGTCAATCAGAAGTGACTGCCCGGCAGCCAGATCGTATTCCACCACATGGCCGTCAATCTCCAGAAAAGCGGTTCCCTGTCCTGACAGCTTCTGCATAATAAAGCCCTCGCCGCCGAAAAAGCCGGTGGTAAATTTGCGGGTGAAGAAGGTACTCAGCTGCACGCCCGTCTCCGCCGCGAGAAAGGCGGTTTTCTGCACAATAACGGAGGCGTCCGGCGTAATCGGCATGGGGATAATCCGGCCGGGAAAGCTGGAGGCAAAGGCAATCAGTCCCTCCCCGGCGGTACAGGTGTAATAATTCATAAACATGGATTCCCCGCTGAAGGCACGACCAAACGCCTTGCCCAGCCCTCCCTCCATCGAGGTGCTCATCTCCATGTTGGGGGTCATCCAGCTCATGGCGCCCTTTTCGGTCAGCATCCGTTCCCCCTGCGAAAGGGTACAGATCACCACCGGCAGGTTATCGCCCTCAATCGTATATTTCATGGCAGCCCCTCCGTTTCTCCGGTCATTGCTGCAGCGGGATACCGCGGCCATCTACCGCGATATGCCCGGTCAGAATCATAATCCCCTCCACAAAACCCCAGATCCCCATCGCCGCCACAGCCAGTGCGGGGAGCACCAGCACAGAGAGCAGCGTGCCAACAATAGACACCACCAGCTGAATAATCGCCTTCTGCGTATATCCAAGGTAAAAATTGTGAATGCCGAGACCACCCAGAAAAATGCCCAGCAGACCCGCCGCCACCCGATTTTTCGGTACAGCAGGGGGATAATAGGGCCCCGGGGAAGGTACATTGTAATACGGCGGAGGCGGAACCGCTCCTGGAGTGGGATTTCCCCCTGGAGGGGGCGTCTGCGGCGCCGGCGGCGGGACGGAGTCTGCCGCATAGGATGCGGAGGCCGGAATGGGACCCACGGGGCCGGCCGCACCGGCAACCGGGGTACCACAGCTGGGACAGCGTTGCGCATCGGGGGTAAGAACATGCCCGCAGCGGCGGCAGAAAGCGGTCCCCTCCCCGCCCGGCGAGCCGCAGGAGGCACAGGCCGCCACGCCAGGGGCCATGCCCTGGCCGCATCGACCGCAATAGGCGGCGGCCGGCGGCGCAACCGGCGGGGTCGGCGCCTGTGCCTCAAGAGACGCGCCGCAGCCGACGCAAAAGCGTGCGGACTCGTCATTGGCTTTTCCACAGCGATTGCAAATCATAGTAAGCTCCTGTCTGCCGCGCAGGGCGGCGAAGGCTCACGGACTTCCGGATGAAAAATCACCGGGAGGCCGCGGCAACAATAGCGGCGAAATCGGGGGCTTTCAGGGAAGCGCCGCCGATCAGTCCGCCGTCCACATCGGGCTGAGCCAGCAGCTCGGCAGCGTTGGCCGCATTCATGGACCCGCCGTACTGGATCAGCGCCTGATCGGCTGCTTCGGGACCGTACAGACCGGACAGCACGCTGCGGATCAGGGCACACACCTCGTTCGCCTGCTGGGCGGTGGCGGTACGGCCTGTGCCAATCGCCCAAACCGGCTCGTACGCGATAACAACACGGGAGAGTTCCTCCACACTGACGCCGCCCAGTGCAATCTTGGTCTGCATGGCCACGATCTCACCAGTAATATCCTGCTCACGCTGCTCTAAGGTCTCACCCACACACAAAATAACGGTCAGACCCGCGTCCAGAGCGCCGCGTACCCGCTTCTGTACAGTCATGTCGGTGTCGCCGAAATAGGTCCGACGTTCGCTGTGGCCGAGAATGACGTACTGAACGCCCATCTCCCGCAGCATGTCAGCGGACACCTCACCTGTGAAGGCGCCCGCCTTTTCCCAATAGCAGTTCTGGGCCGCCACACCAATCTGGCTCCCCTTCGTCGCCTCCAACGCAGCAGGCAGGTCGATAAAGGGAACGCCAACCACCACCTGACAGGAGGCATCGGACACCAGCGGTTTGATCTCTTCAATCAGAGCGGCCGCCTCAGCGGGGGTTTTGTTCATTTTCCAGTTTCCGGCAATGATATACCGACGATTCATATGCTATCCATCTTCCTTTCGTTTTCGGCAGCGCCGGTCAAAGGGGGGCACAGCTGCCGCTGCGCCCCCGACCGTCGTCCCGGTGGTTATTTATCGTTGAGGCAGGCGATGCCGGGCAGCTCCAGTCCCTCCAGAAATTCCAGCGATGCGCCGCCGCCGGTGGAGATATGGGTCATCTTATCTGCAAAGCCCAGCTGCTCCACCGCCGCGGCTGAATCGCCGCCGCCGATGATGGAGATGGCGCCGCTCTCCGCAATGGCCTGAGCCACCGCGATGGTCCCCTTGGCGAAGGGGGGCATCTCGCTGACCCCCATCGGGCCATTCCAGATGACCGTACCCGCGTCGCGGACTGCCTCAGCAAACAGGGCGCTGGTTTTAGGACCGATATCCAGCCCCATCCAGCCGTCGTCAATAGGACCTTCAAATACCTTGGTATTTGCGTTGACATCAAAGGCGTCGGCTGCCATCGTGTCCACCGGCAGCAGGAAACGGACACCCTTCTGCTCCGCCTTGGCCAGAATGTCCTTTGCCAGCTCGACCTTGTCCAGCTCCACCTTGGAATCGCCGATGGTGAGGCCGCGGGCCATGTGGAAGGTATAGGCCATCGCGCCGCCGATGATCAGGGTATCCACCTTGTCGATCAGGTTGGTGATGACGCCAATCTTATCCGACACCTTCGCGCCACCCAGAATCGCGACAAAGGGGCGCTTGGGGTCGGCAAGAGCGCCGCCCATGACAGTGATCTCCTTACGGATCAGATAGCCGCACACGACAGGAAGATAATCGGCCACGCCGGCGGTGGAGGCGTGGGCACGATGAGCGGTGCCGAACGCGTCGTTGACATAGATGTCGGCCAGCGATGCCAGCGCCTTGGCAAAATCGGGGTCGTTTTTGGTCTCTTCCTTAAAGAAGCGGACATTTTCAATCACCAGAAGCTCGCCCGGCTTCAGGGCGGCGGCCATAGCGTGGGCCTCCTCCCCGATGATATCGGTGGTGAATTTCACCTCACGTCCCATCAGCTCAGACAGGCGTTTAGCAACCGGAGCCAGCGTGCATTTTTTCTTGGATTCCTCATCCTTCGGGCGGCCGAGGTGGGAGCACAGGATCACCGCCGCACCGTGATCAGCCAGATACTGAATGGTGGGGATCGACTCGCGGATACGCTTGTCGTCGGTGATAACGCCATCGTTCAGCGGCACGTTGAAATCACAGCGGACCAGCACCCGCTTGCCATTGACATCAATATCCTCGATGGTCTTTTTACTCATGTAGTTCATGTCTACACCCTTTCTGTTTAGATCGCTCCTGGCGTTGTTAAAAATAAATCAATGCTTTCTGTTCTTAATAGTATAATATTTCCTTTCGGATTGCAAGGGGAAACAGCGGAAAAGTCCGCTGGAAACCACTTGGGGCTGATTCGCAAAAGCAGAAAAAACAGGACCGGAGGATACCGGTCGCCGCTTTTGAGTCAAACAAGCGCTGATTTTTTGTCACAAACTCAAATTGTGCCGAATAACCACCTCTCAAACAGGAATTTTGTAGTAAAGTATAAAAAAGGAAACTTGTTCCTGCTTCTCTAAAGAAAGAGCTGTTTTTGTGTGATGATAGCACAAACCGGAAGAGTAAATCCTGTACAATTGGCTGATATTCTCTGTTTGACAAAAAATTAGTAATTTTTGTTCATATTTCGGGACGATTATGTTGCAATTTATGTAGTTTCTTCACCTCTGAAGTCACACACCGACAGGCAGCCTCCGCCGTGTTTATGGTCCCGGTCATGAACGGGACCGATTCACCTCAGAGACGGGTGTGCAGGAGGGAAGGACGGCGGCCGCCCCCGCCGGATGGCGGGATGAAGCGATCTGTCAGCTGTCATAATTTATAAAAAAGGCTGAAATAACATGAAACAAAAGGAACAAGCCTCCCGACGTGTTTCCCGTATCGTCTGCTGCCTTTTTGCTCTCGTCACCGCCGCCACCGCCACCATAATCACGGCGGACGCGGCAGGAAACATCCGCGGCGAAGACTTTTCTCTGAGTATCAGCCAATATCAGGTCGAAAACAGCACATCCCAGCGGGATAAACTGGATGCCACCTCGGTGTACATGCGGGTGGACAGCAAAAGCGGTGGCATCATTACGCGGGTATACGGCGCTGATAGCAGCAGCTCTTCTCTGGTGGATTGCTCAATGGGGCACATCTACCCGGCCAACCGCGGCGTCACCTACATGATCAACAACGTCTATGAAACAGGCAGGCATTACGCCGCGATCCACGCTGCAAAAAGCAGCAGCCCAACCGCCGGCATCAGCGGCGTGTGGAGCCCTGACAGCGTTTGATCGTCCGGCTGACCGGCGGCTAAAGGGGGGGGCGGGGCCCCGCCCCCCT
>JAAWCO010000019.1 GCA_022793315.1 Clostridiales bacterium | reverse complement strand
GGTCTTTTCAATCGTTAAACGCCCTCAGGATGCCCCCGCTTCTCCGGCTGCTGAGAGGGCGCCGGAAGCTAAATTGCAGGATAAAGGATGAATACAGATGGAAAAAACATCGAATTGGAAGGCCAGAGCAGCGCAGGGCGGTTTTCTGGCACTGGTTTTTCTCTCACTGACGCTACTGCTGTATCTTGGTTTTCGAGGCGACAATGCGCTGACAACGTCAGGACAGAAGCTCGTTTTCCCGCTGGGAATCAGCCTCCTGCTGTCTGGCCTGGTGACCCTGCTGTTCTATCTTCAGCTGGAGGGGGGGCGCTCGGGAAAAAAGAGAGGCGTTTTTTTCTATCCGGTTTTTGCGGGTGTGCTGTCTGTGGTCTGTATGTTCCTTGCGCTGTCTTATATGGGCGTGGCGCCGGTGGGGGAGAGAAGTACGATGGTGGTGGACATGCACCATCAATATGCCCCCCTGCTCGCCAACCTGCGCGAACGCCTGCTTCACGGGGAATTTTCTCTCTACTCGTTTGATATCGGACTGGGGACCAGCTATCTGCCGCTTTTCGGCTACTATTTGTCCAGCCCCTTCAATCTGCTGCTGCTGTTTTTCCCCGAAAATATGCTGACCGATGCGATTTTGGTTATCACGCTGATCAAGGTGGCGCTGACCGCCGCCTGCTTTGCTCTGTGCGTCCAGTATATTCACCGCCGTCGGGACTTGCTGTCGGTGGCTGGGGCGGTTATGTATGCCCTGATGATGTATATGCTGGCGTATTTCTGGAATCTTATGTGGCTGGATGTGGTGATGGTCCTGCCGCTGGTGGTCATGTGCTTTGAAAAGCTGATGCGTGAGGGAAAATATCTGCCCTATGTGCTGACGCTGGCCTATGCCCTGTATGCCAATTATTATATTGGGTTTATGCTGTGTGTGTTTATGGTGGTTTATTATCTGTTTTATGCCCTGCGCAAGCACCGTACCAGGGAAAAACAGGGCCGCAGCTTTCTCCGCTTTGCCATCGGCTCGGCACTGGGAGGCGGTCTGGTGATGTTTCTGCTGGTTCCGGTGTTTCTGGCGCTGGGCTCCACCTCCGCCGCCGGTGAGGGGCTCCCGGAGATGAAGAACAATTTTGATATGTTCCAGCTGCTGGGGCGTCACCTGTATGAGGTCAGCCCCACTATCCGCGCAGGTAATCTTCCCAATGTCTATTGTGGGATTCTGCCACTTTTCCTCCTTCCGGTGTTTGTGACCCAAAAATCTATACCCTTGCGCCGCCGCCTCGCTTATATGGGGATGCTGGCGGTGATGGCGTTCAGTCTGGTCGTCAATCATTTCGATTTGCTTTGGCATGGTCTGCATTCCCCGAACGACCTTCCTTACCGTTTCTCCTTCCTGTATTCGTTTGTACTCATCCTGATCGCTTATGAAACGCTTCTGCATCTCCGGGAGGTACGGTTCCGGCAGATTGCCGTTTCGCTGGCGGCCATTCTCTCCTATCTGGTGATTGAGGAACGCCTTGGCGACGAGGTGTATGGCTTTAACAGCATCTATATCAGCCTGCTGCTGGCGGTGATTTATGCGGTGGTTGCCGTGCTTATCTCCCGCCGGAAACTCGGCTGGCGTCCTGCTGCGTCCCTGCTTCTGCTGGTGGTGGTCGCGGAGATGACCTTCAACGGCGGCGCAACCCTTCGCACCCTCAATTCCAAGGAATATTGCACCAAACGGGCGGATTATGTTGACAATGATATCACTCGTGCGATTCGGGCCGGCCTGGCCCAGATCAAGGAAACCGGCGATGCGGCAGCGAATGGAGCATTTTATCGGATGGAGTTTCTGCCGCGGCGTACCACGGTGGATACCGCTCTGTTCAGCTATCCCGGTATCACGGTTTTTGCCTCCAGCAATCCCTATAATCTGACGAAATATATGGGGGGCATTGGATATGCGGTCAATGGCGTGAACAGCCATCTTTATCGGGATTTCGTCGCCCCCTCCGACTCCCTGCTGGGGATTCGTTATGTCCTGCTGAACGAGGAGGCCAGAGGGTCCCATCTCAACCGTCTGGGGAGCGTGACCGAGGGCGCCTCTGCCTATACCATTTATGAGAATCCCTATGCGCTTCCGCTGGCCTACTTTGTTCAGCCGGAGATTCGGGACTGGAGCTATACCAAGTATAACCCTATTTTTTCTCAGAACGCCCTGTTTACCGCTCTGACTGGCAATGATGCGGATCTGTATGCGTTCCAGACAGTGGAGGTGGCGTCGGGCAGCGAAGCGACCGCCCGGGTAACAGGACAGACCTCGATTTCGGTGACCCCCAGCGGCAGCCAGAAGGCCGGAAAATTTGTCTCAACCATATCGGCGCCGGGTCAGTATTATGTGTATGTGGACTGCGGCGCCAGCAGCAGCATTTCCGTGGCCTGCTCGGATCGGAAAAACTGGACGGTGAGTAAAAGCGAGCCCTATATTATCAATGCCGGTGATCTGACAGAGGGCGATACCCTGACCGTCACGATCAATGCGGAGAAGACCTGTTCAGGAAATATTTATGTGGTCCGGCTGGATGAGGCCGTTTTTGAACAGGATATGGCGACGCTGGCCGCTCATGGAATGACGGTAACATCCTTCTCTGACAGCCGCATTTCCGGCGTCGTCACCGCGCCCGCCAGCGGTGTGATCTATTCCTCCATCCCGTACGACAAGGGATGGACGGTAACGGTGGACGGCCAGCGGGTGGAGACCTTTGCCGGCGGTGAGGCCATGCTCGCCTTTGAGGTGGATGCCGGTGAGCACACGGTCGAGTTCCGCTTTTTCCCCGTGGGACTGATTCCCGGCGTGGTGATCAGTGTGGTTTCCCTGGGTTTGCTGATCCTGCTGCTTCTCTATGTTCGCCGCGGGCGGCGCTCCGGTGAGGCGCCGGCGACGGTGGCCGTACCGGTGACGCTGGGGGAATTGTCTGCCGCAAACGGGGCAGCGGAGGACGGAGACACCCTCCTTCCTCCGGAAAGCTCGGAGGGAGAACCGTCCCCCACATCTGAAGAACCGTTGCCGGAAACCGGCGGTACGCCCGCCGGGGAGGGGATTCCCGAGCAGGGGGATCAGCCGGAGCAGGACGGATAATGCGCAGGGCAGAGAAAGCGGGGGGCGATATGATCACCATTGTGATGCCGGTATATAACGAGGGAGATTATATTTATCAAAATGTCGTGTCGGTGGACGACTTTTTGACCAGTGAGGGGATTGAGCATCAGTTCCTTCTGGTGGATGACGGTTCCCGTGACCATTCCTATCGGGAAATGTGCCGTCTGGCCGATGACAGGGCGGGGGTTTCCACCATCCGTCTGTCCCGTAACTTCGGCAAGGAGGCCGCTCTGTGCGCCGCGCTGGAGCATGCAGGGGGAGACGCCGTGCTGGTCATGGATTCTGATTTGCAGCATCCGCCCTCCTATATCCCGGAGATGGTCCGGCTCTGGCGGGAAGAGGGTTACGATGTGGTGGAGGGTGTGAAAAGCGACCGGGGCAAGGAATCCGTCGGGAGTAAGCTGGCGGCGCTCCTGTTCTATCGTACCTTCCGCAAAACGACCGGGATTGATATTGGTGTGGCCTCCGATTTTAAATTGCTGGACCGGTCGGTGGTGGAGGCGTGGAAGCTTCTGCCGGAGAAGAATACCTTTTTCCGCGGCCTTTCCGCCTGGGTGGGCTATAAACGGTATGCCCTTCCCTTTGAAGTGGCGCCCCGCGCAGGCGGCGAAACGAAATGGACCCTCAAAGGCTTGCTGAAGCTGGCGGTCAACAGCATTACCGCATACACGGCGGCGCCGCTGTTTGTTGTTTTCTGGCTGGGCGTCATTATGGGGATCTCGGCGCTGGTGATTACCATCCAGACCCTGTATATGTATTTCAGTCACCACGCCGAAACCGGGTTTTCCACCGTGATTCTTCTGCAGCTGTTTATCGGCAGCGGGGTGATGATCAGCCTGAGTATTATTGGTCTGTATATTTCCAAAATATACGATGAAGTGAAAAACCGCCCGCGATATCTTATTCGGGAAAAACGCGGACAGGCCTTTTGGGAGGAATCGGAGGATACTGGCGATTGACAGCATGAAAGCGGCGTTCCGCTGCTTTGTCCGGCGTTTCCGGCTTCGATTGCTGGCGCCCTTTTATTGTTTCGTATGGGCGCAAGAGACTCCGGTCAGTTT
Organism: Clostridiales bacterium; assembly: GCA_022793315.1. Lineage (GTDB taxonomy): Bacteria > Bacillota > Clostridia > Oscillospirales > Acutalibacteraceae > Avimonas_A. Next base: position 11,202 of record JAAWCO010000019.1, on the reverse strand, counting down.
ACGAAATACCGGCGGCAAACAGGCAGAATGCCAGTAAAGCGACAGCCGTCTATCAAAACACAGAGGTAAGGCAATAGGGAGGCGCACCAAGCGATGAGACTGAAAGAATGCGTTGAACAGGCCTTTGGAGAGGATGGTCACAGCCGGGTGATGCAGTTCCTGCTGGATCGGGAGCTGGCGGACTGTCAGGACGACGGCGAACGGTGGCGCAGCTTGTTTGAAAAAAGCGACCGCTGGAAGAGGAGCTTTTTCCTGTGGTCGGAGGACACCTATATTGATGGCATCACCGGGTGGCATCTGGATATCTGTGTGGGTCGGTTCCGCCTGCCGCCGGAACCGGCGGATTGGCTGGCGTACCTTTACCGTATGAGCCTGCTGCTGATCCTGCGCGACGACCACTACGCCACCGCGGAGGGGCGGAGAAGGGTGATCGAACATGCGTCCCACTCATCCCAGTGGAAGGATGACTATTCCTGCGGCTTTGATATTGAGTACTTTTTAGAGTCAGGCTACGCGGAGCTGACCCGGACGGAGTGGCTGGAGGAACTCAACGGTTTCTGGAGAACGTCATGGGAGAGGTGGCAGAAGGATGGGGATCAGCGGACAAACAATCCGGAGTATGCGGCGGCGATGAAGGTGAATTATCCCCAGTTCAAGACCATTCTGGAGCGGCTGGAGCGTGAAGCCGGCGCTTGTCAGGTAGTCCGGATGAACCGCCACGGCGGCGATGAGACTGTGTGGTATTTTGCCAAAGCGGAGGACAGCTTTTTTCTAATAGCGCTGTCGGACGCCATGTGAGGGGGATGGCTGCCGATAGGTGCTTTCGGTTGTATTACCCTCTATTGAGAGGGGGAACATGTCTGAGAGAGGTCAACAGGGGACGGCTTTCGTTTCCAGATGCGGCAGGCGTCAGCCCGGCCGCGGAGACTGCGCCGCCAGTCCCCTGTTTGTTTCTGCAAAAAACACCTCTGTTCCTGTCAGCCGGGTGGATCCGTACGAAGGGTTATGTCAACATGCTGGTGCTGCCCTTCTCGCGGAGCCATTGCGCTCCCAATGAAAAAAAGTCCGGCGGCGTGGGAGGGAGGGGTTGCAATTTCCAGCGGAACATGGTATACTTACTACGATATAGATTGACAGTAAAGAGTGGGGTGACCCGCTCTTTTATCTTTGTTAAAGGGAAGGGGACGCTATGGCCAAAAAGAGCGGAGGACAGCGGCCGAATACCGGCGGTACGGTGGCGGTCTGCACCCGGCTGGCCCAGCCGGTGGCGGAGGAGCTGGGGCTTCTTCTGTGGGATGTCCGGTTTGTTAAGGAGGGCGCCGACTGGTATCTGCGCTTTTTTATCGACCGGGAGGAGGAGGCTGTCACCATCAACGACTGTGAAGCGTTCTCCCGCCGGGTGGATGTGCTGCTGGATGAAGCGGATCCCATCCCCTGTTCCTATTGTCTGGAGGTCAGCTCCCCCGGCATTGAGCGGGAGCTGACGCGGCCTGAGCATTTTGAGCGGTTTATGGACTGGCCGGTGACGGTACGGAGCATTCGGCCGGTGGATGGCGTCCGCGAATTTTCCGGCTGGCTGGCCGGTTATGCCGGCGGAACAGTCACGCTGGAGGACGAAGAGGGCGTCCGCCGTGAGTTCAGCCTGCGGGAGCTTTCTGCGGTGTGGCTCGCTGCGGAGCTGGACAGCGAGGCGGAGGAAGACGCTCCGCCCGATGAAGAGATAGAGGAAGAATAAAGGGGAAAAGGTTTTTCAGGAAAGGAATGGTCGGAAAATGAATAACGCAGAATTTTTTGAAGCCGTCAAGCTGCTGGAAAAGGAAAAGGGGATTCCGGCGGATTATTTGATGGAGAAGATACAGGCCGCCGTGATTATTGCCGTCAAACGCGACTACGGCGGGAAGGACAACATCCGGGTGACGATGGACCCCGCCACCAGCGAATTTTCAGTCGCTCTGTATAAAACGGTGGTGGAAGAGGTAGAGGACCCTGATGTAGAGCTGCTGCCGGAGGAGGCCGCCCGGTATTCCGCCGCTGCTGTGGTGGGTGATACGGTGGAAATCCCGCTGGAGACCAAACAGTTCGGCCGCATCGCGGCGCAGACCGCCAAGCATGTCATCCGGCAGGGAATCCGCGAGGCGGAGAGGGGTCAGCAGATGCAGGAGTTTCAGCGCCGAAATCAGGAGCTGGTAACCGCGCTGGTGAATCGGGTGGATGTCAAAACCGGCGCCGTGACGGTGGAAATCGGTTCCGCGGAAGCCGTTCTGCTCAAAAACGAGCAGATTGAGGGCGAAGAGCTCCGCGAGGGAGATCGCGTCAAGGTGTATGTGGTGGATGTCCGCGAGGGAGATAAGGGACCCCGCGCACTGATTTCCCGCACCCATCCCGGTCTGGTCAAGCGGCTGTTTGAGATGGAGGTTCCGGAGATTTTCAGCGGTGTGGTGGAGATCCGGGGCATCTCCCGTGAGGCGGGCTTCCGCACCAAGCTGGCCGTATTCAGCCGGGACGAAAATGTGGATGCGGTGGGCGCCTGCATCGGCCCCCGCGGAGCCCGTGTCAATGGGATTGTAGAGGAGCTGGGCGGCGAGAAGATTGACGTGGTGGAATACAGCGAGGAGCCGGAGAAATTCATTGCGGCGGCGCTGTCGCCCGCCAAAGTGGTATCGGTGGAGCTGGATCCCGACGGGGCGAAAAGCTGCCGCGCCACCGTGCCCGATGCCCAGCTGTCGCTGGCCATCGGCAACAAGGGGCAGAACGCCCGCCTGGCGGCCAAGCTGACCGGATGGAAAATTGATATTCGGCCGGAGAGCGGCTTCTACGGCGAATAAACAGAGAAAACGGCGCGGCAGGAACACGCGCCCGTTTGACCGGGTGGAAAGGACGGGGACTGCATGGTTCGGATGAAGCGCCCTCCGATGCGCAAATGCACCGGCTGCGGCGAAATGAAGGAAAAACGGGAGCTGACGCGGGTGGTCAGAAGTCCCGAAGGGGATATCTCCCTTGACCCGACCGGCAAAAAGGCGGGACGCGGCGCGTATGTGTGCCGCCGTCTGGAATGCCTGCAGGCCGCCCGCAAGGCCAAAAGGCTGGAAAAGGCCTTTTCCTGCCGGATTCCCGTCGAGGTGTACGATCGTATGGAGGAGGAATTACAGGCTGGTGAACACGAAACTGACCGGACTGCTGGGAATGTCCCGCCGGGCGGGAAAGCTGACCACCGGGTTTGACGCCGTGGAACGGCTGCTGAAATCGGGAAAAGCCGATATGGTGCTGACGGCGTCCGATTTGTCGGCGAAAACGGAAAAGGAGCTGCGCTTTGCCGCCCGGGGACGGGAGGAGCGGATCGTGTCTCTGCCCATTGATAAAGCTGGACTGGGCCGCGCGCTGGGCCTTGATAAGCCGGTTGGCGTTCTCGCCCTTTGCGATAAGGGCTTTGCCGCCGCCATACGCAAACAGCTGCCGCCGGAAACGGAGGGGAAGACCGCTTCCGCCAGCAGCAAACATCAGATACAGGAGGGTATGCCCTATGATGATTAAATATCGCGTCAGCGAGGTTGCCAAGGATTTCGGCTCCACCACCAAAGAGGTGATTGCGCTGCTGTCTCAGTACGTTGATACGCCCAAAAAGAGCATGACGGCGCTGACCGAAGAGGAGCTCGACATTGTGTTTGAGCATTTTACACAGAACCGGCAGGTGGCGAGTTTTGACGCCTATTTTGCAACGGCGGAAGAGAAGAAGCCGGCGAAGAAGCCAGCAGAAGCGCCCGTCGCTGCTGCAGAGGCGCCTGCGCCTTCGTCGGAGACGTCCGTTTCCGGCGGCAGAGCCGCCACTCCTCCGGCTCCGGCAGCTGCCCCCGCCGCGCCGGCTGCCAAACAGCCGTCGCGGCCCAAGGCCCCAGTTCAGCGCCGTACAGTGGATACCCGTACTCCCCAGGTCAACGTGGGGAAATACGACGAAAAATTTGACACCCTCGCCCAGACCTCCAGCCATGTCCGGGGGGACGGCGGCGCGGTGAAAAAGCAGAAAATCAATCAGAAATCCCAGCAGTACCGCCGTCCCAAGCCGCGTCGGGAGACCGAAGCGGAGCGTCTGCGCCGGATTCAGCTGGAACGTCAGAAGAAGCATATGACCATCACGGTAGGTGAAACCATTACAGTGGGTGAGCTGGCCAGCCGGCTGAAGGCGACATCGGCAGAGGTTATCAAGAAGCTGATGGGGCTGGGCGTCATGGCGGCGGTCAATGAGGAGATTGATTTTGACACCGCTTACCTGATCGGTGAAGAGTTCCATGCCAGGGTGGAGCGCGAGGTGGTGGTGACCATTGAGGAGCGCATCATCGACGACAGCGAGGATGAGGATACCGATCTGCAGCCCCGTGACCCGGTGGTGGTTGTGATGGGCCATGTTGATCACGGAAAGACCTCCATTCTCGACGCAATCCGGGATACCCGTGTGACCGACGGCGAGGCCGGCGGCATCACACAGCATATCGGCGCTTATCGGGTGAAAACGGGTGGGCAGTTCCTCACCTTCCTCGACACGCCCGGGCATGCGGCCTTTACGGCAATGCGGGCGCGCGGCGCACAGGTGACCGACATCGCCATTCTGGTGGTTGCCGCTGACGATGGCATCATGCCCCAGACGGTAGAGGCGATTAACCATGCTAAAGCAGCGGGTGTTTCCATCATTGTGGCGATCAACAAAATGGATAAGCCGGAGGCCAATCCCGACCGCGTCATGCAGCAGCTCACCGAGCATGAGCTGGTTCCCGAAGAGTGGGGCGGCGATGTGATCTGTGTTCCGGTGTCGGCCAAAACCGGCATGGGACTGGATAAGCTGCTGGAGACCGTGCTGCTGGTGGCGGAAATGCGTGAGCTGAAGGCCAACCCCGACCGCGCCGCGAGGGGAACGGTCGTCGAGGCGCGCCTGGACAAGGGACGCGGTCCCATCGCCACCGTACTGGTGCAGAACGGTACGCTGCGTTCAGGTGATGTGATTGTCGCGGGCGCGGCGGTGGGCCGTGTGCGCGCCATGACCGACGATCTGGGCCGCAAAACCGACGCGGCTGGACCTTCGGTTCCGGTGGAGATCATGGGTCTGGACGAGGTGCCTCAGTCCGGCGACGTGTTCAACGCCGTCAAGGATGAAAGGCTGGCCCGCCAGCTGGTGGAGCAGCGCAAGCAGGCCGCCCGTGAGGAGCAGTTCAGCCAGTATCAGAAGGTGACGCTGGACAATCTGTTCGATCAGATGCAGCAGGGGGAAATGAAGGAGCTGAACGTCATCATCAAGGCGGACGTTCAGGGATCGGTGGAGGCAGTCAGACAGTCGCTTGAAAAGCTGTCCAACGAGGAGGTGCGCGTCCGGGTCATCCATGGCGCAGTGGGCGCGGTGATTGAGAGCGATGTGATGCTGGCCGGCGCCTCCAACGCCATCATTGTCGGCTTCAATGTCCGGCCGGATCCGCTGGCGCAGGCCGCCGCCGAGAGAGAGGGCGTGGATCTCCGTCTCTACCGCATCATCTACGACTGCATTGAGGAAATTGAATCCGCCATGAAGGGCATGCTCGCACCCAAGACCCGTGAGGTGCTTCACGGCCGGGTGGAGGTCCGCCAGGTATACAAGATCACCGGTGTGGGCACCGTTGCGGGCTGTTATGTGCTCGAGGGTAAAATTCTGCGCAACGATCTGATCCGCGTGGTGCGGGACGGTATCATTATTGCCGATGACAAAATGGATTCCCTCAAACGTTTCAAGGACGATGTGAAGGAAGTGGCGCAGGGCTTTGAATGTGGTATTGGTCTGGAGAAATTCAACGATATCCGCGAAGGGGACGTTTACGAGATGTATATCGTGGAGGAATACCGCGATTAAAGAAGCCACGCATGAACGGCGGTCCGGTGAGGAATCCTATCGGGGCGCCGCCGCGCAGGGGAGCACCGCTTCCTGCCGGCGGGCTGATTGACGCCGCCCATCCCGGTGAACCGGAGAAGGCTTGTTTTGATGCCCTTCTCCCGGTTTCCGTCCATGCCGGACAGCATCGGGACCGGGGCCGTTATAGGGAGGAAAATGCATCATGGTAGGTTATCGAATGGACAGGGTGAACGAGGATGTCCGGCGGGAGTTGACCGCTATCCTCCGCACGCTGAAGGACCCACGGGTGACCGGCGTTTTGCTCAGCATTGTCCGGGTTGAGGTGACAAATGATTTGTCCTATGCCACCGTCTATGTCAGCGCGGTGGAGGGACTGGATGCGGCAAAAACCGCCGTCAGGGGGCTTGTCAGCGCCCAGGGCTATATCCGGCGCGAGCTGGGCGCAGCGCTGAAGCTGCGCCATGTCCCGGAGCTGCGTTTTATAGCCGACGGTTCGATTGAATACAGCGCGCATATTGCCCGGAAGATTCAGGCGCTGGAGGAGAAGGAGGGCGGGACGCATGAGTGAGCGAATAACAGCCGCACAGGCGGCGGACGCGCTGCGCGCCGCCGACCGTATTCTGATCCTGACCCATCAGTACCCCGACGGCGATACGCTGGGGTCGGGCTTCGCCCTGTGCCGCGCCCTGCAGCAGCTGGGAAAAACGGCGCGGGTTGAATGCGCCGACACGATTCCGGATAAATACAGTTTTTTGTTCGAGGGACTGCCTCTGCCGGCCTTTGAGCCGGCCTTCATCTGCTCGGTGGATGTGGCGGATCCCCGCCTTCTGGGGAAGAGGCTGGAGGCCTTTGCCGACCGAATTGAGCTCTGCATTGATCATCATGCCTCCAATACCGCCTATGCCCGCCATCTGCTGCTGGACGCCGGCTGTGCGGCGACGGCAGAGCTGATTTATGCGGTGATCCGGGAGTTGGGGGTTCCGCTCAACCGCGCGACAGCCGAAGGTCTGTATACCGGCATTGCCACCGACACCGGCTGCTTCCGCTATTCCAACACCACCGCCGCCACCCACCGCATCGCGGCGGATTTGATGGAGGCAGGCGTTCGCGCCGACCCGATCAACCGCGTGATGTTTGACATCAAATCCCGCTCCCGTGTGGAGCTGGAGCGGCTGGCGCTGGAAAGCATGCGCTTCTATCTGGATGGCCGCTGCGCTGTGATGCTGGTCACCACCGGTATGGTGCAGGAAAGCGGGGCAGGGGAGAACGATATGGAAGGGCTGGCGCCGCTGCCCCGCCAGATCGAAGGCGTCTGGGTCGGGGTGACGATGCGTCAGAAGGAGGATGGCGGCTTCAAGGTGAGCGTCCGCTCTGGCCACCATGCCGATGCTTCGGCCATTTGCGCCAGGCTGGGCGGCGGCGGCCATGTCCGTGCCGCCGGCTGTGCGCTGCCGGGACCCGCCGCTCAGGCGGTGGACCGTATTCTGGAGGCGGTGCGGCAGACCGTTCCCGGGATTGAAGGATGACGGAAGCGAAGGATTTCGGTATATTTTCATATGAAAATTACTTATTGTAGAATACTGTTGATTGACAAGGGCGGATCCGGTTTTGGGGGATAAAAACGAGGGCAGGCGGCGTTGCCCTCGTTGCCGGGCGTTAGCCCGACGGTCTCGTTCGCCTGGCCATCCCCCGTTTTTTCTCCCGGAAAACGCCGAAAGACCGGACAGCGGAACAAAAGGGAAATGCCGGCGGGCGAACATCCGCCCAATCGGAGAACGACGGCTGTGCGTCTTTTGACCGCCGTCAGGCGGTTTTTCCTTATCAATCGAGGGGTTCTTGTCTGAAGGAGGGCCGTCCGGAAACAGACGGCCTGCCTCATCAATGACGGGAGAGGGACATATGGACGGCATTCTTTGCATTGATAAGCCGCAGAATATCACCTCCTTTAGCTGCTGTGCCATCTTGCGCCGCCTGCTGGGGGAAAAGAAGGTCGGGCATGCGGGTACGCTGGACCCCATGGCGACAGGGACACTCCCCCTTCTGGTAGGAAAAGCGACCCGTGCGCTGGAGCTTTTGCCCTGTCATGATAAGCGCTACCAGACCACCCTGCGTTTTGGCGCCGTCAGCGATACCCAGGACATCTGGGGCCGGGTGGAAACAACGGGGGCACCCCTTCCGCAGCGGGAGGCGATAGAGGAGGCGCTGGGCCATTTTCGAGGGGAGCTGTTACAGATTCCCCCGATGATGTCGGCGCTCAAGCGGGATGGCGTGCGGCTCTATCAGCTGGCCCGGCAGGGGTTGGAGGTGGAACGGGAGGCGCGCCCGGTCACCATTTACTCGCTTCAGCTCCTTGACTACGACCCATGTGCCGGGGAGCTGACGATGGACTGCGCCTGCTCAAAGGGAACCTATATCCGCACGCTGTGCGCTGATCTCGGGGAGTATCTGGGCTGCGGCGCGGTGATGACCGCCCTGAAACGCACCGAAGCCGCGGGATATTCCCTGGATGACTGTCTGACGCTGGAGGAAGCGCGGAGACTGGCGGAGGCCGGGGAGCTGGCCGGCCATGTGAAGCCCACCGAGGAGCTTTTCCTTTCGTTGGGCGAGGTGAAGGTGTCTGCCGCACAGGCGGTCCGCTTCAGCAATGGCGGAGCGCTGGCGCTCAACCGGCTGAACGTCCGGGTGGCGGGAACAGTGCGGGTGAAAGCGCCAGACGGCCGGTTTCTCGGGCTGGGACAGACTGTGGGGGAGGAATTGCGGGTGCTGCGTCTCTTTTGACAGCGGGGCCGCTTGCGATGGGTGGTCCGGCAGGGGGCTGACCGGAAACGGAGGTTATGATGGAAGTCAAAATATACGACAGAGACAGCGAACCGCTTCCCCGCCGGCCGCGTGCGGTGGCACTGGGGTTGTTTGACGGCCTGCATCTGGGGCACCGGGCGGTGATTTCACTGGCCGCGGGCCGGGAGCTGAACGGAAGGGAGGAGCCCCTGACCGTCAGTGCTTATACCTTCCGCCAGCCGCCTGGCGTGCTGAAGGACGGCGCCTGTGCCCTGTGTTCCGACCGGCAGGAGCTTCTGGCACTGGGGACCCTTGGGGTGGAGGAGCTGATCCGCGCCGATTTCGAGGCGGTAAAGGATTTGACGCCGGAAAGCTTCGTGGAGCAGGTGCTGTGCCGGGAGCTGGACGCCCGTCTGGTATGCTGTGGTTTTAACTACCGCTTTGGAAAGGACGGAGCAGGGGATGCCGCTCTCCTTCGGGAGCTGTGCGCTTCAAAAGGGATAGCGGTGGCTGTCGCCGGCGCGGTAGAGGTGGACGGCGAGACAGTCAGCTCCAGCCGGATTCGCCGGCTGATAGAGCAGGGGGAGATGGAGCAGGCATCCCGCCTGCTGGGACGGCCCTTTGTGCTGGATTTCCCCGTATCGGAGGGGCAGAAGCTGGGACGGCGTCTGGGTACGCCCACCATCAACCAGCGGCTGCCCGACCGGTTTGTCCGGCCCTGCTTCGGCGTATATGCCTCCAGTGTGGAGGTGGATGGTCAGACCTATTATGGTGTGACCAACGTCGGGATGCGTCCTACCGTGGCCGGAGGCGGGGATGCGGTGGCCGCTGCGCCGATTTCTGAAACCTGGATTCCTGATTACAGCGGCGATCTGTACGGGCGGGAGGTGCCGGTGACACTGGTGAGCTTTCTGCGTCCGGAGCAGCGCTTTTCCTCCGTGGAGGAGCTGAAGCAGCGGATCTGGCGGGATGGAGAGACAGTGCGCGAGCGGATGTGCGGCGGGCAGAGGAACGAGACGCGGGCGGTGCTCTTTGACTTTGATGATACCCTGCAGGATAGAGCCGCTGCTTTTCAGAAATATATCGCGTTTTTTCTGGATAAGTACTTCCCTGAACTGCCGCCGGAGGAAAAGCAGCGGCGGGGGGAAGAGATGCTCCACCGCAATTGCCGGGGCTATGTCGATTATCCGGAGTTTTTCCGTTTTCTGATGAAGGAATGGGGCTGGACTCATGCGCCGGCGGCGGCGGCCCTGCATCGGGAGCTCCAGTTCCGTTTTCCGGAATATACCACCCTGTTTCCCGATGCGGTGGAGGTCCTCACCGTTCTGCGTCAGAGAGGATATCGGGTGGGGGTGATCACCAACGGCCTGTCTGTTCAGCAAAACCGCAAGCTGGATGCGGCGGGTATCCGCCCGCTTCTGGATATTGCGGTGGTGTCCGGGGATGAACAGATTCATAAGCCGGAACCGGAGATTTTCCGCCGCACGGCATCCCGGCTGGGGGTGCCCTGCCCTTGCTGTATCTTTGTGGGGGATCATCTGGTCAACGATGTGCAGGGCGCCGCGTCCGCCGGTATGCAGCCGGTGTTTATGAACGCCGTCGGCGTCGATACCTGTCCCCCGGGAGTGAGGGAAATCCGGCGGCTGGACGAGCTGCTGGAATGGCTGTAGATTCCTTGCTTCCTGCGCCTTTCAGAAAAGCCTGCCGGAGCCTCGGAGAAGTGCGGCGCCGGCGGTGAAGAGGAACGAAAGCGCAGATGCCTCCTGAAGATCGGGCGCTGCATTCAGCCGGCTCCGCCCGGGCAGCCGGGGATCGATAGCTGCCTCGACTGACCAGGAGCGGCCTGATAACCGGCAGAGGAGCAGAGAGAGGTTTGAAAAAGCGATAAAAATATGAAGAGATATCCGTTGAGTGCAGAGGAGATCATCAATGCCTGGCAGAGAATGGGGAGGACCTTTCCACAGACCTGCGAAATTTTTACCGAAAGTATGGGCATGGGTTCATTATTAACGAGAAATGGGCGGTCAGCCGGCTGATGGGGTCCCCAGGGCTGTGCCGATATTCGGCTGAGAGGAGGGGACTGTAGGAACAGGGTCCGGATTACCGGAATACAGAAGAGGATGACGACGATGAATAACGGACACGGTTCAGCAGCAGGTATTCCGTTTTTATTTTGTTTCACCGCTTGCTTTTCTCCCGCCGATACGGTATAATACAAAAAGGTAAGGGCAAAGGCCAGTCGGCTTGTCAGGAGAATTCTTTTGGAAAGAGGATGCCTGGGGAGCGGAGAGATGCTCTTTTCGGGGAGGCTCCGCAGCAGGTTCCTTTTTACAGGGAAGCGCTTAAGACTGTCTGGTTTGTTTTTCCGGTTCTTTTGGCCTTTTGAAAAGGGAACAGGAAAAAGTTGCAAGGGATATGCCGGTGTGATGGAATTGGCAGACGTAGTGGACTCAAAATCTACAACGCCGTTTCTTACCACTTTGGCGTAAACCCTTGATTTTACGGGGCTTTTTGAAAACTGAATATGTAACTTGCTTTTAATGTCCCTCCACGATGTC
>JAAWCO010000018.1 GCA_022793315.1 Clostridiales bacterium | reverse complement strand
CCCTACTATAGACTACGATAAAGAAAGAGTTTTGTATGGTAAAAACAACGCAAAAACACGTTTTCATCGAAAAGCGTCTGTCATGCGGCGTTTTTCGGATTCCCGGTCAAGAGATATTGTCAAAGGAAAGGACGGCTATGTATGAAAATCATTTGTGAACGGCAGGCCCTGCTGAATGCCGTCAACAGCGTTCAGCACGCCGTTTCGGGAAAATCCACCCTTCCCTCGCTGGAGGGTGTTCTGCTGCGTGCGTCGGGAAACACTCTGTTCCTGGCCGGTTATGATCTGGATCTGGGAATTACTACCACAATTGAAGCGCAGGTTGCCGAACCGGGAGAGATCGTTCTTTCCGCTAAATTGTTCGGGGAAATTGTACGCAAGCTTCCGGATGACCGGATTTCTCTGGAATGTGATGAAAAATGCGGCACCATTATTAAAAGCGGTTCTACCGAATTTTCCATTATCGGCATCGCCGCTGCTGAATATCCTGAAATCCCCTCTGTTACCGACGGTGCTGCCTTTACATTGCCGCAGAATACGCTTCGCAGCATGATCCGGCAAACTCTGTTCGCTGTCGCCCAGACCGATGCCCGCCCGGTACACACCGGCATTCAGTTTGAGATTGAAGAATCCAGTATCCGTCTGGTGGCTGTGGATGGTTCCCGTCTGGCGGTACGCTGTGAGGAAATCAAAAGCGAGGAGTGCGCCACCTTTGTCGTTCCAGGGAAAACCTTGTCGGAGGTACTGAAGCTTTTAGGAGATGAGGATACCCCCATGTCCATGGCGGTCGGCAGCCGTCATGTTGTGATGAAAATCGGCGGTTATGCGGTGATTTCCCGTTTGCTGGACGGCGAATTTCTGCCCTATCGCAAGGCGATCCCCCAGCAGATTTCCACCACTGTCCGGATTCGGACACGCGAGCTGATGGACGCAGTGGAACGTGCCTCTCTGGTGATCAACGACCGGATCAAATCCCCTCTCATCTGCGAATTTCGGGACGGACGAATCCAGATATCCTGTACCACGCCGCTGGGAAGCGCCAGCGATGTGATTTCAGCGGAAATGGAAGGCAATCCGGAGGAAATGGGCTTTAATTCCCGCTTTTTGCTGGATGCGCTGAAAAACTCCGAAACCGACGAGGTAAAAATCGAGCTGGCGGGTCCTCTGTCCCCGATGAAGGTGCTTCCCCCCAGCGGAGAGAGCTTTCTCTTCCTTGTTCTGCCGGTACGGCTGAAAAAGTAAGGGCCGGTGAATGCTGTGAAAAAGGAAATCGTATCCATCTCCACCCCTTTTATCCGGCTGGATGCTCTGCTGAAGCTGGCAGGGATTGCTGCAACGGGGGGAGAAGCAAAAATGATGATCCAGACCGGACAAATCCAGGTGGACGGCGAAAGCTGTCTCCAGCGGGGACGGAAAATCCGATCGGGGCAAATTGTCATTGATCCTGAAGGGAAGCGGGAAATCACCGTCAGGGAAATTTCCTCATGATGGTACAACGGCTTGGCTGGGACGGCTTTCGCAATTTGAAGGTGGGAGAGCTGGAACCGTCGCCCGGCGTCAATATTCTTTTTGGGGACAATGCACAGGGAAAAACCAATCTGCTGGAGAGTCTGTGGCTTTTCACCGGAGGAAAAAGCTTTCGCGGTGCGAAAGACACGGAAATGGTTGGCTTTGACCGGGAACAGGCCTCACTTTTTCTCACCTTCACGGCACAGGAAAGGGAGCAGGAGGCCGAGATTCAGATAGAAAAGCGCCGCCGGGCGACGTTAAATGGAATCGCTCAGCCCGCGCCCGGCCGATTGACCGGCGTATTTGGAGCTGTGGTGTTTTCGCCCATCCATCTGGGACTGGTCAAAGAGGGACCGGAAGGACGCCGCCGGTTTCTTGATGCGGCCTGTTGTCAGCTGAAGCCAGCCTATATGAAGGCGCTTGCCGTTTATCAGCGGGTATTGAATCAGAGAAATGCCCTGCTGCGCGATAAGAATCGTCCTGCCGGTTTTTCTCAGCTGTTAGAGATATGGGATAATCGACTGGCACAGGCGGGGGGATCTCTTCTGACAGCCCGGCAGCGCTATGTAGAACAGCTGCAGCCCGTCGCTTCGGAGCATTACAGAGGCTTGTCTCACAACTGTGAACAGCTGAAGATATCCTATCATTCTACTGCTGGAGAGCTGTCGGTGGAGAAGAGTGAGGGAAGGGAGACCGCTGAATGGACTGCCTGTCTGCTGGAGGCTCTTCACAGCCACCGGCAGTCAGATCAGCTGGCGGGATTTACTACAGTCGGACCCCATCGTGACGACCTGCTGCTGGAGGTGGATGGACTTTCCGCCCGTAGCTATGCCTCTCAGGGACAGCAGCGGTCGGTGGTGCTGGCACTCAAGCTGGCGGAGGCTTCTCTCCTGGAACAGGCCATTGGGGAAAAACCGGTGGTATTGCTGGACGATGTGATGAGCGAGCTGGATATGTCCCGTCAGGACTATCTGCTCAACCGCATGGGGGAGGGACAGGTGTTTATCACCTGCTGTGATCCGGCGGCGGTGATCCGATTGACCGGAGGCCGGGCGTTTCATGTGAAACAGGGGCAGGTGATTCTTACGGAAGGCGGAGAATGAGCATGTATCTTCATTTGGGACAGGATATTGTGGTACGGATGAATCAGATTGTGGGTATTTTTGATCTGGATAATTCCTCCGTTTCTTCCCACACCCGCCAGTTTCTTGCCGATGCGGAGAAGGGCGGTCGGGTGGTCAATGTGACAATGGAGCTGCCCAAATCCTTTGTCGTGACCATGGACCGGGACGGCAGAGAGACCGTTTACATTTCTCCGCTTGCGGCCTCTACCCTTCTGAAACGAAGCGGGGAATCCATTTTTCCCTCCCTTGATGAAAAATAGAGGATGGCCTGTCCTCATCAACATAAATTATTGTATGCAGCCGGTTGAACAAAGAGAACCGGACCCGTGAAAAGAGTGACGGAGGTTTTTTTATCCATGGATACGGAACAGGAAATCAGACAGACTCCCCAGCCCGACGATAACCAGCCTTATGATGAAAGTCAGATACAGGTGCTGGAAGGGCTGGAGGCGGTACGCAAGCGGCCCGGTATGTATATCGGCTCCACCGGTCCCCGTGGCCTCCACCACCTAGTATATGAGATTGTAGACAATTCCATTGATGAGGCGCTGGCCGGATACTGCACGCATATTGATGTGGATATTTTACCGGGCGATATTATTTCCGTGCGGGATAACGGCCGCGGAATCCCGATTGGTATTCAGGAAAAGGTCGGTTTGCCTGCGGTGACGGTGGTGCTGACTGTCCTCCATGCCGGCGGTAAATTCGGAGGGTCGGGCTATAAAGTATCCGGCGGTCTGCACGGTGTGGGTTCCTCAGTGGTCAACGCTTTATCCGAATGGCTGGAGGTTGAGGTATCGCATGAGGGACAGGTGTACGCCCAGCGCTTTGAAAGAGGCAAGCCGGTCAATGATCTGACCGTGATCGGCAGCTGCGATCACAATGGTACTCTGATCCGTTTTAAGGCGGACGCGGAGATTTTTACCGAGACCACGGAATATGAATTTGAAATTCTGCAAAAACGGTTGAGGGAGCAGGCCTTTCTTAATGCAGGATTATCCATTACCCTGCGCGACCGGCGGCAGCCCGATGCGACAGTGGAGGAAAACTACTGCTATGAGGGAGGTATCTCCTCCTTCGTTGAGTTTATGAACCGGGCGCGCGGGTATCAGACGCTGCATCCGCAGGTGATCCATATCAGTGTGAACGACGGCGATTCCATTGCAGAGGTCGCGCTGCAGTATAACGACAGCTACAATGAAATCATCCTTTCCTTTGCCAACAATATTCATACTGTGGACGGCGGCACCCATGAAACCGCCTTTAAAACAGCAATCACACGGATTTTTAACGATTATGCCCGCAAGCACGGTCTGCTCAAGGAGGGGGATAACAGTCTCAAGGGAGATGATGTGAGAGAGGGTCTGACAGCCGTCATCAGTGTTAAGCTCAAGGAAGCGCAGTTTGAGGGCCAGACGAAGGCCAAGCTGGGCAATACGGCGATAGGAACCCTGGTGAACACACTGCTGAATGAAAAATTGGCTGCCTTTATGGAGGAAAATCCCGCGGTAGCAAAGGCCATTTTGGAAAAATCCATCAGCGCCTCCCGCGTTCGTGAGGCGGCACAGCGAGCCCGTGAGCTTGCCCGGAAAAAGAGCGGTCTCGCTTCCACCCGTATGCCGGAGAAGCTCGCCGATTGTATCTGGAGCGATGCGGAGCGCACAGAGCTGTATATCGTTGAGGGCGACTCGGCAGGCGGATCGGCCATTCAGGGCCGGGATCGGAACTTTCAGGCAATTCTGCCTTTGTGGGGAAAAATGCTCAATGTGGAAAAAGCCCGTCTGGACAAGGTTTACGGCAATGAAAAGCTGATTCCCATTGTGGTGGCGCTGGGTTGTGGAATCGGAGAGGATTTTGATCTGTCCAAGCTGCGTTACGGCAAGGTTATCATCATGGCCGATGCCGATGTGGACGGCTCCCATATCCGCACCCTGCTGCTCACCT
>JAAWCO010000017.1 GCA_022793315.1 Clostridiales bacterium | reverse complement strand
GGCGAGGAGTGTTGAGGCAAGGGTAAGACGTGTCTCACGTAGAAACTCGGCAGGAGTCACCCCCATGAGAGATTTCATTTTGCGTGTCAGGCCGCTACGGCTCACGGCTACACCAAGGGCCATGTCATCGACTGTAATGGCATGGCGATCTTTTTCGATACCTCCACCTCCTCTGATGATACCATGGCGGCTATCGCCCAGGTTCGTTCGGCGGCCGGCAAACAGTGCTTTGTATCGGGGATGTCTGCCCTGGTCACCGACCTGAAGGCCCTGTGCGAGCAGGAGGAACCCATTTATGTCGCGCTGGCGGTGCTGCTGGCCTGCGCTGTCATGATGGTGTTTATGGATTCCTGGATCATTCCGTTCATCTTCCTGATCAGTATCGGCATGGCCATCCTGTATAATCTGGGCAGCAATTTCTTTTTAGGAGAAATCTCATATATCACCAAAGCGCTTTCCGCTGTGCTGCAGCTGGCCGTCACCATGGATTATTCCATCTTTCTCTGGCATAGCTATTCGGAACAGAAAACCCGCTTTCACGGTGATAAGGAACGCGCCATGGCCCATGCCGTCTCCAACACCATCACCTCAGTGGTCGGCAGCTCGATCACGACGGTGGCCGGCTTTATGGCGCTGTGCTTTATGACCTTCACCCTGGGACGAGATTTGGGACTGGTCATGGCCAAGGGTGTGGTATTCGGCGTCATCGCGTGCGTCACCCTTCTGCCCTCTCTGATTCTGGCGTTTGACAGGCTGATTGAAAAAACAAAGCACCGGCCGCTTTTACCGCCATTGGAAAAGGCAACGGGTTTTGTGGTCAAACGTGCCTGGATTTTTCTGATAATTTTTGCCGTCGCTCTGCTTCCCGCGCTGTATGGCTACCGTCATAATCAGGTATATTACGAGCTGAGCGAGGCTCTGCCCCAGGATATGGAAAATATCGTCGCCACCACTAAGCTACAGGAAACCTTCGACATGGCCTCCACCCACATGATTTTGGCTGATGCGGGGATGCCGGCCAAAGACGCGAACGCCATGATGGAAGAAATCGAAGCGCTTGACGGCGTCAGGCATGCCATTGGCTTCAACAGCCTGGTCGGCCCCGCCATACCGGAGGAAATTCTGCCGGAATCGCTCACTGGCCTGCTTAAAAGCGATCGATACCAGCTCCTGCTGGTCAGCTCACAATACAAAGTCGCCTCCGATGAGGTCAACCAGCAGGTAGACGACATCAATACCATTCTGAAAAAATATGACCCGGACGGCATGCTCATCGGGGAGGCCCCCTGCACCAAGGATCTGATCACAGTCACCGACCGGGATTTCAAGGTAGTTAACATCATCTCCATCGCAGCGATTTTCCTGATCATCGCCCTGGTGCTGAAATCAGTCACCCTCCCCTTTATTCTGGTGGCGGTCATCGAATTCGCCATTTTCATCAATCTGGGCATTCCCTTCTATACCGGTGTTTCTCTCCCCTTTATCGCACCGATCTGCATCAGCACCATCCAGCTGGGGGCTACAGTGGACTACGCTATTCTGATGACCACCCGTTACAAAAAGGAACGGTCTCTGGGAAGGGAAAAACGGGAAGCGGTCCGGACCGCCCTCTCCTCCTCCCTGCCCTCCATTGCCGTCAGCGCCCTCGGCTTTTTCGCTGCCACCTTCGGGGTAGGGCTGTACTCGGATATCGACATGATCGGCTCCATGTGCAACCTGATGGCCCGCGGTGCGCTTGTCAGCATGCTGTGCGTGCTCCTGATCCTGCCTGCTCTGTTCCTGCTTTTCGATACCATCATCTGTAAAACCACCTGGGGCATGAAGCCCCAAACTGAGAACGGAGGAATCGCTCATGAATAAGAAAATTCTGATCAAATCCCTCTCCCTTCTGCTGGCCGGCGGACTTCTGACCACAGGACTGGGACTGGCAGCCCTGCCGAACCCCGACGGCGGGAAAAATGCAGGAAACGGGATGGAAGACGCGGCGGGAACAGCACAGAGCCTTCCCGCTGAAAAGGATGAAACTGTCTATATTCTCGCCGGCGCTGACGGAGCAGTACGGAAAATCATTGTCAGCGATTGGCTGAAAAATGCGCAGAAGCAGAACGTGCTTGTCGATCCCGGCGATCCCGGTGCACTCACCGGTCTGACCAATGTCAAGGGGGACGAAGGTTATTCCCTGAATCCCGACAATATGCGCGTCTGGGACGCGGCAGGAGGAGATATCTATTATCAGGGAGAAGCCCAAAAGGAGCTTCCTGTGGACATCTCCATCCACTATCTGCTGGACGGCCAGCCAATTTCGGCCGAAGAGCTGGCGGGCAAAAGCGGGCAGGTTACCATCCGCTTCCTCTACCAGAACCACCAGAAGCAGACAGTGGAAATCCTGGGAGAACCCACCGATATCTATGTTCCCTTTGTCATGCTGACAGGTCTGACGATGGACAATGACCATTTTCGGAATATCACGGTCAGCAACGGCAGAGTCATCAGCGACGGCAGCCGAAGCATCGTGGTCGGCTTCGCTTTCCCAGGCATGCAGGAAAGCCTTGGCCTGACATCGGATCAGCTGGACATCCCCTCCCATGTGGAAATCACTGCCGATGCGACTGACTTTTCTCTGTCCGCCACCATGTCTGTCGCCTCCGGCAGCCTGTTCAGCGAGCTGGACCCCGACCGGATAGATGACACCGTGTCTATGGAGGAGGCGCTGAAGCAGCTTGAAAGCGCTGCGCAGGAGCTGGCAGATGGTTCCTCCGTGTTATATGACGGACTGAGCACCCTTCTAACCCGGTCAGGCGAGCTGATCGCCGGCATAGATCAGCTGGCAGCCGGCGCAAAAGAACTGACCAACGGCGCCAGCAGACTGCAAACCGGCGTCTCCGCGATTCAGTGCGGCGCCGGAGAATTGGCCGGCGGTCTGAACCAGCTGGCACAGAACAGCGCCGCCCTGAATCAGGGAGC
This sequence comes from Clostridiales bacterium, assembly GCA_022793315.1. Classification (GTDB taxonomy): domain Bacteria; phylum Bacillota; class Clostridia; order Oscillospirales; family Acutalibacteraceae; genus Avimonas_A. The sequence continues at coordinate 7,998 of JAAWCO010000017.1, read as the reverse complement.
GGACACCCTCTTTCAAACCCTGCTGGCCGCCGCCAACACCCAGCTGGCTGCCTCCGGACTTCAGGTTCCTCCCTTACATATGGATACCTATGCGGAAGCTCTCGATCAGGTGCTGGCCTCTCTCAGCGAGGAAACCGTTCGGGCAGCCGCCGATGCCACGGCAAGGGAAAAGGTAACAGCAGCCGTCACGGCACAGGAGGATACGATCCGTACACAGGTCAGGACCGCTGTACGCTTCCAGGTTCTGGAGGAGGTTCTGAAGGCAGCCGGACAATCGCTGACGGCGGAGCAATATACACAGGCCGTACAGGCGGGCCTGATTCCCCCGCAGCAGCAAAGGCAGATAGAGGCCGCTGTGGATGCCCAGATGGCGTCCGAGGCCATCGGCAGTCAGGTGGAGGCCGCTGTTGAGCAGCAAATACAGCTCCTCATCGAACAGAGTCTGAACAGCGAAGAGGTACGCAGCCAGATTGAGGCAGCGCTTCAGCAGGCGGCGGCGGGTCGGGAAAGCATCCGTGCTCTGCGCGCCCAGCTCGACAGCTACCGTGAATTCCACGCCAGCCTGAAAGCCTATACCGGCGGCGTAGATCAGGCAAACGCCGGCGGTGAACAGCTGAAGGCAGGAACCGCTGAGCTGGCAGCCGGCGCCGGAGAACTGAGCAGCGGTGCGGAACAGCTGCTCGACGGCGTACGGGAGCTTCAACAGGGCGGCGCGGCTCTGATCAGCGGAGAAAAGGAGCTGCAAAACGGCGCCATGCAGTTGTCCGAGGGAATGGCGGAATTTCAGCGCAGCGGTATTCAAAAGCTGACTACGCTCTGTCGGGACGACCTCGGCGGATTGGCTGAACGGTTCCGCGCGCTGGTCAACGCCTCCCGAAGCTGCACGGCCTATACCGGCGGCGAAGGCAGCGTTCGCTTTGTCTACAAAACCGACGGTATCGGCTGACAGCTGTCAGAAAAAAAGCTCTATAGAATCCCGCCCCCGCTGGAAGGCCGTTTGCCCTTCAGCGGGGGTTTTATGACAGGGCCCACAAGATACGCCGTTCATCCATGAGCAGCGCCGCTATGGACATTCCTAGCAGGAATCGCTGTAAAACAGAGGTGTGCAGCGAAACACAGATATCGTGTCTGCCGGAGACAGGCACCTTGGATGCGCGCACGGTGAATGTTGTGCTTGCCGTCGAAAGTGAAACTATATACGGCATCGTATGGGAATATTCCCTCAACCACACATGGAGCGAATGGCCGGGCAAATTTTTAGTGTAGCCCTCTTTTCGCTGCGACAGCCGGTTGTCCCCCATGAGCTCTGACCAGCCGACAAGCATCCTGTAGCCCATATGGTCCATGCTCGTCCTGTCCGGCCCGCTTTCATAAATAATTTACAAAATCCCCCCTTGTCTTTTCTTTCCAGCTGTATTATGATAGCTTTAGCACTCGAATCGATCGAGTGCTAAAATGAAAAAATGAGGGATCTGTTATGGAAACCAGACAATTCAAAGCCGAATCCAAGCGGCTTCTCGACCTGATGATCAATTCCATTTATACTCATAAGGAAATCTTTCTGCGGGAATTGATCTCCAATGCCAGCGACGCGATTGATAAGCTGTACAGCCGCTCCCTGACCGAGCATCTGACCGATGTAGACCGTGCCGATTTTCAGATCCGCCTCACCCCCGACCGCGAGGGACGAACCCTGACCCTGATCGATAACGGCTGCGGCATGACGAAGGAGGAACTGGAAAATAATCTGGGTACCATCGCCAAAAGCGGTTCGCTGGCCTTCAAGAAGGAGCATGAAGCGCGGGAAGATATCGATATCATCGGTCAGTTTGGTGTGGGCTTTTATTCCGCTTTTATGGTCAGCGACTGCGTGACCGTTATCAGCCGTGCCTATGGCAGCGACGAAGCGTGGCGCTGGCAGTCCCGCGGCGCGGAGGGATATACGCTGGAGCCCTGTGAAAAGGAAGAGCACGGGACCGAAATCGTGCTGAATCTCAAAGAGGATACGGAAGAAGAGTCCTATGGGGAATTTCTGGAAAGCTACCGTCTTCAGGGCCTGATCAAAAAATATTCCGACTACATCCGCTATCCCATCCGGATGGAGGTGGAACAAAGCCGTCCCCGGGAGGACAAGCCGGAGGAATACGAAACCTATACCGAGGAGGAAACCATCAATAGCATGGTGCCTCTCTGGCGCCGGAACAAAAGTGAGCTCAAACCAGAGGACTATCACAGCTTCTACAAGGAAAAATTCTTTGATTATGAGGACCCCGCGCGGGTAATCCATTCCAGCACCGAGGGTGCGGCCACCTACAATGCGCTGCTCTTCATCCCCTCCCGCGCGCCCTATAATTATTATACCCGCGATTATGAAAAGGGACTTCAGCTGTATGCCAGCGGCGTGCTGATTATGGATAAGTGCGCCGATTTGCTTCCCGACTGCTTCAGCTTTGTCCGTGGTCTGGTCGACTCACAGGATCTGTCGCTGAATATTTCACGGGAAATGCTTCAGCACGACCGTCAGCTGAAGGTGATCGCCTCCCGGCTGGAAAAGAAAATTAAAAGCGAGCTCCAGTCCATGCTGGAAAACGAGCGGGATGCCTATGAGAAATTTTTCAAAAATTTTGGACTTCAGCTGAAATACGGCGCCTATAACGACTACGGCGAACGCAAGGAGCTGCTCAGGGATCTTCTGCTCTTCTATTCCTCCACGGAGAAAAAACCGGTATCCCTTCGGGAGTATGTCGAGCGCATGAAGGAAGACCAGCCCTTTATCTTCTACGCCTGCGGCGACAGCGTGGACCGCCTGGATCGGCTGCCGCAGGCGGAGGCGGTGAAGGAAAAGGGCTTTGAAATCCTCTATCTGACCGACGAGGTGGACGAATTCGTCCTGCGTGTATTGGATAAGTATGAGGATAAAGGCTTCAAATCGGTGTCCGCCGGAGACCTGGAGCTGGACTCCGACGAGGAGAAGGCGGAGGAAGAAAAGCAGACGGAGGAAAGCCGGGAGCTGTTTGACGCTCTGCGGGACGCCCTGGACGGGCGGGTCAAGGCGGTACGCCTTTCCAAACGCCTGAAATCTCATCCTGTCTGTCTTGCCGCTGACGGCACGGTATCCATTGAAATGGAGAAGGTGCTCAGCGCCATGCCCGGCGACCATCAGGTGAAGGCGGACAAGGTGCTGGAAATCAACGAGTCACACCCCATTTTTGCCAGACTGAAAACCTTATATGAAAGCGATCGGGAACGGCTGAAGGACTATGCCCATCTTCTGTACGATCAGGCTCTCCTGATCGAGGGGCTGCCGGTAGAGGACCCCGTCGCGTTTTCCCGTCTGGTCAGCAGTCTGATGGCCGAATAAATTTTGAAAGGGGCGGTACAAAGTTTGGACTTTGTACCGCCCTTTTCAGGCATAAAAAACTTTCCCGGTCTGTGATAATAAATCGCAGACCGGGAAACTCACAGAAAAAGAATAAAAGAAATCAAAAAGGGAAACCACCATGGAGGAGCGCCTGTCAGACTATCCTCAAGCAAGAGAAAAGCAGAGAAAGCATCAAACCGTTGACAATTTTTTGCTTTTTCAGGATTACCGTCATATCCCCGTCCTTTAAAAATTCAGGACAGGAGACCTATTTCCCTTTTTTAAAGCCATCCTTGAGCGACACCGAACGGTTGAACACCAGATGACCCGGCGCACTGTCCTGATTGTCCACGCAAAAATAGCCCAACCGCAAAAACTGGAAAGCCTCCGGGGTACGCGCCGCATGTAAAGACGCCTCCACCTTGCAGCCGGTGAGAGCCTCCAGAGAACGGGGATTGACCAGCTCCATAAAGTCTCCCTCCCCCGCCTCCGGGTTGGGATCGGCAAACAGGGTATCATACAGGCGGATTTCCGCGTCAACCGCTGTGGCGGCGTCCACCCAGTGAATGGTTCCTTTGATCCGGCGGCCGTCGGGCGTATTGCCGCCGCGGGTATCCGGATCGTATTCCGCCAGCACTTCCACCACGCAGCCGTTCTCATCCTTGACACAGCCCGTGCATTTGACAACATAGGCGGATTTGAGCCGTACCTCGTTGCCGGGATACAGGCGGAAGTATTTGCCGGGAGGATTCTCCAGAAAATCCTCCGCCTCAATCCACAGATGGCGGGAAAAGGTGACCGGTCTCGTCCCCTCCTCCGGCCTTTCCGGATGATTCTCCACCTCAAACGTCTCCGACTGCCCCTCGGGATAGTTGACAACGGTCAGCTTCACCGGCCGCAGCACCGCCATGGCCCGGCGTGCAGAGCGGTTCAGATCCTCCCGCAGGCAGTGTTCCAGCAGAGACAGCTCCACCATGTTGGGCATTTTCGCCACACCCACCCGTTCCAGAAAATCGCGAATGGAGGCAGGGGTGTAGCCCCGACGGCGCAGGCCGGACAGGGTGGGCATGCGCGGGTCATCCCAGCCGGCGACCGCCCCTTCCTCCACCAGCCGGCGGAGCTTGCGCTTGGACATGACCGTATGGGTAATATTCAGCCGGGCAAATTCGATCTGCCGGGGCTGGCCAGCCAATCCGGCGTGATCCCTCACCCAGTTGTACAGGGGCCGGTGATCTTCAAATTCCAGCGAGCAAAGCGAGTGAGTGATTCCTTCAATCGCATCCTCCAGCGGATGGGCAAAATCGTACATGGGATAGATGCACCAGGTGTTTCCCTGTCGGTGGTGCGGGGTACGGTTGATCCGGTAGATCACAGGGTCCCTCATGTTGAAGTTCCCGCTGGCCAGATCAATTTTGGCCCGAAGGGTCATGCGCCCGTCCTCAAACTCCCCGGCGCGCATCCGCGCAAACAGGTCAAGACTCTCCTGCACTGGACGATCTCGCCAGGGGCTGACCGCCGGATGGGTCAGGTCTCCCCGATTTTCTCTCATCTGAGCGGGAGTCAGCTCGCAGACATAGGCCAGCCCCTCCCGGATCAGCCGGACGGCTACCTCATACATTTCCTCAAAGTAATCGGAGGCATAATAAAACCGGTCTCCCCAGTCGTAACCCAGCCAGCGGATATCCTCCCGGATAGCATCGACAAACTCCTCCCCTTCTTTGTCGGGGTTGGTATCGTCCATCCGCAAATGACAGACGCCGCCGTACTTCGCCGCTGTGCCAAAATCCACCGCGATAGCCTTGGCATGTCCGATATGCAGACGGCCGTTGGGCTCCGGCGGAAATCGGGTGTGCACTGTCATCCCCTCGCACCGGCCGCCTTCAGCCAGCTCCTCATCAATAATATCATGAATAAAATTATTCGCCTTTGCTGAGGCTTCCATTTCCATCCTGTCGGGCATTGTCTTTCCTGCCTTTCCCTGTTTTTCCCATTCCCATCTGAAATTTACAGTGCCTGCGCTGCCTGCGCCAGACGTCCCCGCACCCTCTCCGGCCCCAGCAGCCGCAGAATCGCGCACAGATCGGGGGTATTTCTCCTTCCGGTCACCGCCAGCCGCAGAAGGGTGCTGACGTCGCCGGCATGGCCCTTCCAGCCGGCGGGGTTCTGTTTATATTCCTTCACCTCCGGGCAGAAGCCCAGCGAGGGACACAGCGCCTTAATCGCAGCAAACCACTCCTGCTGCTCCTGCGCGGGGTCGTATACCGTCGGATACATCTCCAGAACAGCGCGGGCGTCCGCCGCAGTCAGCCCTTCCGGCATTCCCTCCATCGACGGCTGATACAGCTCGTCATAAAAATAGGCGGCATAATCCTTCGCCTCCGACCAGCAGGCGATATCCTTGCGCGGCTTTTTGCCGCCCCGGTCAATGGAGAAAATCGCCTCCGCATAGGCGGGGTCGCGGGACAGGAGTGCATGGAAGGCGGGATCATACTCCTTTGCCCAGCTGGTCACCGCCTGCGTCACTGCGGCGACGTCCATGCGGGAAATCACCGCCTTGCTCACATCCCGGAATTTGTCCATATCAAACAGCGCGCCGGAAACGCTCATCTTTTTCAGCTGGAAGGGAAAATCGCTCCGGGGTGCATCGGGATTACAGCGCCGCCAATCCTCAAACCCGCTGCTGGCAATCGTCATCAGATATTCCTGTACGCTGTCCGCCGGATATCCCTGTTCGGCATAATACCGCATGGCCGCTTCCGGGTCCTTGCGTTTGGACAGCTTGCGGCGGCTTTCCCCCTCCGCCTTCATAATAGGGCTGATATGGGCGTATTTTGGCGGCCGGAAGCCGAGAACCTGAAACAGCTGCAAATGCTTGGGGACCGACGGCACCCATTCCTCCCCCCGGATCACATGGGTGGTGCGCATCAGATGATCGTCCACCGCATGAGCGAAATGATAGGTGGGGATACCGTCGGATTTGAGCAGCACAATGTCCTCGTCGTTTTCCGGCAGCTCAATGACGCCGCGGATCAGGTCGTCAAATTTAATGCGGCGCTCCTCACTGCCCGGCGAACGCAGTCTCACCACATAGCTTTCCCCCGCCTCAATACGGCGAAGCGCCTCCTCCGGTGAAAGAGTGCGGCAGTGAGCGTAAGGGCCGTAGTAGCCGGTGCGCTGCTTTTCCTGCTCCTGTCTTTCCCGGTCCGCCTGCCGCTGCTCCTCAGAGCAGAAGCAGAGATAGGCCAGCCCCTGCTCCATCAGGTGCCGGACATAGGCGTGATAGAGAGCCGTCCGCTCGCTCTGGCGATAGGGGCCGTAGGCGCCGCTGTCCGCACCGGGAGCCGTCAGTCCCTCATCAATCGCGATTCCATAAGCGGTCAGGCCGCGCAGCAGGTCCTCCTCGCCGCCGGCCACCGCGCGCTTGCTGTCGGTATCCTCCAGCCGGAAATAAAAAAGGCCGTCAGAAGCATCGGCGGTCACCCGGTTGATCATCGCAGCGAAAAACACCCCCAGATGCAGAAAACCGGTGGGGCTGGGCGCCAGCCGGGTCACACGGGCCCCCTCCGGAAGCGAGCGGGGCGGATAAAGGGCTTCATATTCCTCCGGCGTGTGCTCCACGTCGGAAAAGATGCGTCTGGCCAGCTCTTCCCATGTCGTCATATCGTGTTGCCTCATTCCCTCACAGATTCTGCTTATAACTTTACCGTCTCCCGTTGAAAATGTCAACAAATCCGTGCTATACTGAGAAAAAAGGCGGGCAAAAACCCCTTCTTCGGGGACGGCAAAGTGTCTCCCGCGCCTGTCCTTTATCGAATCCTGTCAGAAAGAAGGTCCCTGCTTCCATGAATTACTCGTTTTCCGACAATGTGCGTTCTCTCAACCCCTCCGCCATCCGCGAAATCCTGAAATATGCCGCCGACCCGGAGGTGGTTTCCCTTTCCGCCGGAAATCCGGCGCCGGAGGCCTTTCCCGTAGAGGCGATACAGGAAATCATCGCCCGCATTTTCGCCGATCATCCCATCGACGCGCTTCAGTATTCCACCACCGAGGGCTATGCTCCCCTGCGTGTGCGGCTGCGGGAATACATGGCCTCAAAGCATCAGGTCGGCGGCGATGATGACGAAATTCTGATCACCGCCGGCGCGCAGCAGGTGATGGGTCTGGCGGCCAAGGCGCTGGTCAACCGCGGCGACACCGTCATCTGCGAATGCCCCAGCTTTGTGGGCGCGCTCAATTCCTTCCGTGCGCTGGGCGCCCGGCTGGCAGGCGTCCCGGTCCTGCCCGACGGTATGGATATGGAGGCGCTGGAGGCAGCGCTGAAGGCGCATCCCGATGCGCGCTTCATTTATACTATTCCCAATTTTCAAAATCCTTCCGGCGTCACGATGAGCTGGGAAAAGCGCGTCCGTCTGTACGAGCTGGCCCGGCAGTACGGCGTGCTGATCCTGGAGGATAATCCCTATGGCGAGCTTCGGTTCGAGGGGGAAAACGTCCCGGCGGTTAAAACATTGGATCAGGAGGGGCTGGTGCTCTATGCCGGCAGCTTCTCCAAGGTGCTCTCCCCCGGACTGCGGGTGGGTTACGCCATCGGCCCCCGGCCGGTGCTGCAGAAAATGGTGGTGTGCAAGCAGGGGGAG
>JAAWCO010000016.1 GCA_022793315.1 Clostridiales bacterium | reverse complement strand
TGTTGAAAGTTTTGGAGACGCTGTGCAGCGCCGCGGGGGTGGGCAGCCATCCGCAGGCGGCGGAAATTGCAGCAGACTGTTTGCGGGATTTTTGTGATGAGGTGCAGCAGGATTCGCTCGGCAGTGTGGTGGGCTTTCGCCGCTGCGGACAGGAACAGGCGCCGCTGATTTTGCTGGAAGCCCATATTGACGAAGTGGGCTTTGTGGTGACAGGAATCGATAGTAACGGTTTTATCCGCGTGGCCAAATGCGGCGGTGCGGATGTACGGGTGATATCTGCAACGGAGGTCATCGTCTGGGGGGACAAGCCCTTCCCCGGCGTTTTCTGTTCTCTTCCGCCCCATTTAAGCAAGGCGGAGGACCGGTGTAAAGCTCCAGAACTTTCAGATCTGGGCATTGATCTGGGGATGGACCATGAACAGGCCAGGTGTCATATTTCGGAAGGGGACATGGTCACCTTCCGCCCAGGTTTTCAGGTCCTTGGCGGGGACAGGGTGTGCTCAAAGTCATTGGATGACCGCGCCGGAGTGGCTTCCATTCTGTACTGCCTGGATCAGTTGAAAGACCGGCCGCTGCTCTGTGACCTTGCAGTAGTTTTTGCTGTACAGGAGGAGCTGGGCTGTCGGGGATCAGCGGCGGCGGCATATGCCGTGGCGCCTGATGGCGCGATAGCGGTGGATGTCAGCTTTGCCTGGACGCCCGACGCGGACCGACATCGCTGCGGTCTGTTGGACGGCGGACCGATGATAGGGCGCGCACCGGGATTGAACGCCAGGCTTTCGGACAGACTGATTGAACTCGCCGGAGCGTTGGGGATTCCCTGCCAGACAGAAGTAATGGGCGGCGATACCGGCACCGACGCGGATTCCATCGCCTCCTCCCGCGCCGGTGTTCCGACCGCTCTGCTGTCTATTCCGCTGAGATATATGCATACGCCGTCGGAGGTGGTTTCGCTTCGGGATATTGAGAATACTGGCCGGCTGATGGCCGCCATGATCGAGAAGGAGGGGACTTTCAGATGATGATCCGGTTACAGGAGCTTTGCGAACTGCCCGGCGTGTCGGGAAGAGAGGAATTCGTGCGGGAGAGTATCCTGAATCAGCTGAAACGTTCTCCCGCCGAAATGCGTATACAGGTGGATGCGATGGGGAATGTAATCGCGTATGTCACCGGTAAAAAGCGATCACCGATCCGGCTGCTCTTTGCCGCCCATATGGACGAAGTGGGCTTTCTGGTAACCGGCGCCACTGAAGAGGGCTGGCTTCGTTTTACGCCGGTGGGGGGAATGGACTCCCGGGTGGTTTTTGGTAAGCGGGTGCTGGTCAATGGGCATCCTGGTGTTATCGGCGGAAAGGCTACCCATCAATGCACCGGGGAAGAGAAACAAAAGGTTCCCGATATGGATCGGATGCTGATCGACGTGGGCGCCGCCTGCCGGGAGGAGGCGCTGGCCATTGTGCAGCCGGGCGACCCGGTGGTTTTCGACAGCGGTTTTCTACGGCTGGAAAACGGCTTTTTCAAGGCCCGTGCGCTGGATGACCGCGCCGGCTGCGCCCTGCTGCTGGGGCTGGTGGATGAAACGCCGGAGTTCGACATGGTTTTAGCCTTTACTGTTCAGGAAGAGGTGGGATTGCGCGGCGCGGAGACAGCGGCGTTTTCTGTCGAACCGGATATGGCGGTGGTGGTGGATGCGACCACCGCAGCGGATACAATGGGGATACCGGAAGAACGTCAGGTATGTCATATCGGCGGTGGTCCGGTCGTCTCTTTTATGGATAGCCGCACATTGTACGACCGCGCTTTGTATACAGAAATCCGCCGGATGGCAGAGGAGAATGGCATTCCCACCCAGACCAAAACCATGGTGGCAGGCGGTAACGATGCGGGGGCGATTCACCGCTCGCGCGGCGGTGTGAGGACAGCGGCGGTTTCGCTGCCCTGCCGGTATATCCATTCCCCAGCCTGCGTTCTTCAGGAAAGGGATTTGGAGGAAACCGCTGCCCTTCTCCGGCTGCTGGCGCGCGAGCTCCCCTGTAAAGGGAATGACCAGTCGGCAGCCGACGGGCAGTGATCCGCCGCGCAGGCGACGAAGATCTGTGCCTGTTGCGGCCAGATTCGGAGCCGGCGGTCAGAATTGTTTCCCTGTGGGAAGCATATGGAGCTGAACGTCCTTTCTGCCGGTTCTGGCGCTGGGGAAAAAACGGCTTTCTTTCCCTGATGGAGGAAACCGTTGTTCTGTCAGCCTGGGAGGAAGGCGATTGGGAGGAGCTGGCGGTATTCCTTTCCATGTCGCCGGATATCCGCAGAGTCCGTTCAGACGCCTTTTCTGTTCGTCAGTTGGCGGAGCAGCTGGAGATGCCGGCCAGAACCGGCAGCGTGTTATCGTTATGCAGCGTTCCTCCCGTGGAAGGGAGGATCTGTGATAATCCACCACTGCGGGAGCTGTATCCTCTTCTGGTGAGTTGTTTTGGGGCGGAGATCCCGTGCTTTGATGCCTGGTACGCCGATATGTCCCATCGTCTGCGGCATGGGCAATGTCATATAGCCGCCGTTTATGAGGAGGGGGGCCCGGCTGCTGTGGCTATGACTGTGGCTGAATGCCGGGGAGCGGCGGTGCTCGGCGCTGTGGCGACACGGCCGGAAAGCCGGGGAAGAGGCTATGCCTCAGCCTGTGTTGTCTCTCTGACCAGAACCCTGACTGCCGAACACAGGCGAATTTATCTCTGTCCAAAAGATGAGCAGGCCCGGCGGCTGTATATCCGTTTGGGCTTTGAGGAGACAGGGGAGTGGGGCGAATTATCCTTCCGCTAATCCTCCCCGCCAATATTTCAGAAAAGAGTGAAGCCATTTATGCAGGAGCCCTTTTTTCAGGTGGATCCCCGCCTGCTGGCGTTGTCTGAACAGGCAATAAAACAGGCAGCGGCCGTTTTTACGGACATTGAGTCCATAACAGAATATAATCAGCAGAAGGTTCTCTCCGCCTTTATTGAAGCGAAGGTGAGTGAGGCCTGCTTCCATCCCACCACCGGATATGGCTACGGTGACCGGGGCAGGGATACACTGGATGCGCTGTTTGCCCAGATTATGGGAACAGAGGATGCACTGGTCCGGCACAGTATCGTATCTGGTACCCACGCCATCGCCATCGCTCTGTTCGGCGTGCTGCGGCCGGGTGACACCCTGCTGGCGGCGACCGGTGCGCCTTATGATACTCTTCACTCCGTGATTGGCTTGGGGGAGACTGCCGGAACGGCGAAGGGGAGCGGCTCTCTGCGCGAATTTGGTGTCGGGTACCGGGAGGCGGCGCTGGACCGGGACGGCCGCCCAAACCTGAAGGCGATTGAACAGGCCTTGCGCGAGGACATCTCAATCCGTGTTGTACATATTCAGCGCTCCCGCGGCTATAGCCTTCGTCCCTCCCTGTCGGTGGAGGATATTGGGCGCCTCGTGGAGACTGTACGCTCCGTCCGCTCCGATGCCATCGTATTTGTTGATAACTGCTATGGCGAATTTGTGGAAAAGAGGGAGCCAGCTGCCGTCGGCGCCGACCTGATGGCGGGGTCCCTGATCAAGAATCCAGGCGGCGGGATTGCCGACAATGGCGGCTATATTTGCGGCCGTTCCAATCTGGTGGAGCAATGCGCCTTTCGCATGACGACACCGGGGCTCGGGCGGGAGGTGGGCGCCTCTCTGGGCCATAACCGCTCCCTGTACATGGGACTGTTTCACGCTCCCCATGTAGTAGGGGAGGCATTGAAGACCGCCGTGTACAGTGCCTCTCTTTTCCAGCTGCTGGGATATGAGGTCAGTCCGCAGGTATCCGACAGGCGGGCGGATATTATCCAGAGTGTGCGTCTGGGCACGCCTGAAGCTCTGGTGGCGTTTTGTCAGGGGATGCAGAAGGGGGCGCCGGTGGACGCCTTCGTCATACCGGAGCCATGGGAAATGCCTGGATACGAGCATCCCGTGATTATGGCAGCGGGCGCCTTTACCATGGGAGCTTCCATTGAGCTGTCTGCCGATGCGCCGCTCCGTGAGCCGTATGCCGCTTATATGCAGGGGGGACTTAATTTCCACAGTGGTAAGGTCGGCGTTCTGCTGGCGGCCCAGTCCATGCTGGAGAAGGGATTCTTCAGCAAACAGCTTCCGGAAAAGGGGAATCATGCGAAAACGGTTGCACACCGATAAATATCTGGTATACTAGACAGGGACAAAAACCGGACGGCGTTTTCGGACAGATTCGGGCGGAAAAACCGCCGAAACGCGGCGTCGTGGTGCCGGAGGAATTTGACAGGAAAGGCCGGATGAATGATGAAACGCAATGAAATCGCCTCCCTTTTTGCCGATACAGAGACGCTGCTGGATGCGCCCCTGACGGTCTGTGGCTGGGTTCGCACCCTGCGCCAGTCGAAGTCTAT
>JAAWCO010000015.1 GCA_022793315.1 Clostridiales bacterium | reverse complement strand
GTTTTTGAGCGGAGCCACAGTCCCTGCGACCCCAATAGAGAGGGTAATACTCATACCGCCGGCTGTCTGCACCGACCGCACCTGATCGAGAATTTCAAACCGGCTGTCCACCATGGACTGCAAATGCCGCTGCTCCACCATCATCAGAAAACGGTCGCTGCTGTATTTGCGCAGGACGCCAGTGGTCGTACCCGTCCAATCCTCCAGAAGCGTTTCCACCCGGCCGGAAAGCTGAGCTCTCTCACTGTCACGGGTGTTCTGGGCGATTTCATCCAGATTGTCTATGTAGACGAGCATCGCCGCCGGACGGCTCAGACGATACTCGTCCGCAATCTCCTTGAGTCGGGTGTCATCCACATAATACAGGGCATAGAGAGTTTCGCTCCGCACCGGTATCGGACTGATATAAACAGTATAGCGATGTTTGTTCAGCGCCACATCCATAAAGCGCTTGCAGGCAATGTCCTCCATAGACACCCCGCCGGTGATCTGACCGACCGTTTCCCCCACCAGTTCCCTGCCATCCAGCACCTGATCACGAAACAACTCGTTGTACCACAGGACATCCCCCTCCTGAGAGCACAGCGCCGCCGGCATGGGGAACGAGGCCAGCGCGTCCTGGTCGCTCTGACTGAGGGAGCCGGCCACGCGCACCATATACCGGCGCATGTCGGCGTTCAGGCGCCGCAGCCGCCACAGGCCGAAGGCAAACACAGCAGCCGTCACGGTGCAGGCGCCGTAAAACACCGGCCGGTACAGGAACAGGGTTGCGCCCGTGACCAGCAGCAGAGCCACCCCCAGCAGCAGGATCACCGGCGTAATGGTCCATAAACCCTTCTTTTTCATAGAATGCCGCCGTATCCTTTCCGCACTCCGGCCGGAATCGTTTCCCGCCGGAGGCTAAAGTGGATCGTACAAGGCTTACGCGTCCATCAAAATGGGCAGAATCATCGGACTGCGCTTGGTCTTCTGAAACAGCATGTGGGAAAGCTCGTCGCGCATGCGGGTTTTCATGGCTGACCAGTCGCAGCCATGCTCCTGCAGACAATCCTCCAGCACACTGCGGGCTAACTGGCGGATATCGTCGATCAGAGGCTCCGATTCCCGCACATATACAAAGCCGCGGGAGACCACATCAGGTCCGGACAGAATCTCTCCTATATTGGAATCAATGGACGCCACCACCACGATCAGGCCATCCTGGGCCAAATGCTTGCGGTCACGCAGCACAACACTGCCCACGTCGCCCACACCCAGGCCATCCACCAGCACACGTCCCGCCTGAACGCTGCCTACGACCTCCATCTTATCGGGGGTGATTTCAATCACCCGGCCGATATCCGGCAGGACGATGTTTTTCGCCGGCATCCCCATGGAGCGGGCCAGCAGCGCATGCTTCTGCAGGTGCTTCTGTTCGCCGTGGACGGGGATAAAGAAGCGGGGACGGGTCAGGCCATGAATAATTTTAAGCTCCTCCTGACAGGCGTGTCCGGACACATGAACGTCGTACATTTTTTCATATACTACGTCGCAGCCCCGCTTCATCAGCTCATTGACCACCTTACCCACCGTTTTTTCGTTGCCGGGGATAGGCGTGGCGGAAATGATGATGTAGTCATCCGGTCCCACCTCCACCTTTCGGTGGTCAGAAAAGGCCATCCGGCTCAGGGCGGACATGGGCTCTCCCTGACTGCCGGTGGTGATCAGAATCATTTTATCCTTGGGATACCGGTTAATCAGGTCAATGTCAACCAGCAGTCCCTCAGGCATATGAAGATAACCCAGCTCGGTGGCAATGGTCACCACGTTGATCATGCTGCGGCCGGATACCGCCACCTTGCGGCCGTCCTTAACCGCCGCGTCGATAATCTGCTGGATGCGGTGGATATTGGAAGAGAAGCTGGCAATAATGATCCGTTTGTTCTCCGCCTTGCGGAAGAGATTGGCGAAGCTTTCGCCCACCACCCGTTCACTGGGGGTAAATCCGGGCCGTTCCGCGTTGGTGGATTCCCCCAGAAGGGCCAGCACACCGGCGTTTCCCAGCTCACCAAAGCGGGTCAGATCGATCATGTCGCCCAGAATGGGCGTACAGTCAATTTTAAAATCGCCGGTATGCACCACATAGCCGATGGGGGTCCGGATTCCCAGCGCCGCCGCATCGGGAATGGAGTGATTGACGTTGATAAACTCGACCGACACTTCGCCGAAACGCACCACATCGCCGGGCTTCACCACATGAAGCTGAACCTTTCCGGCAAGGCCGTGCTCCTTCAGCTTGGACTCCACCAGCGCCAGCGTCAGCCGGGTGCCGTATACCGGCAGATTCACCTGCTTGAGAAGATAAGGCAGGCCGCCGATATGATCCTCGTGTCCATGAGTGAGAACGATTCCCTTAATCCGGTCCTGATTTTTGACAATGTGCGTAAAATCGGGCAGGACGATGTCCACCCCCAGCATATCGTCATCGGGGAACGCCATACCGCAATCAATCACAAAGGCATCGTTGCCGTACTCAAATAATGTAATGTTTTTACCGATTTCATTCAGCCCGCCCAGCATGGTCAGACGGACCGGCAGCCCCTTATTTTTCGGCGGACGTCCCCGACGGCCGCCGCCTGGGCGCCGGGCCGGCGTCCCCGATGAGGCGGCTTTCTCCGCCGGCTGTTCCTTCTGCACAGCGGCAGGCGATGAGAGGGAAGACGTCTTCTCCGCCGCAGCCGGCTGCTCTGCCTGGGGCTTGCGGCCTCCTCTTCCGCGGGAACCGCGATAGCCGCCGCGGGTCTTCTTTTCTCCCTCTCCTGTCATGGCCGCCGGAGCCGGCTGGCTCTGCTGCCCCTGACGGCTCTGACGGGAGCCGGTCCTCCGTCCGGCCGGAGTCTTAGCCGCGGCGGGCGCGGCCAGAGCCTCCTTCTTGTTTTCGGTTGTCACACATGTTCCTCCATTTCCTGTGCCCAAGGCATCAGACTTTCCGGGACAGAGTCCCTCGGCAAAAGAGCCCCGCAGCACCGCGGGGCTTGTTCTTCATACTCGCTTTATATGCCATTGTTTTTTCGTCCCGCGAAAGGGCGGGCCGCTTATCCGAAAGGGAAACGCCGGGGTGCGGCGGTCTCCCCTTTATCCAAGCCATAAAGCGCCGCCTGGTCCCCTTCTGTTCCGGCGCCCAGCAGGAAATTTTCCCACTGCCGGCGGGGCCGTCAGGTCGGTCATGAATGGTTCCGTGCCGTTCTACTGTCAGAACTATATTACTTTTTTTCCCTGTCAATGTCAAGGAAAAGCGTGTCCAGCTTCTTTTCCAGCTCTCCACAAAGCTCCGCCGCCGTTTCCATGTCCGCCGCTTCCGCCGTCAGCACCAGCTGCCGTCCCAGCTTGGTAGGGCGGATAAAGACGACTCCGGCCCTGGTACGGATGCGGGTCCCTTCTCCGGGAGTCCCCTCTGCCCCGTCGGCGAGACGGCGAAGCACTCGTCCGGGATTCTCCCGGCAGTCCACTGTACGGCTGGTTACCGCGAAAACCGGCAGGCGCTCCATCAGTCCGGTCAGCGTCCGGCGTTCCTGCTTCATCCGATTCAGCAGACGCACCGCCATCATCAATCCATCTCGCACCCACATCTGACCAGCGGCCAGACTCCGGGCCTTCTGATCGTCCTTTCCGGCGGGACAGGTCAGATAACGGCGAATCTGTCTGCCGTGCTGTTCCGCCAGCGCCTCCAGACAGACAGGCGCGTCACAGGGCAACGCCACATCGTGACCGTCCTCCAGCTCGAACAAGCAGTTGAGAGCGGCTACCCGGTCCGGCCATACATAACCCGCCTTTTCGTCAAAGAGGGAGAGGCAGCGCCCGCCGGCCCCCAAATGGAGACGCAGGCCGCCGGCGGCCAGTGCTTCCCCACCCAGACGACAGCCCAACGTTTCCAGCACAGAGGAAAGCAGCCGGACCGGCTCATAATCGGAACCCCGCACCTCACAGCACAGACCGCTCAAACCATGAGGAGCCATGCCGACCAGCTCCTGCCGGTACAGCTGGCACATGCCCGACATATCGACCGCCTCCCGGACACTGTCCCAGCCGGCGCGGACAAAATCTCCACCGGCCAGACTGGCTTCCACCGCCCGCTCCGCCCCTCTTCCAGCAGGCAGACCACCGGTCGCCACCAGACGCAGGCAGGCCTTTGGACCTCCGGCGATGTATACACCAGTGTGAAGATGTCCAAAATTGACAAAAAAGTCAAATTGAGGCTCAATACAGGGGCCAAAATCCCACACCTGGCCCCCGGTGGACAGAATGCCAGAGGTCAGGGCCATCGTCAGAGCTGCCGCTGCCCGGTCGTGACTGTATCCTACGGCAATCCGTTCTCCGCGGGCCAGACCACCCACCGCAGCGCCAAACCGGGCACACAGCTCGGGAGTCAGTTCCACTCCTGTTTCGCCGGTGAGTCCCGCGTCGTCAAACTGGGAGGGCCGCCGCCGGCCGGCACGCAGATGCTCCACCGCCGCCGTCCCGGCGGGAATCTCCTTTTCCGGCCAGATTTTCACGCCGGGCCGAACGGTGGCGTTCTCACCCACCACACTGTCAAAGCCCACGGCCGCCCCCTCAAAAAGGGAAGAACCCCGCCGGACAGAAGCGCCATGGCACAGCAGCGCACCGGACAGACTCGCCCGATCGCCGACGTAAGCAGCCGGAAGCAGCACGGAGCCCTTTACCCGCGCGCTGTTGCCGATATGACAGCCATCGTCCAGAACCGCAAAGGGGCCAACCGATGCCGCTGTACCAATATGGACATTGCGTCCGATATACACGGGAGGAATCAGCTCAAACGCCCCCGACGGCAGCGCTTCCTCAGTGTACACACCACCCTCCGCCTTCCGGACGGTGCGTACCCGTCCCTCCAGAATATCCCGCTGACAGGCCACATAGGAATTCAGGTCGCCGATATCACACCAGTATCGGTCCGTCACATAGGCGCACACCGGCAGTCCCTTTTCCAGCAAAAGTGGAAATAAATCCTTGGCAAAATCAAATTCCGTCCCTTCGGGGATATGGCGGAGCGCCTCCGGGGACAACAGGTAAATACCCGTATTGGCCAGGTCGGTCGCCGCCTGGGCCCATCCCGGCTTTTCCACAAAACCGGTAACCCGTCCGTCTCCGCCAAAGGCGACCAGCCCATATTCCCTCGGATCGTCCACATGGGTGACCACAATGGTAGCCGCCGCCTTTTTCTCCTGATGATGGCGCACAGCGGCAGTCAGATCCACATCGGTCAGCGCGTCTCCACTGATCACCAGCAGTGTATCCTTCTCCCCGGCAAAGCCAGATGAGGCTGCATTTTTGACGCTGCCTGCCGTCCCCAGCGGCTGATCCTCCTCAAAAAAGGACAGGGCCACCTCTCCCTGCTCCCCTGCATACCTCTCCCCGAAATATTCGCTGATGGCGGAGGGAAGATACCGCAGCGTCACCGCCGCCTCCCGGATATCGTGCTCTCCCAGCAAATCGAGGAGATACGTCATGACGGGCCGGCCGCACAGCCGGGCCATGGGCTTGGGCTGGTCACAGGTCAGCGGACGCAGTCGTTTTCCCTCTCCGCCGGCCATAATCACTGCTTTTATCATACTTTTATCAGGCCTTCCTTGCCGAACCGGCACATTTTTTCCGCGGATTCCGGCGGAACCCGCCCCATACTGTCTTTGAGTCGAACCCGAAAGCCCTAAAAAAGCCACACGAAAAGGGACTTCTGTTCAGGACAGAGGACACGGACAGAAATGCCGGTCCATGCTTTCCTTATCGCTGAACATAAACGGATTTTCAGGTTCTGCTCTAGTATTGACCGTTTTCCGGCTCTTTAGTATGTTGCCACATCGAAAAATGTGTTATACTGACAAGGAAACCATCCTGCGCCGGATTTCGCCCCGGCAGCGCCTGGGACCGTCCGGTGTGCAGTCCGTGTCCCTCTGCCGGCAGTCTGTTCGCCGCGACCATCCGTGCATCGGATAAATCGCATAAAAATGACCAAAACAGAGGAGAATCGGTTGATGAAAGAAATTGAGCTGTTTACCGATGGCGCCTGCTCCGGCAATCCCGGACCCGGCGGCTGGGGCGCCGTGCTCCGCTTCGGCGGTCGGGAAAAGGAGTTATCCGGCGGGGCGCCCAGCACCACCAACAACCGTATGGAGCTGACCGCCGTGATTGAAGGACTGTCCGCGCTGAAGGAACCCTGTCGTGTGGTGCTGACCAGCGATTCCCGCTATGTGGTGGACGGGATTCAAAAGGGCTGGGCCCGCTCCTGGAAACGCAACGGCTGGCGCAAGGCAGACAAAAAGCCTGCCCTCAACGCCGACCTGTGGGACCGGCTGCTGACCCTTCTGGATATTCACGAGGTCAGATGGATTTGGGTGCGCGGTCATCAGGGCCATCCCGAAAATGAACGCTGCGATCAGTTGGCTGTGGCTGCCTGCCAGTCCTTCAAATAACCAAACCAGATTCCCAAAACGGCGAGAAATTTGGTAAAGGGACTTGTATTTCATACTCATTTGGTATATATTAAAGTCATTCCCTGGCTACACCCTTTGGAAAGGACTGAATGGGATGGAAAAACGTTTTGTATATGCCGATAATGCGGCCACTACCCGTCTGCTGCCGTCGGTACTGGAAAAAATGATGCCGTATCTGACCGAAGAATACGGCAATCCCTCTTCACTTTATGCCTTTGGCCAGACCGCCCGCGAGGCAGTGAGCGAATCCCGCCTCCATGTGGCGCAGCGGCTGGGCTGTCTGCCGAATGAGGTCTTTTTTACCTCCGGCGGCAGCGAGGCCGATAACTGGGCGGTACGCATGGCCGCCCGACAGCAGGCGGCCAAAGGAAAAACGCATCTGATTTCCACCGCTTTTGAACATCACGCTGTGCTGCATACTCTGCGGACCCTGGAGCGAGAGGGCTTTACTGTTACCCTTTTGCCGGTTCACGAGAACGGCGTTGTCCGGGTGGAGGAGCTGCGGGACGCTTTGCAGGAAGACACCGCGCTGGTGACAGTCATGTTCGCCAACAATGAGATTGGCACGCTACAGCCGATTGCGGACATCGGCGCGCTGTGCCGTGAAAAAGGAGTACTGTTCCATACGGACGCGGTACAGGCCGTGGGACATGTGCCGGTGGATTTTTCCAGTATGAATATCGACCTTCTCTCTCTGTCCGCCCACAAATTTCATGGGCCCAAGGGAACCGGCGCCCTGCTGTGCCGCAAGGGGCTGCGGCTCGCCAATCTGATGGAGGGCGGCGCACAGGAAAACGGCCGCCGTGCCGGTACGGAAAACACCGCCGGTATCGTGGGACTAGCCGCCGCGCTGGAGCACGCCTGCAGCGGCATGGAGAGGAACTCTCCTCTCCTCACCGCCAGGCGGGACCGGCTGATACAGGGGCTTCTCGCCTCCTCCCCCCGCTGCCGCCTCAACGGCGATGCGGACAGGCGTCTTCCGGGCAACATCAATCTCAGTTTTGAGGGGGTCGAGGGCGAAAGTCTCCTGCTCATGCTGGATATGTGGGGAATCTGCGCCTCCTCCGGCTCGGCCTGCACCTCCGGCTCTCTGGACCCCAGCCATGTCCTGCTGGCCATCGGTCTCCCTCACGAGGTCGCGCACGGTTCCCTTCGCCTGACCCTGTCGGAGGAAACCAGCGATGCGGACATCGACTATCTTCTGGAAACGGTGCCGGCAGTCGTTCGCCGGCTACGGGAGATGTCTCCTCTGTGGGAACGCATCGTGCGGGAGGACGACAAGGCGGACATGCCTATTTCATAACCAATATCATCCTGACAGGCAGAGGAACGCTTACGCGGATTCCCCCTGCCTTAAATGAACAAGAAAGGACGGCCAAACCATGGCGGCTTATTACAGCGAAAAGGTGATGGATCACTTCACCCATCCCCGCAACACAGGAGAAATTCCCGACGCGGATGGGATCGGCGAAATCGGCAACGCCAAATGCGGCGACATCATGAAAATGTATATCAAAGTAAAGGACGGACGCATTGCCGATGTCAAGTTCAAAACCTTTGGCTGCGGCTCGGCGATTGCCACCAGCTCCATCGCGACAGAGATGATTCTGGGCAAAACCATTGAGGAAGCTCTGACACTTTCCAATAAAGCGGTGGTGGAGGCGCTGGACGGCCTGCCCGCCCACAAAATTCACTGTTCTGTGCTGGCGGAGCAGTCCATCAAGGCCGCGATTGCCGATTATTACCGCCGACAGGGAATTGATCCCACGCCTATTGTGGGCGAACTGCCCGACCCGGAGGAGGAGGCCTGTCAGCTTCACTGACAGCCGGCCACAAAAACCCCCTGTGCAGACCATCAGGCCTGCGCAGGGGGTTTTTGGCGTGTAGCAAACACACTATATGGAAGCTATTTATCTGGCATCTATGAAAACAGTGAAATTTCCCCTGTTCAACCGGAAACGTCTGACCCCTTCCGATGCGGCATCCCTTCTCCGACTCCGCCGCCGGAAAGCTGTCCTTCAGGCATCCGACGGGGGTGAGGACTCAGAGGAAAGGGCAGGCGTAGCGGCCTCCTCTTCCTCGTGCTCTGCCGGCCGCCACGCCTGCCCGAACTGCACATCACGAAACAGGGCGGTCAGACCGGTGATCTGCTTGAGCCTCAGAATTTCATCCCTGTCCATCCCCAGATGACGTGAAATCCAGGCGTCAGAGCGCCCCAGCTCATGAAGCTCCTTGACAATATTGCTCATCAAATCCACATCGTGGCTGCCTCGCGCCCGATTATGGCGGATCGTGCTGGCCATCCGCTGGTCAAGTGGCTTATTGATCACCGAAACCGGCAGCAGCCCCCGCTCCCTTTTGTAAATATCGGCATGCTCCAGCATCACCCGGTATCTATGAAATCCATCCACTATTATGTAAATATCCTTTGCCTTGACATAATAACAGACAATCGGCATGGTATACCCGTCCACCCGGATGCTTTCATAGAGAAGCTTCATTTCCGGCGGCGCGACCGCGTTGGGATTGTAGGTATTTGGCTCAATTTTTTCCACGGGAACGGCAATAATGTCGTACACGGGGCTTCTATACTGCATAAACGATTTCCTCTATGCTTTTGTACTTGCGCCGGATCGCATCCACTCGTTTCTGCTGCTGCCGGTTCATACCGAAGCCCATAAACCGGCAGGTATGATCGTTTTTCAGGATACAGTAACACATGCGTTTCCAGCTGGGAATATCCCGGGTGGACTTGATATCGTCCGTATCGTCGGGAATGGGACCGACAAAAACAATCCGGGATTTTTTGTCCAGTGTGTAGTTGGAGACACCATTTCTCCGAATCGCATACCCATGCTCCTCCAGCTCACGGATGGTTGCCTCATCCAGTCCTCCCCCCGTTTCATGCCAAAACTGTATGGAGGTTTTGAACTTTCGGATATAATGACTGCGTAGCCGGGTGGGCAGCGTCTCCAGCAGAAATCGGGTATAGGATTTCCAGGTATGCCCTTCCGGTAGCTTAATACTGCGATAGCCCATGGCATGGGTTTTTCCATAAACACAGGCAAAATTAGCGCCCCGAACCCGTCCAACCAGCCGGACCCATATCTCCGGGTCAATGACCCGGTACAGATTCAGAGAGTCCTTGGAATAGTCGTTGAAGGGAGAAGCCACTCTCATCTGGGACGGCTTGAGTCCCGCTTTATAATACAGATCGTACAGACGATTGTAATCGTAGCCAAACAGATAGTTGGCATGCCATACGTCGCTCAATGACCAGTCATACAGCGGGGAAGCGCACCAGACATCTTTAAATTGCTTGCTGATCCAGCATTCGCCCTGATACCCGTATTTTTTATTCACAAAGCTGCTGTATCGCTGAAGAGATTCCTCTGCACGCATACCCAGCAAACAGACGGTTTTCTTTTTTCCATGGGAGATACGGTACCAGCGGCTGAACTGTTTGGCCAGATCCTCCTGATGCATCCGATAGCGGTAGGTGGTGATCGGGTTGTTTTCCAGATGGATAACATAATCCTTTTGCGGCATTTCTCGAATCCAACTGTCCCGCTTGGTATCGTCCCAGGGATACCAATACATTTCATAACTGCTGAGTGCTGTCCTTGTCGCCATGGGAAGACATACCCAATACGGTTCAACCCGATCCCGGATCCGGTCAAAGGTCCTCTCGATGTACTCCGTCGTCACAGTATACTGCGCCTCAAAATCCTGATGAAAAACCCCAATGCTTCTTTCCGGATAGTGTTGATCGCGGTAATCCAATACCAGATTTAACAGCAGCCCGCTGTCCTTTCCGCCGGAAAAAGACACATAGAGGTTATCAAATTCTTCAAACAGAAGCCTCAGCCTCTCATGAAATGCTTCAAAAACATTCTGCTGCAAATATTCCCGAGTCATTACTATCATTCCCACACTATTTTAAAAGAAAAAATGACAAATAACAATTTGAACCCAACGAAATTGTCAGCCGT
>JAAWCO010000014.1 GCA_022793315.1 Clostridiales bacterium | reverse complement strand
TTATCTTCTCCCCCTTCTTGATGAGAATTGGTGTTTAGGCAGGTAGAGGGGACTGCGCAAAGCGGTGTATCCTGCAAAAAAGAGCCCGCTGCAAAAAGCTCGCTGCAGCGGATGAGATTGAAACACTATTTTTGCTACAATGACGAAGTTTAAGGCATCCAAAGAAGGAAAAATCTTCTTCCTATAGCTAATCATACTTTAGCATACAAAATAGGTATGTAAGTACTACATCGTGTTCAATCCGAAACATCCTAGAAAATTATCTACAACCAATTGCGTGCGGATATGTAGCAGTATATCCGGGACTTATGCAAATGGAAAGGTGTGGAGATACTGATAGGGTATATGATGCCCAACCATGTATACCTGTTGTTGATCCCGCCGAAATATTGCGTCTCTAGTTTTATGGGGTATCTAAAAGGAAAATAGCGATGATGATCCTTGAGAAACGAGGGAATCTGAAGTACACATTCAGCAACAGACACTTTTGGGTTACTGGGTATTACGTGAGTACTGTAGGGCTGAATGAGGTACCCATCAAAAATATATTTGAGGCAGGAAAAACAGGATATGCTTGAAGATAAATTGACTACCAAGGAATACGATGACCCTGCCAGCAGTCACTCCACTACGGCTTGAATAAAGTGAAGGTCAGCGTCTCTTAGACGCTAGTCTTCATAATCCCGGGCTCTTTCATGCCACCTGTTTTACGGCTGGTCATGAACGAATAGCTTAAGCGAAAAAAGTCCCCGGCTGTGCTGGAGAGAGCATAAGGAAAAACCTTCTGATACCATGGAAGCGCGGTCGGGTAAACTGCAAATCCAAAGGAACAGAAGGTTTTTCAGTAAAAGAAAAGGAGATAGAAAGCCTGTAGCGCACAAAGTGCCGCCGTCAGTACTTACTTTGGTATTTGCGACGAAATATCGCAGGATGGTGATTTACAGACAAATTAAAACTCCCCATTTGTGTTTATATTGCTTATTTCTACATTCTGGGAGGTATATTCATTCGACCTGTCGTATTTTGATTGACTTGGGGTATACTCAGGCGGCATATACTTTCGATTCTTGAGGCTTTTTATTCAAGACCACCGCATACGTTTATAAGGGAAGATCAGCCTGATGATATTTGACCGACACGCAAACTCAAAGTACAAATATGGAGCTAGACACTTCTGGGCTGGAGGGGACTTCGCAGATATGGTCGGATAAAATGAACGCGCGATTAAAAATGCCTAAAGAAGCAGCTGGGGAGGATTACAACGAAAGACCAGATGAGTACGGTTTGCAGCTGGCAAGAGCAAGCAGGCAAAAAACAGCCGTTATAAGTTTAAACGGCCGCCTGTGATGGTAATGCTCTTTGTCCCCCTAAAGGGGACAAAGTCGATATTTACTCCTTCCAGGCCCCTGTGTCTACCACCAGCTCACTGCTGTTTGATTATATCGCAAAATCTCTTTTTTTCTCCTCTTTATCCATGAAAATCCTGCTTCTGTGTGGGAACAGCTTTCCCTCAAAGGCGAAGCAAAGGGCTGAGGAATAGCTATTTAAAAGAATTTATTGTACTTTACCCGTTTACGAGTACTTGATGATGTCATATGTAACCCTTACGGGGACGGAGTCGCGGTCACGCGCCTTCCTTTTCATTACGGATTACAATACCAAAAGAAAAAATGTACCGGCAGGAGCCAACTTTAAGCCTCCTGCCGGTACAGATAAAGTTTTTAAACGATAACGGGCCGCTTATTGATTGAACATATCCTTCAGCTTATCAAAAAAGCCCTTGCGCTTTTGATAGTTATGTTCTCCGGTAGTGGCCTCAAAGCTGCTCAAAATACGCTTTTGCTCAGAGGAGAGGTCGCGGGGGACCTCCACTGTTACCCGAAGGATTTCATCTCCGCGTCCGCGCCCGTTGATAAAAGGAAAGCCCTTGCCTTTTATTCGGAGAGTATCGCCGGGCTGGGTGCCCTCCCGAATGGAATAATTCATGCTTCCTTCCAGAGTGGGGACGGATACCTCGGCGCCCAATGCCACCTGTGTAAAGGTCAGGGGGAGCTCGCACCAGATATCGTTTCCTCTGCGCTCAAAAAGAGGATGCGGGCGGACCGAAATCTGTACCTGAAGATCGCCGGCAGGACCGCCGTTTACACCAGCGTTGCCCTTGCCCCGGATGGAGATGACCTGTCCGTCGTCGATGCCGGCGGGGATGTTGATGCCAATAGTGGAGGGACGGCGGATTTGGCCGGAACCGCCGCATTTGGGGCAGGGGGTTTCGATAATCTGGCCCTTTCCACGGCATTGGGAACAGACGGTTTGCGTCTGAACCACACCAAAAGGGGTGCGCTGCTGACGGCGCTCCTGACCGGAGCCGTTACAGCGGGGACAGGTTTTGGAAGTGGTGCCTTTGGCCGCGCCGGAGCCGGAGCAGTCGGGACAGGTGTCCACCATACGGACCTCTACCTGCTTTTTGCAGCCTTGGGCCGATTCCTCAAAGGAAAGGACGACCGAAGCCGTGAGATCAGCTCCGCGGCGAGGGGCGTTGGCATTCTGCCGCCGACCGCCTCCCCCAAAAAAGGAGGAGAAAATATCGCCCAGATCAATATCAATATTGTCAAAGCCATATCCCTGATATCCGCCGGCACCAAAATTGGGGTCTACACCAGCGTGGCCATATTGATCGTAGCGCCCTTTTTTCTGGGAGTCGGAAAGGACTTCATACGCCTCATTGACTTCCTTAAAATGTGCTTCCGCCTCCTTGTCACCCGGATTCAGATCCGGGTGATATTTTTTGGCCATCTGGCGGTAGGCTTTCTTGATGTCGTCCTCCGAAGCGCCCTTCTGGAGTCCCAGCACTTCATAATAATCGCGTTTGCTTTCAGCCATTGTGCGGCACCATGCCTTCCCTCTCGAACTTCAGCCGGGAGCCGGCTCCGCGGAGCGGCTCCCGGCCGGTACATTTACAGCCGGAATCTACAGTAAAAGGGGTGAACAGGAGAGTGCCAGCGCTATTTGACCTCGCCGTCGTAATAGCCGCCGTCCTGCGCGTCCCCGTCTGTCCCGGCGGCGCTATCAGCGGGGGCACCCTCATCCGGTGCCGCTGCCTGATAGACCTTTGCACTGACATCGTAGAACTTTTTCATCAGGTCTTCCTGCTTTTGCTTGATAGCGTCGGTGTCCTGGCCCTTCAGAGCCTCCTTCAAATCGTCGATTTTCTGCTGCAGCTCGGATTTATCGGCGGCATCCAGCTTATCGCCCAATTCCTCAACCGACTTCTCGCACTGATAGACCGCCTGGTCAGCGCTGTTGCGGATTTCCACCTCTTCACGGCGTTTTTTATCTTCGGCGGCATACTGCTCCGCCTCTTTTACCGCTTTTTCTACGTCCTCCTTGGACATGTTGGTATTGGAGGTGATGGTAATTTTTTGCTCGCGGCCGGTACCCAGGTCCTTGGCGCTGACATTGACGATGCCGTTGGAGTCGATATCAAAGGTGACCTCAATCTGCGGGACACCGCGGCGTGCGGGAGCGATGCCATCCAAATGGAAAACACCCAGCGTCTTGTTATCCTTGGAGAATTCACGCTCACCCTGCAATACATGAACCTCGACAGAGGGCTGGTTATCTGCGGCGGTGGAGAAAATCTGGCTTTTTTTGGTGGGAATAGTGGTGTTGCGCTCGATAACCCGGGTCATCACACCGCCCATGGTTTCCACGCCGAGAGAAAGCGGGGTGACATCCAGCAGCAGCAGGCCCTTGACCTCTCCGCCCAGCACACCGCCCTGAAGGGCTGCGCCCATCGCAACACATTCGTCGGGGTTAATCCCCTTAAAAGGCTCTTTGCCAATGAAATTTTTCACGGCATCCTGTACGGCAGGGATACGGGTGGAGCCGCCAACCAGCAGCACCTTGTGGATATCGCCGGTGCTCAGCCCACTGTCCTTGAGGGCCTGACGGACCGGGCCCATGGTGGCCTCCACCAGATCGGCGGTCAGCTCGTTGAATTTGGCGCGGGACAGGGTCATATCCAGATGCTTCGGACCGTTGGCATCGGCAGTGATAAAGGGAAGGTTGATGGTGCTGGTGGTAGAGCCGGACAGCTCGATTTTAGCCTTTTCCGCCGCCTCACGCAGCCGCTGCATTGCCATTTTGTCGCTGCCCAGGTCAATTCCGTTTTCCACCTTAAAGCCTTCGACCAGCCATTGGACAATGCGCTGATCAAAGTCGTCACCACCGAGGCGGTTATTTCCGGCGGTAGCGAGAACCTCCTGAACGCCGTCACCCATCTCGATAATGGACACATCGAAGGTACCGCCGCCCAGGTCGTACACCATAACCTTCTGATCCGCTTCTTTATCTGTACCATAGGCCAGCGCGGCGGCGGTGGGCTCATTGATAATACGCTTGACCTCCATGCCGGCAATTTTACCAGCGTCCTTGGTGGCCTGACGCTGGGCGTCGGTGAAATAGGCGGGTACGGTGATGACCGCCTCTGTAACCTGATCGCCCAGATAGGCTTCAGCATCCTGCTTCAGCTTTTGCAGGATCATGGCGGAGATTTCCTGCGGGGTGTATTCTTTGCCATCAATACTGACCTTATGACCGGTTCCCATTTCGCGCTTGATCGAGGAAATGGTGCGGTCGGGATTGGAAACGGCCTGCTGCTTGGCGACGCGGCCGACAATACGTTCGCCATCCTTTTTAAACGCGACCACCGACGGAGTGGTACGGGCGCCTTCTGCATTGGGGATGACGACGGGCTCACCGCCTTCGATAACCGCCACACAGGAGTTGGTGGTGCCCAAATCAATGCCGATAATTTTTGCCATATCGCATTACCTCCCAAATGATTGTCAATGAAATATCAAATAAGCAGGTACCCCGGCCGGAAGCCGCACAGGCGGTTTTCGGCCGGCGCTCTGTTAATTTGCCCCAAAAGCGAAATCGGTTAGTGCTCGGCGGCCTGTTAATTGGCCACCTTTACCATAGCTGGGCGGAGCACCCGGCCCGATACCCGATACCCCTTCTGAAAGACCTCAGTGACGGTGTCAGGCTCTACACCGTCAGCGTCCTCCCGCATAACTGCGTGATGGATTTCCGGGTCGAAGGGCTGGCCGTCGGCGGGGATTTCCTCCAGCCCCAATGTGGCCAGCGCCTCATGAAACTGGCGGATGGTCATATCCACCCCTTTTTTGTATTCCTCTCCAGCGGGCGCCTCTGCCGCCCGGTCCAGATTATCGACAGTAGGCAGCAGCTGTTTGAGCAGGTCGGCCCGCGTGAAAAGGCCTACCTGTTCCTTTTCCTGTTCAGTACGCCGCTTATAATTGGCGTATTCAGCCAGCATGCGCTGATAGGTATCCTGTCCCGCTGCCAGCTCCTTTTTCAATTGCTCAAGCTCCTGCTCCAAAGCGGCGATTTTGGCGACGGAGGCTTTACCTTCTTTTTTTCTGGCTTTGGCGGGCGGTTCTTCACCAGCTGAAGGCGCCACCGGCGCCTGTACCGGCGGCTCCTGTGCAGAAGAGACGGGATTAGTGGTTTCCGGGGATTTTTCCTGTTCCATGAGAAGGACCTCCTTCATTCCATTGTATCGCGTTCATCCGTCCTCGCCCAACAGCTCGGACAACAGGCGACCTACCGCCTGAGCAAAATACTCCAGACGGGGGATAGCCGCGGCGTAATCCATACGCAAGGGTCCGATCAGGCCGATGGAGCCTTCAGCCTGGTCCCCCAGATGATAACTGGTCAGGATAATACTGGAACCGTCCAGCTCAGGCCGGGGACTTTCGCTCCCCAGCAGCACATGCAGGCCGCCCGGCGAGGCAGAGAACATGCGTATCAGCTGTTCCCGGCGGGAGAGGAAGGAGAGAAGCTCCCGTGCCCGTGCCAGCTCATAGTCGGGATGGCGGAGCAAATTGAGCTGGCCGCTGAGCAGCACGTCGGCCTCCGCCGACTCCTGGGCAAGCTCGTAAAAGGCGGTCAGGGCGGATGCGCAGCGCAGGCCGTCTTCTCCCAGAGAGACCATCAGACGCTGTACCTGGGGAAGACCAATATCGGCTGGCGGTTTGCCTGTAAAATTCGCCGCAAGGGCATTCGACAGTCGTTCTATCAGCTGTTCGTCCACATCGGCGTCAAAACGACAGACCCGACTGCGCAGGGCGCCGCTGCCGGTCATGAGAAGCAGCGCGGCGGCGCGGGGGGAAACCCGTAGCACCTCAATCCGACGGATACCGGAGCTCTGCAGAGAGGGGGTAGTGGTCACGGCGGCACAGCCGGTGGAGGCCGCCAGCGCCTGAGAAGCCTCTCCGACCAGCTTATCCGGGTCGCCGGCAAAGGTTGACAGCAGCTGGTCAATTGCCTGCCGGTCCTCATTGCTGAGCGGATGGCGGTGCATCAAACGGTCGATATACAGGCGGAAGGCCTGTGCAGTCGGAATCCGACCGGCGGAGGTGTGCGGCTGCTCCAGATACCCCATGGCTGACAACTCTGCCATCTCATTGCGGATGGTCGCGGAGGAAACCGCATGATCGAGACAGCTTGCCAGCGCCTTGGAGCCGACCGGCTCCCCCGTGCGAATATACATTTCAATTGCGGCGGTGAGTATTTTCAGTTTTCGTTCACCGAGCTCCATGGCAGCCCTTCCTTTCGGCGGTGAAAAGCGGAAAGCTCCCGGTTTTATCGTCTGCCGGGATTAGCACTCTAAACATTTGAGTGCTAACGCCTCTATAATTTACCATCCTATCTGCCCGGTGTCAAGTAGGGGATTGTGAACCTTTTATGAATTCCCCTGACAGGGGTCCCTCTATTCATCCTGCTGAATTCCTCAAACGGGCAGCCGGAAAACTTCGGTGCTTTTGCGGATAGAATCGCCGGAAAAAATTGTATATAATAAACCTTAAGTCATAATTTATTCTGTCCAATAGAAGGGAGAGGGAAAGTATGGAAGGCTTCAAGATTCACAATTTTGATTTTAACAAGCTGATGGCTTTTGCCGAGACGGCGAAGGGCGATGTGTTTTTGCAGACCGGCGACGGCGATATGCTCAATCTCAAAAGCAAGCTCACCCAACTGCTGGCTCTGTCAAAGGCGATTGATTGGGGGACAGTGGGCGAAGCGACGGTCATCTGCAAAAATCCGGAGGATGAGACCCGGCTTTTCCGCCTGAATCTGTACGGCAATGAGTCGGAGTCGGCGGAATAATTCGAGCGGATTTTGCTGACTATAGTTTATTTTGGTATACAAGGTATCCTTCAAAGGAAGTTAGAGACGCCGCTGCAAGCTGCAACAGGTACGGCTTTGCAGCGGTGCTTTTTTGTGTGGATATGGTCCAAAGGAGGTGTGTATGACCCAGCAGGAATTTCGGGGGTACATCTATCAGCTGATCCGGCAGATTCCTCCGGGACGTGTGGCGACCTATGGGCAGCTGGCGTTTCTGGCCGGCCGGCCGAACGGCGCCCGTGCGGCGGGTCAGGCGCTTTTTCATGCGCCGGCTGATCCGGAGCTGCCCTGCCACAGGGTGGTCAGTGCGGCGGGACGAACCGTTCCCGGATGGGAGGAGCAGGAGATGCTTCTGCGGCGGGAGGGGGTCCCCTTTCGGACGGCAGGAAGGGTGGAAATGAAAGAGGCGATGTGGCAGCCGCTCCTTCCCCATGGCAAGGAGAAGGACGAAGCAGAAAAAAGCCGGAAAAAATGAAAAAAGACTTGCATTCCGGCCAAAGATGTAGTAATATAATCAGGCGTGACTGTGACCAAAGGGGAAACTATGCGTTTTTCCGGCGGAAGCGGTCTGGACTGCACGATATGCGATGAAGCGGGAGGTTGCGGCGTGTGCCGGTTATTTCCGCTGAGTATGTCCGATTTTAAACCGGGCGACAAGGAATACTGGCTGCATCGGTGCGCTGCCTGCTCTGTAGATGGCTGCCGTTTGCCTTCAGGACGCTGTCCCGTTCCCCGGACGCTTGATCCGCAAGTTTCCGGCTTTTTTAAAGGCCGAACGCGGAACACCCGGCCGGGTGTGCGTTTTCAGCGTCGCCCGCCAACTCAAATTTTCAAGGAGGCGTTTTTCAGTGGCAGTCAAGGAAAAAATCCGCATTCGTATCAAGGGGTATGACGCTCAGCTGGTGGATCAGTCGGCTGAGAAGATCGTGGAGACCGCCCGCCGCACCGGCGCCCGCGTGTCTGGCCCCGTGCCGCTCCCTACCGAAAAGGAGATCGTCACCATCCTGCGCGCCGTCCACAAATACAAGGATAGCCGCGAGCAGTTTGAGATGCGCACTCATAAGCGTCTGATTGACATTCTCCGCCCCTCAAACAAAACCGTTGAGGCCCTGATGGGCCTGGAGCTCCCCGCCGGTGTGGAGATCGAGATCAAGCTGTAAATCCTGGATACCAGGGCGTCGCTTGTACCGGAAGCTCCAACGGTTCCGGTAAGATCCCATCCGCGAGGTCATGTTGGCCAAAAGCCTGCGGCAGTGCGGTTCGTATGTCCCGGATGAGTCGGGAAACGGCGGACAGCTTCTCCGTCAGCGGACGGTCAACCAATAACCAAGGAGGTATAGACAGTATGCAGAAAGCCATCATTGGCAAGAAGATCGGCATGACGCAGATCTTCGACGACAAGGGCAACCTGATCCCGGTCACGGTCATTGAGGCCGGCCCCTGCACCGTGGTGCAGACCAAGACCGTGGAGAACGACGGCTATGCGGCCGTCCAGTTCGGCTTCGGCGAGGTTTCCGTTAAGCGGGTGACCAAGCCGCTGAAGGGTCACTTTGACAAGGCCGACGTCGCGCCCAAAAAGACGTTGCGTGAATTCCGTTTCGATGATTGCAGTGCTTTTCAGGTGGGCGATATCATCAAGGCCGACACCTTCGCCGGCGGCGACCGGGTGGATGTGGTTGGAACCAGCAAGGGTAAAGGTTATGCCGGCGCCATCAAACGCTGGAATTTCCATCGCCTGAAAGAAAGCCATGGTAGCGGCCCGGTGGTTCGTCATACCGGCTCCCAGGGCGCCTGCTCATCCCCGTCCCGTGTGTTTAAGGGCATGAAGGGCGCCGGACATCTGGGCGCAGAGCGCGTCACCGTTCAGAATCTCACCATCGTCAAGGTGGATGTGGAGAACAACCTTATCGCGGTCAAGGGCGCGGTTCCCGGCCCTCGCGGCAGTGTGGTGACACTCTCCGAATCCGTTAAAAGGGCGTAAGGGAAGGAGGAAATAACATGCCTACAGTATCCGTATATGATATGGCCGGCAAAGAGACCGGCAAGCTGGAGCTCAGCGACGCCGTTTTCGGCATTGAGCCCAACAAGGCGGTCATGTACAGCGCCGTTGTCAATTACCTGGCGAACCAGCGTCAGGGCACCCAGTCCACCCTTACCCGCGCGGAGGTGAGAGGCGGCGGCAAGAAGCCGTGGCGGCAGAAGGGCACCGGCCACGCCCGTCAGGGCTCGACCCGTGCCCCCCAGTGGACGCACGGCGGTATTGCCTTTGGCCCCAAGCCCCGCAGCTACCGTTACGCCATCCCGAAGAAGATGCGCCGTCTCGCGCTCAAATCCGCCTTTTCCGATAAGGTGGCTACCGGTGACCTGATTGTGTTGGATGAGCTTAAGCTGGAGGAGATCAAGACCAAAACAGTGGCCTCCATGCTGGCGGCGCTGGGCGCCGACCGAAAGGTTCTGCTCGTGCTGCCGGAGAAAAACGACGTGGCGGTCAAGTCCGCCCGCAACATTCCCGGTGTGCGTACCGCGCTGGTGAATACGCTGAATACCTACGACGTGCTGAACGCCGACAAGTTTATTGTCGTCAGAGGAGCCGTCGCCCAGATTGAGGAGGTGTACAAATAATGAACGCTCGCGACATTATTCTGGCTCCGGTCATTACCGAGAAGTCGGTGCAGGCTCTCGCCGAAAAGAAGTACACCTTCCGTGTGGCCAGGGGCGCCAATAAGATTGAAATTGCCAAGGCGGCAGAAGAGGTTTTCGGTGTCAAGGTCGCCAAAGTAAACACCATCAGCATGAAGGGTACGCTGCGCCGTCAGGGCCGCAGCGAGGGCTATACCTCCGACTGGAAAAAGGCCATTATCACCCTGACTCCCGACTCCAAGACCATTGAGTTCTTCGATGGCATGTTCTAAAAACGGGGCCGGGTAAGGCAACGTATAGGAACGGTTTCCGGCGAGGCGGTGTCCCGCCGTATGACGGAGGCCCTCCTGCAAAGCCAAAAAATTAGGAGAGTGAATCGGAATGGCAACCAAGTTTTATAAACCGACCACC
>JAAWCO010000013.1 GCA_022793315.1 Clostridiales bacterium | reverse complement strand
GGCGCGCTCCACTCCCTGCTCCGCCAGATAGTCTCTCACCCTGTCGGCGATGTATCCCTTGGCCACGCCCCCCAGATTGACCGCCCGTCCCTCTCCTGTCAGCGTTACGCGGCATCCATCGACGCTCACACTTCTCCAGTCGGTCAGAGCGGCCGCACGGCTCAGTGCCTCCTCCTCAGGCACGACAGGCGGCTCCCGCTGAAAGTCCCAGAGAGCGGCAGCCGGTCCGATGGTGGGGTCAAAGGCCCCGCCAGTTCTTTCTGCGCAGCGGCAGGCCAGTTGAAGCAGGCTGGCGGTATCCGCGTCCACCGTCACCGGCTGTCCGCTGGCCTGGTTCATCCGGACGATATCGCTCTCCTCCCCTTCCGGGCTGAACAGGCGGTCGTAATGGGCAATCAGCTCCATCGCCTTATCCGCGGTTTCCGGCTCCCCGCCGTATATCGTGAGCTCCACCACTGTATCCAGATAAAAGCCGGTGCGGGCGGTGGTCTTCTCCTGTGAACAACCGGCCAGCATCAGACACATCCCCACAGCGGCAAGCCATATGCCGCCCCTCTTTCCGGTCATGTCTTCGGCCCCCTTCCCCTGCGCGGGCCCGCCCCATCTGATCAGACCGGGGGGCCGCCGTATTTTCGCTTTCTCAGCGCTGTTTCCCGGCCGCCGGAGCCGTATCCGACGCCTGAAAAGAGCTGTACCGGAATGACCCTTCTGTCGCCGGCTGCCCCTTTCAGGCGCATCGACTATACTATACACGGCAGGGCCGTCGGCTTCAAGGCTCCGGCGCAGAAAGGATGAAAAATTCCCTTTTGAGAGAAGCTGTTTCCCTCGCCGGAGTACCGTCCGGCGGGAGGAGACGTCCCCGTTTGGCCGTCCGTCCGCCCCGGCGGCGTGCTGACGATCATCAAAACGACGCAGCCGGAAGGATAACGGGTGTAAAAACAACAAATGGTCTTTGGCCGCTCAGTTTAGTGGTATCTGGAACAGGCGCTGTCATTTGGGCAGGCACAAGGTTTTTGAATCTTGAAGGGCCGTATGTTATGATAAGGATCATCGGATGGATCCATCTCATAGCATGATCCGTCCTGGGATATGCCGCAGTAAAAAAATTTTGGAAGTTAAAGAGGAGAATATCATGCTGGATATCATCCCTGACGCAGAACAAATGACGGCTTTAGTTGGAAAATCTTTATATGAGATATGGAATCAATTATGTGCTTTAATTGATGAAAAATATGACATGGATTGTTTGTGGGGCAAAGGTGGTAAAGCATGGACATATGAATATAAATACCGTCGGAGTGGTAAAACTCTATGCGCTCTGTATGCAAGAGAAAACGGTATAGGATTTATGATTATTTTAGGAAAAGAGGAACGCTTAAAATTTGAAAAAGACAGAGAAAATTACGGGGAGGAAGTTCAAAGAGTTTATGATCAAGCTCGAACCTATCACGATGGGAAATGGATGATGTTTGAGCCGACAGACACTTCTTTGTTTGATGATTTCATCAAACTACTGAGCATAAAAAGAAAACCAGACAGAAAATAGAGGAGGAATAGCCTCTCGTCTGCCGGGCAGTTATCCATAAGGGATAACCTGCCCGCTCTTGACAGAGTTCCCCTCGAGTGTTACCATCGGTTGATAAGGGAAAAATACTTGGCTGCAGCGGGACAAGCCCTGACGGCAGGCATCCATCACTTCAGGAAAAGAGGGTATCATGGATAAACGGCGAATGGGGGCAGTGGCCCTGCTGATGGCGGCGATCACGGCAGCTTCGGCGCTGATTACGGTACTGACCGGCCGTCTTCCCACGGTCCGGCAGGCAGACTCCAATGACTTCCATGTCGTCGCTTCGTTTTATCCGGTTTATATCGCTGCCCTGAACATCGCCAGCGGAATCGACGGCGTGACGGTGGTCAACCTGGTTCCGGAACGAACCGGCTGCCTCCATGACTATCAGCTCTCCCCCGGTGACATGATCACGCTGCGGCGCGCCGACCTGCTGTTAATGAACGGTGCAGGGGCAGAGAGCTTTTTAACCGCCGCTCTGCATCAATTCCCCGCGCTGACAGTGGTGGATGCCTCGGAGAACATCCCCCTGCTGGAGAGCGGAACCGGCCACAGCCATGACCACGGTCAGGAGGAAGCGGAGGATCACACCGCTTTTTATAATGAACACCTCTGGGTCAGCCCTGCCCGCTATGCCCGGCAGGTGGAAAACCTGCGGGAGGGGCTGTGCGCCGCCGACCCGGAACACGCCGCCGCCTATCGGGACAACGCCGAACGCTATCTGGAACAGATCGCCGCCGCCGGGGAAGCGCTCCGGCAGGCTGCCGGGGGACTGGGCTTCGCCGATTGTGTCACCTTTCACGACTCGGTGGCCTATCTGGCAGAGGAGCTGGGACTCCATGCGGTGGCCGCCCTGGCCCTGGGAGAGGAGTCGGGGCTGGCCGCCGCCGATGCCGCGCAGGCCCAGCAGGCTGCCGCGCAGGCGGGCCGGATTCTTCTGCTGTATGATGGACAATATCCGGTGGAGTATGAATATATCGGCGCCGGAGCGGCGGAGAGCCGAACCCTGGTACTGGACACTGCGGTGACGGGACCGGCGCAGGCGGACGCCTGGCTGGCCGCCATGCAGCGCAATCTGAACGCCCTGAAAGGGCTGATATCGGGGGAGGACGATTGAGCATGGATGCCGCGCAAAACCATCGGGGACTGCACTGTCTCCAGATCACCGACCTGTCGGTGATTCGGGGCGGAAACAGCATTCTGGAGCATGTCAGCCTCCACATTCACTGCGGGGGACTGACCGCCGTCATCGGCCGGAACGGGGCGGGGAAATCCACCCTGCTGCGGGCGATTCTCGGTGAGCTTCCCCATACGGGATGTATTGAATTCAGCGGCCACGACGGCAAAAAGGTTCCTCAGCTGCGGATGGGTTATGTGCCTCAAGCTCTGACGCTGGACCCGGGCTCCCCCGCCACGGTTTACGATATGGTGCTCTCTCTCACCTCCCGATGGCCTGCCTTTCTTCCCCGCCGCCGTCGGGACCGGGAGCGGATCTATACTCACCTGGCCCGCTTCAACGCAGCCGGTTTGCTGGATCGTCCGCTGGGCGGTCTGTCAGGGGGGGAGCTCCAGCGGGTTCTGCTGGCAGCCGCCACCCTCCCCCGCCCCGACGTGCTGATACTGGATGAGCCGGTATCGGGGGTGGATCAGGCGGGACTGTCCCTGTTTTACGATCTTCTTGGCCGCCTGAAGCTCACCGACGATATGGTGATTCTGCTGGTTTCCCACGATCTTGACTATGTCCGCCGCTGTGCCGACCAGGTGATTTTGCTGGATCGGACGCTGGAGATGGCCGGACCGCCCGACCGCGTTTTTGCTAGTGAGGCGTTTGCCCGCTGCTTCGGCCGGGAGAAGGGAGAATTTCCATATGCTTGACATCCTGTTCGACTGGTGGCAATATGACTTCATGCGGCGGGCGTTTCTCGCCGTCCTGCTGATTATGCCGCTGTTTTCCCTCCTGGGCACCATGGTGGTAAATAACGGCATGGCCTTTTTTTCTGACGCATTAGGGCACTCCGCCCTGACCGGCGTGGGGATTGGCGTCCTGCTGGGACTGTCCGACCAGCAGCCGGTGATGCTGGTGTTTGCTGTGCTCTTTGCCCTGGCTCTGAACCGTATCCGTCATTCGCATCTTTCCTCCACCGATACCGTGATCGGCGTCTTCTCCTCCTGCGGGGTGGCGCTGGGATTGGTGCTGCTGTCCCGCGGCGGCGGCTTCTCCCGTTATCAAAGCCTGCTGATCGGCGATATTCTGAGTATCTCCAACCGCCAGCTGGCGGTTCTGGGTGGTACGCTCGCTGTTTTTGTTGTGCTGTGGGTGCTGCTGTTCAACCGGCTGCATGCGGTCAGCATCAGCCCCGCGCTGGCGCGGACAAGGGGTGTGCGGGTTCGCGCGCTTGACAATCTGTTTGTGGTCCTGATCGCCGCAGTCGTCATGCTGGCCATCCGCTGGGTGGGCCTGCTGATCATCAACGCCATGCTGATTCTTCCTGCCGCCGCCGCGCGCAACGCGGCGGGAAGCATGCGTTCCTATCATCTGCTGTCGTTGATTTTCGGTCTGTTTTCCGGCATTCTCGGCCTGCTTCTCTCCTATTTTCATGCCGCGGCGGCCGGCCCCATGATTGTTCTGATCGCGGCGGCACTCTTCTTTGGTACCTTCCTCATCCGCGGCGCCGGACAACCAGAGGAATAGCGCGGTCGCCCGCCCCTCCCTTTCGCCGGCATCCTGCCCTTTTTTGGGGGTCTTCCCCCCTCTTTTCTCAGAAAAATAATGGAGGGCAAAGGTTGAGAAAAGAACCTTGCTCAGCTCTGCGACCGATAGGATAAGGCAATTTACCACACGGCTTATGACATCCTTCACAGTGGGACAAGAAGTGGACGGCTGCTGCAGATCGCCCGCAGCAGGAGTTATCCTAACCTGACCGACAAGGGCCCTCACCCGACCATACCGGCCGCTTGGAAGATCTGCTTTTTGTCCACCAGATACCTTCCCGTCTGATTTTCCCTGGTGAAGCAGCCCGGCACTTTCGTGCCGGGCTGCTTCGTTATTCACCGCGGATCAGCGAAGCTCTATCACCAGAGTCGCAGAGGTCCATGTGGCGGGCAGTATCTCTGTCCCTTCTCCTTCCTTCTCTGCACCGTCCGATCTGGTGAGCCGTGCCGAAAGGACCTCGGCCAGCAGGCACCGGTCATGAGAACCGAAGCAAAGCGTCATGCCAGCCTCCGCATTTTTATAGAGAAGAGTCCCTTCGGACAGCCCCTTCTCGGACAGCCGGGCAAGATAGATATCGGCGCCGCCGGCGGCCTCCTTGGAATAGGCAACCGCTGTTCCATCAGCTGTGACTGCCAGAGAATCGGGACGCGCCAGCGATTGCAGCTTGCCCGCCTTCAGCAGACCGTTCCTGATTGTCACCTGCCCGATCATCTGCGGAGTGGTATAAAGAAAGGTGGGCACCCCATCCCTCTCGGTATACACCACCGACCGGACCGGGGAATCAAAGAACACCAGACTGCTGTTCTCTTCCCGGCCCCGTTCCACAAGCAGAAGCCTCTCCCGTGTATTCCAGAGATAGGCATTGTCCTCTCCTGTCACCTGTCCGGTGCCGGTCATCAGCAGGTAGTTCCCATCATTGGACAGCACGCCCTGATAGGTTCCTCGTGGTACGTCAATGTCCCGGGTAAAAGAGGGCTCCGGATACTGTGTATCGACCAGCGTCAGCGTGCCGTAATCCCACGGCTCGTAATAGCTGTCAGGCTTCAGCTCCTCCTCGGTCAGACGCCAGGTAACAAAGGCAAAATAGCGGCCGTCGGGCGACCAGAAAGCGCTGGAGAGGTCTCCCATCCCCTGATATTTCAAAGGCTGAAGCGGTTCCTCATCCTCTGCGGACGACAATGAGGCGAGATACAGGCCGCGGCTTTCCTCCCCCTGAAGCTCCAGCACGGCCCGACCTCCCCCCGGCGCCAGAGAACAGGCAGTGACTGTCCCGCGGGCAAAGCGCCGCACCGTTTCAAAAAAACCGTAGCGATAATCCACCGCGCGAAACTGAAGCCCGCCGTCCTCTGCACGGACAGCCCGCACCAGTCGGTTATCCCCGGTAGGAGTCCAGGCAGCAGCCGGGGTGAGAGGAAAGGGCAGATTCTCCGGGTCCTGATGGTATATTTTTTTGGTCTGATATTGAAGGACACCCGGTCCCTCCGAACCAGTGGGTTCCTCCGGAGCGTCCAGAACCACCGTTTTGGGCTCCTGCGGCCAGAAGCGGGAGATTGGGAGCAGAGCGGCCAGGACAAGCCCTGCCGCCATCATCAGGGCTGCCGTTCGGAATTTCATGACCGTGTCTCTCCTTTCGCGTCCCTGCTACAGGCGGAGGTCGTTCCCGGGTCCGCCGCCTCTTTCCAGAGCGGAAGAGTAACCGTGAACTCCGTCACCGCCCCCGGCGTACTTTCCACGGTGATGCTTCCCCCATGCTCCTCCGCAATTTTCTGACAGATAGGCAGCCCCAGCCCGGCGCTACCCGGCTCACGTGACACTGTCTTGTCCGCCTGATAAAAGGGATCAAAAATTTTCTCCCGCTGTTCGCAGGTCAGTCCCAGCCCGCGGTTGGCAATTTTCAAAAGGGCGCACTCCCCCTCTGCCAGCAGCCGTATCTCAATCGTCCCGCCCGGGTCGCCATATTTTACTGCATTATCCAACAGATTGATCGTCAGCTCCCACAGGCGGCCGGCGTAACCCTTTACCGACAGCCCATCCTCCACCTGCACAGAAAGGCGATTGTCGTACCGGCGCGCTTTCGGCTCCATCGCCTCCACCACTCCGCGCACCAGCGAGGCAAGCTCCACCCGGTCAGCCGGCGGCTGCTCTGTCCGGTCAGCCATCTCCAGCAGCTGCACCACCATCTCATGCAGACGTCGGCTTTCCGTTCCGATATGCCGGATTCCCTTTTGAAACAGGACCGGATCCCTGCCGCCGTTCTGTTCCAGCAGATCAGCATAGCCCTGGATGGTGGTCAACGGAGTCTTCAGCTCATGGGTCACATTGTTAAAGAGAGCCTGCTTCTCCTGATACAGCTGCCGAATCCGGTCGCGGTCGCGGCGGATACGGGCCATCTGTTCCCGAATGGTCTCCAGCATATGGCCATAGTTGACCGCCAGCCGACCGA
This sequence comes from Clostridiales bacterium, assembly GCA_022793315.1. GTDB lineage: Bacteria > Bacillota > Clostridia > Oscillospirales > Acutalibacteraceae > Avimonas_A. The sequence goes on along the minus strand of JAAWCO010000013.1, from coordinate 1,641 downwards.
TCTCATCCTGCCGTCCCTCCAGCCGCCGGAGCTCTTCGGGAAGCAGGGGCACCTCCTCTGAGGCATCGGCCACCCTTGTGGTATGTCTGGCCAGCATCAGCACCGGACTGGTGACGCGGCGGGCCATGATCTCCACCGCCAGGAAGGTGATGATAAAAACGCTCAGCGTCACCATAAAAACCAGACGGCTCAGCAGCTCTCCCTGCTGCCGGCGGGCAGAATAATCCAGTTCAAAGCGCAGGATACCCACCGTTTTTCCCTCAATGTCCATCCGACAGGAAAACTGCGCGATGAGACGCCTTCCGCTTTGACGAATCAAGGTAAAGGCTGTCCTTCCGTTCATCGCACTCTCCAGGTCGTTCCCTATTCCTCCGTCAAACAGATCGTCACGCGTTCGGTCGATCAGTCTGCCGCCGGTGGTATAGGCAGCAACCCTTTCATATCCCAGGGAAAGAAGCTCACCCAGAATATCCGGTGCGGTATCCTGAAAACCTTCCTCCTCGTTATTGAGGCCGCCGGACACCAGCAGCTGGCGGGTATAGATCGCCGCGCTGGCCCTCAGCTCCTGCAAATCGCCCGCGATCTGCTCCTCATAGCTGCGCTCAATCTGCCCCGCAACGAGAACATTGACAACCGCCAGACTGACGGCAAAGACCGACAGCAGACCAAGCATCAGCCGGAGCTGAATGCCCACAAAGACCCTCTTCTTTTCTTTACGGCACATATTTGTATCCCACACCGAAAACTGTCTCAATGTTCACTGTACTTCCCAGCTTTTTCCGCAGTCGCTGAATATGTGTGTCCACTGTCCGGGAATCGCCAGCGTATTCATAGCCCCAGAGCTCCTCCAGCAGCATGGCACGGGTCAGTACCCGCCCCGGGCGGTGCAGCAGATACAGCAGAAGCTCAAATTCCCGTGGGGTCAGCTCAACCGGCCGACCGTTCAGAGTGACGCTCATCTCCTGTGGCCGGATACAGAGCCCCCCTGGCAGAGACAGCGGCTTTTCCTGCCCGGAGCATCGCTCCACACGGCGAAGAACCGCCTTAATCCGCATCAGGACCTCCCGCATTTCAAAGGGTTTGGTGATATAATCATCGGCCCCTGCCTCCAGACCCTGTACCTTGTCGTCGGTGCGGGATCGTGCAGTCAGCATCAGAATAGGCATGCGGTACTTGCGAGTGAACATTCGGCATAAATCAATACCACTGCAATCCGGCAGCATCCAGTCGATCAGCACCATATCCGGTCGCTCCGTCTCCGCTAGCCGGATGCCGTCGCCGCCGGTCAGCGCGATTCCGGTTTCATATCCCTCCTGCTTCAGAGCATATTCCAGCAGCTCGGCAATTGGTTGTTCGTCCTCAATGATCAAAATACGCTGAGCCATACAGAGCTCTCCTCTTTTTGTGCTGTCCAGGTGGATGAACCGCTCAAAGGCCACCTGGCCGTCGTTCATCGCTTCCTGAAAAAGTTTTCTGACTAAAAGGTCCCGGGCCGCGCAGTGCAAGCCAAAATGAAGCGGATACGTCTGCCTCTGTCATCAGGGTGGGAAGGGAAATTTTTCAACAGGAAACAAAGCGCCGCCTAACCCTTCTTCTATATGAGCGCTTCCCGGCGGCGCTCCTGAAAATCCCTTCGGAATT
>JAAWCO010000012.1 GCA_022793315.1 Clostridiales bacterium | reverse complement strand
TATCAGCAGGTATTTGTTGGATTGCAAATCTTATCACGATTTTTCTAAAAATGTAACATGGCAAGACTGCGCTTTGAGAAATTGGCTAAATCACGAATTTTTTATGTCGGCTTTTTCGGCAGAAGAACGAGAAAAAATTCTTCTTTCCACTGTGAAAAATCCAGCAGGAAATACGCAGGATTATATTTTTCTGTTAAGTACTGACGAAGTAGAAGAATTATTTGATGACGATGTGGAAGATTATGTTGATTATGAAGAGCGAGGGGCCGTGACGACTGACTATGCACGAGCGCAAGGGGCATGGTTTCTTGACGACGACAGCGAAGATAGGAATAAAGGCACTTGGTGGCTGCGATACTATGGAGACTTTCTGGACAAAGAGGAAGGAAAATATGATTTTATATCCTGTGTTAATTTTGATGGATATATTGAACGGGCGGCGCAGGGCGTAGAAGAAACAGACTGCTGTATCCGTCCGGCATTTTGGCTACGGACAGACTGATAAAGTCCGAATGTCCTAAAAGCTCCTGCGGAATGCGATGTACCGTTTTGGGAACACTTTTCCGAAAAGAGGCTTTTTATTTAACGCGACAGGCTTTTATTTCTGCCGCCCCGGCGGTTCCGCGGCCGGGAATCTTTTTTATCCACTTCGGCAAAGAGCCGGTTGTTCTTTTATATAAAACCAGCGCCCTCCTCTTCTATAATGGAGAGGGGGGCGCGGCGGTTCTCTGAAAAAGCATCTGCTGTTTTACGGTCGGTCGGCTGGTCTCTCCCGGCATAAAGGATGCCGGCAGCAGGGGACCCGTTCAAGTGCCGCCGACAGCCACGGCGAACAGCTCTCTCACCCGTTCGACCCGGCCGGAGAGATACAGATAGCCAAACAGGGCCTCCAGACCGGTGGCCCGGTGGTAATCGCTGCCGGTGCGGGCGGTGTGAGCGTTTCGTCCCCGGCGGTAAACGGCGCTTTCCTCCTCATTCAAAAGGGGCAGAAGCCGCTCCATGGCGGCGGACTGCGCCTCGGCCCGTACCATCGTCACCGCCTGCTTATGTAATACGCCGGAGGGGCGGTTTGCCTCAGTGACCAGCCGTTCCCGCACCATCAGCTCATAAACACCGTCGCCGACAAAGGCCAGAGCCAGCGGACTGAGCGTACGAACGTTCACATTACCTGGCTGTAGCTGTTCCATCAATAGCCTTCCCCCTTCACACCCTGTCCTGTCTGCCTAATCCCGCTTACCCGCTGCGCGGAAGTCAATCTCCGATCCAAAGCTGCCGCCGCCGAAGGGATGGATCACCATCCCGCTGACCCTTTCCGGCAGGGCGAAATACCGGGTCTGGAAATACAGGGGAACAGAGGGACACAGCTCCATCAGCTTTTGCTCCAGCGCCTCCAGTGTTTCCCGCGTCACACTGCCGGTACGGGCAGCTGTATACAGGGCGTCATAGTCCGGGTCGGAAAAGCGCGCCAGATTGGAGGAGGATGCGGAATGAAATTCCCCAAAGGCCTCCAGCGCGGTCAGACCGCCCGCCTGAGAGGGGCAGAGCGCGATTTGATAGTTGCCCACCCGTACCCTCGCCTCCAGCTCTGCCTCTGGCAGCGGTTTCATGGTGAAATACAGGGACAGGTTCCGCTGCCAGGACTGAAGAATATACCGGGTGACATTCTGGCTGAACTCGTCGTCGGCACACAGCACCGTCAGGGAGGGCATGGCGGTGAGTCCGGCGGCGGACAGGCCCCCGGCCAGCCGGCCCCGCGCCCCGCTGTCAGAGGCGTACAGGCAGGCATTATCAGCGGTTCGGTAGGTCTGAGCACCCGCGATAACAGCTTCTGGCGCGGCAAAGCCCTCCGCCGGAGTCAGGCCGCCTTCGACGGCAAGACCGCGCAGGGACCCCCACTCCAGCGCACCGCACAGGGCCTGACGGACAGCGGTCTGCGCAAGGGCCTTTTCCCCATTGTTGAAAAAGAGATAGCGGATAGTGTCCTGAAGAGGAATCAGCTGCAGCTTTTCCTGCCGTGCGGCGTCTGCCAGCTCCGGCGGCAGTTCGGCGGCATCCAGATTTCCCTCCGAGAGAGCGGTCAGAGGATCGCTTTCCGCCCCAACGACGTACCGGACCGCAGCGGGAAGGATGCTTTCGCGGTCGTGATAGCCTTCCTGCCTTTCAATCACCAGGTATTCGCCGTGGCTCCATCGCTTGAGATAAAAGGGGCCGTTACACAACACATATTCCTTTTCCATCCCGTACCGGCCGCCGGTGGACTCGAAAATCGCCTCGTTGCAGGGGAGGAAGGGGGTCGCCGCCGCCTTTTCGGGAAAGGAGGCGTTGGGTTCCTTTAAGGTGATCACCAGCGTGCGTTCGTCGCGCGCCTCCACCTGAAGCGCCGACAGATCTGCTGCGCCGGCGTTGACCTCCTCCGCCCCCGCGATATCGTAGAGCTGTACGGCAAGGGTGGAACGGGTGGAGGGCTGCACCGCCCGGCGGATACCAAAGGCGAAGTCCGCCGCGGTTACCGGCTCCCCATTGCTCCACAGGGATTCCTTTAAAGTAAAGGTGTAGATAAGGCCGTCTGCCGACACCGTCCAGTCGGCGGCGGCGGGAACAGCGCGCCCCTCGTTGTCCAGACGGGTCAGGCCTTCAAACAGCGCGGCGGTCACCGTCATGGAGGAACGGTCGGTGGACACCTGGGGATCCAGCTGCTGCGGATCAGCGGGCAGACGAAAACGGAAGGATTTATCCGCCGGCGTATCCCGATGGCAGCCGGACAGCGGGCAGCACAGAACGGCCAGAGCAACGGCCAGCAGCACCCCGGTTATTTTCCCCATCCGTTTCATCAATACCTCTCATACCCTTCGATCAGCCGGCCGTTGAACAGGCGGCTTTTATTTTCATTATAACAAGCCCTCTGGAGAATGTCTATTTGAGATTTTATTAAATTTCTTCTATAATAAGCAGAAACGATTGACAGAAATAAACACGCCTGCCGGCGGTCGGACAGTCGGACCTTTTCCTGACCGGCCGGTTCCGGGAAGGCTTTTGGGGGCAGGCAGAGATATCTCCCTGTCAATCGCAATCAAGGGGAGGAAACACCATGCGTCCGTTGGGACTTTATCTCTGGTTCGGCTATGAGCTTCCACCCGAACGGTCCCTGTCTCTGATCCGCGCCGCCGGCTTTGACGCCGTGATGCTGTGGTGGGGCCGATACGGGAGCGCCCCCGCGCCATGGAAGCAGGCGGAGGAGGCCCGGCGGCTGGGTCTGTCTGTCGCCAGCGCTCATTTTCCCGACGACAGCTGCAACGCGCTCTGGCTCTCCGGCGGGGAGGGGGAGGAGCGGCTTTCCCGCCTGCTCGCCGCGCTGACCGAATGCGCTGGCGTCGGAGTGGATACGCTGGTTTTTCATCTGACCGATGGAGCCGCCGCCCCGCCCCTTTCCTCCATTGGTCTGAGCCGGCTGCAAACAGCGGTGGAAGCCGCCCGGCGCTGCGGCGTTCGGCTGGCGTTTGAAAATCTGCGATACCCCTGGCATCTCGAGGAGGTGCTGGACCGCTTTCCGGAAGAGCATGCCGGCCTGTGCTACGACAGCGGCCACGCCTTTTCAAGCCCCCGGCCGCTGCTCCTGCCCGGCCGCTTCCGCCGCCGTCTGCTGGCTCTCCATCTTCACGACAACGACGGCGGCAGCGATCAGCATCTGCTGCCCTTTGACGGTAGCGGAGACTGGGCGGCGGTTATGAGGATGCTGAGGGAGAGCGGGTATACCGGTCCGCTGTGTCTGGAGGCACAGGCGCAGGTATATGAGTCCGCTCTCGACGCGCCTGCCTTCCTGGCTCGTGCCTACCGTGCGGCGGCGCGCCTGCGCACCCTGACAGACGGGGAGTACCCGCCGTCCCCCTGACAGGCTGGCCGCCCCGCCCGCGTTTCTGTCTCCGCCCCCCATCCATATACGGCGAAAGGGCCGCGGCAAATCGCCGGTCCCTTTCCGACTGAGAAGGAGTCCTTCATGAAGCTGCTGCATCTGGCCGACCTCCATCTGGGCAAAGCGCTGCTGGAAGCCCCTCTGCTGGAGGACCAGGCCGCCGTTCTGAAAGACGTGTGCGATTATGCCGCCGCGTATGAGGTAAACGCCGTACTCCTCTCCGGCGATTTATACGACCGGACGATCCCCCCGGCGGAGGCGGTGGAGCTGTTTGACCGCTTTTTGAGCGCGCTGTCCGACCGGAACATTCCCGTGCTGGCGATTACGGGAAACCACGATTCACCGGAGCGGCTGTCCTTCGGCAGCCGCCTGTTCAGGCGGAGCGGGGTGCATATTGCCGGTCGCTGTGAAAGCCCCCTGTCCCGTGTCCGGCTGGAGGACTCCTTCGGGCCGGTGGATTTCACCCTGCTGCCCTTTGTGCGGCCGGCGGCGGTGCGGGCGCTTCTTTCGCCGGAGACGGGGCGCTCTGTCCGGGAAGAGACGCCCGAGCTCTCCACCACGCAGCAGGCAGTGGCCGCCGTCCTCTCTCTCCGTCCCCCCGAACAGGGGATTCGTCAGGTGCTGCTGGCCCATCAGTTTGTGTGCGCGGGCGGACGGACGCCGGAAACGTGTGATTCCGATCTGCCGCAGGCAGGCGGGGTGGAGGCGGTGGATGTTTCCTGCTTTGACGGCTACGACTATGTGGCGTTGGGTCATCTTCATCGTCCGCAGCGGGTGGGCCGCGATACGGTGCGTTATGCCGGCTCGCCGCTGAAATATTCCCTGTCGGAGGTGCGCCATCAGAAGAGCTTTCCGCTGGTGACACTGGGAGCGGGAGGCGTGGAGGATATTGAGCTGGTCCCCTTTTCGCCCCCTCATGATCTGCGGCGCATCCGGGGGGAGCTGGAGGAGCTGCTGACGGCCGGAAAAAGCAGCGGCGAAACGGATAATTATCTCTGGGCGGTTCTGACCGGTGAGCGGGAGGCTGATCCCGCCGGACGGCTGCGCGCTGTCTACCCCCGTCTGCTTCACGTGGAATATGAACTCACCCGGAAAGGGGCGGGAAGAGAGGCGGACTCCCCGGAGGGGAATCACCCCTCCGACAGCAAAACCCCGCTTCAGCTGTTTGAAGAATTCTATGAAACCAGCGCCGACCATCCCCTGACCGAGCGGCAGCGGGATATTCTGGCAGAGGTTATGTCTCACATTCTCCGCCGGCAGGACTGACCGCGCGGCAAGAAAGGCGGCGAGTGCCGATGAAGCCTGTCACGCTGACCATGAATGCCTTCGGCCCTTATGCGGGGGAGTGCACAGTGGATTTTACCCGGCTGGGAGACGGCGGACTGTTTCTGATCACCGGCGATACCGGCGCCGGAAAAACCACCCTCTTTGACGGCGTTACCTATGCCCTGTATGGGGAAACCAGCGTCGATTCCCGGGGCGGCGACAGCCTGCGCAGCGATTTTGCCGCCGCCAGTGCCGAAACGCGGGTCACGCTGGTTTTCGACCACCGGGGCAAACGCTATACCGTCTCCCGCCGCCCCGCTTATACCCGTCCCAAGCGGCGGGGGCAGGGGGAAACCCAGCAGCAGGCCGCCGCCGAGCTATGGCTGCCCGACGGCTCTGTTGTGTCCCGACTACAGGAGGTCACGGCCAAAATTACCGATATTCTGCGGCTCAACTACCGGCAGTTCAAGCAGCTCTGTCTGCTGGCGCAGGGGGAGTTCCGACGCCTGCTGCTGGCTGGAAGCGACGAACGTTCGGAGATTATCCGCCGCCTCTTCGGCACCGGGATTTACCGCTCCTTTCAACAGGAGCTGGCCGGCAGAGCAAAAGCGCTGGAAGAAGGCCGCTCCGTCGTTCAGATGCGGCTGCTGGACGCCTGCCGGCGCGTTCAGGCTGATACCGGTGCGGAGGAGAACCCGGACTCCCTTTCCACCCTTTCTGCTTTGCTCAGACAACAGGAGGAAGATCGGGAAACAAGCCGGGCCCAGGACATCGCCGAGGCTCTGCGTGAACAGAACGAAGGCGACCGCCGCTGGCTGGAGGAGCAGCGCACAAAATGGGAGGAGGCAGACCGCCGGCGGGAGAGGGCGGTTGTCGCACTTCAGGGACTGCGGGAGAAGAGGGAAAAGCTGACCCTCCTGTATGCGGCACAGGAGCAGTGGGAGAGGCTTCAGGCACGCCGCGGGGAGAAAGAAGCTCTGGCACAGGAGCTGACGCGCGCCCGCGCGGCGGCGGGGCTGGAGGCCGGCCGCGTCCGGCTGGCGGAGGTACGGGAGCAGTGCGCCGCCATTGCCGCCGAAAGCAGCCGGCTGGCAGAGGAACAGACGATTTGGCAGCGGGAAGCGGGGGCGGCGCAGAAACGCTGCGCGGCGGAGCAGGAGCAGGAGGAGCGTCTTGGCGAGCTGCAGGAGATGCTGATCCGTCTGGAGCAGCTGCTTCCCCGCTATAAACGGCGGGAGCTGGCACACCGACAGCTGGACACAGCGGAAGCGGCGCTGCGGGAGCGGGAGGCGGAGGTCTCCGGCCTTCAGACGAAAATTGCCCGGATGAAGGGAGCCCTCTCCGAACAGGAGAGGGCGGAGGCTGCCCTGCTGCAGTGCGCCGACCGAAGGAAGCGGAACATGGCGCGTCTGAAGGAGCTGGAGGCCCTGCGGGAGCTGGCGCAGGAGCTGGAGAAGGAGCAGGCGGCTCTGCAGCAGGAGCAGAAGGCATTTCTCCGGCTACAGAGCGCATACACCGCTGCTCAGGCCGCCTGCAGCCGGATGGAGGCTGATTATCTGGCCGCCCAGGCCGGGCTGCTGGCCGGCGGGCTGCGGGAGGGGGAGCCCTGCCCCGTCTGCGGCTCGACGGCGCATCCCTGTCCTGCTTCGCCGGCGGAGGGAGCCCCCAGCGCAGAGCAGCTGGCCGCCGCCTCAGACGAACGCGACCGGCTGGCGGCACAAACGAGCACGGCCAGCCAGCTGTCGGGAAGCCGGAAAGCAGCAGTGGAACACAGACGGGGGGAGCTTATCCGCCGGGCCGGGGAGCTCGAGGCTGAACCCTCCCTCGGGCAGCTGGAAACGCTCGCCGCCGCCGCGGAGCATCAGGTCCAGACGGATGAAGAAGAGGAGGGCCGGCTGACGGCGCAGAGGGACCTCCTCTGGCAGCTGACAGGCGGGGGCGAAGCGGATCAGCGGATGGAAGCCGCAGAGGAGGAGCTGGCCCGCTGCCTTTCCTGTCGAGAGGAGGCGCTGGCGGCAGTGGCTTCCGCGCAGCAGGCGCTGAAGCAGGCGGAGGCGGAGATTCCGCCGGATATCCCCTGCGAAGAGGCGGCGCAAAAACAGCGGGATTGCTGCCGGCTGGAGCGGGAGTCCCTGCTGGAGCGCCGCCGGGAGGCGGAGACACATCTTCAGGAGGCTCGCCTTGCTCTGGAACGCGGAGAGGCCCGCCGGGCCGCTCTGCAAAAGCAGGAGGAGGCTGCTGGCGTCCTTCTGGAGCAGCGGCAGGCAGCCTATCTTGCCGAATTGACCGCCGCCGGGTTTAAGGACGAGCAGGACGAGGCGGCAGCCCGGCGCTCTCCAAAGGAGATGGACCGCCTTCAGGAGCAGCTGACCGCACTGGTAGCGGAAACGGCGGAAAAGCAGGCAGAGATGCGGCGGCTGCAAAAGGAAACGGCCGGCTTTGATCCTGAAGCGCTCGCCCGCGCCATCGCTGCTGGACAGGCCGAGGCGGAGGCCGCCCAGGAGGCTGCCACCGTCCGGCGGGAGGAGGCGGCCCGCCGCCGGTCCCGGCTGGACGCCAATGAACAAACGCTGGGTGAGCTGGAAATCCGGCTGCGGGAGGCGGAGGAAATCTCGCGGGAATATCAGGCGCTCCGCGAGCTGTCCGATGCCGCCAACGGCCAGCTGCGAGGCCACAAAAAAATTTCCTTTGAAGCCTTTGTTCAGGCGGCCTATCTTGACGATATTCTGCGGCAGGCCAACAGCCGCCTGGACCGCATGACGGGCGGACGCTATGAGCTGGTCCGCAACGACTTTCAGCGCTCCCTCACCGACAGGGGGCTGGAGCTGGGGGTCATGGACCATTTCACCGGAAAGGCGCGGCCGGTCAGCTCTCTTTCCGGCGGGGAGAGCTTCAAGGCCTCCCTTGCCCTTGCACTGGGGCTTTCCGATGTGGTGCAGCGCCGGGCGGGCGGTGTTTCGGTCGATATTCTGTTTGTTGACGAGGGCTTTGGTTCGCTGGACAGCGAAAGCCTCAACAGCGCCGTTGAAACGCTTATGACGCTGGCGGACTGCCGCCGGCTGGTCGGCATTATCTCCCATGTGGAGGAGCTTCGCTCCCGGATCGACCGCAGGATTGTGGTCAGGAAATCTCTTCGGGGCAGTACGGTGAGCCTGGAGGTGTAGCCGTCTGTCCGGTGGACAGGGTGATTTTCAGATGAGTGCTGCTGAAAGCCGATTTACAGAAGATAAGGATTCACATGGAGATAAACAAATGAATTTTGTAACGAAAGAACCAATAAACAAAGGCTGGTCGGGCGATAAAAAATACTGTGTTACAGACGAAGACGGCACACGGTACCTTTTGCGTGTATCGGATATGGCACAGTATGAGACAAAACAGTCCGAGTTTAACAGGATGAAACAGGTTGCTTCTTTGGGAGTGCCTATGTGTCAGCCGATCGAGTTTGGCACTTGTGAGGACGGCGTTTATTCCATCCAGAGTTGGATCGACGGCGAGGATGCTGAGCAGGTTATGATGGGCTATTCAGATACCGAACAGTATGTGTTTGGTCTTGAAGCGGGGCGTATTCTTCGCAAAATCCACTCTATACCCGCTCCCGAAACACAGGAAGATTGGGAAATCCGCTTTAATCGCAAAATGGATGATAAGATCAAAAAGTACGACGAATGCCCCATCAAGTATGAGAACGGACAGGCATTTATCGACTACATAAACGAGAACCGTCAT
>JAAWCO010000011.1 GCA_022793315.1 Clostridiales bacterium | reverse complement strand
GGCGGTCATTGACGACGCTCTGCTTCTCATCACCGATAAGAAGATTTCCAACATTCAGGACCTCCTGCCCCTGCTGGAGAGCATCCTGCAGGCCGGCAAGAAGCTGGTTATCATCGCTGAGGATGTGGAGGGCGAGGCGCTGTCCACTCTGATCGTCAACAAGCTGCGCGGTACCTTCACCTGTGTGGCAGTCAAGGCCCCCGGCTTTGGCGACCGCCGCAAGGAGATGCTGCAGGATATTGCCATCCTGACCGGCGGCCAGGTGGTTTCTGAGGAGATCGGCCTGGATCTGAAGGATGCGGACATGTCCATGCTGGGCCGCGCCCGTCAGGTCAAGGTTCAGAAGGAAAACACCATCATCGTTGACGGCGCCGGTTCCGCTGAGGAAATCCGCAATCGTGTCGCTCAGATCCGTGCTCAGATCGAGAACACCACCTCCGACTTCGACCGTGAGAAGCTGCAGGAGCGGCTGGCGAAGCTGTCCGGCGGTGTGGCTGTGATCAAGGTTGGCGCGGCGACTGAAGTGGAAATGAAGGAAAAGAAGCTCCGTATCGAGGACGCTCTCTCGGCCACCAAGGCGGCGGTTGAAGAGGGTCTGGTCTCCGGCGGCGGCGTGGCGCTGATCAGTGCGGCGGGCGATTTGCAGAAGCTGATCGACCAGGCCGAGGGCGACATCCGTACCGGTATGAAGATTGTGCTGAAGGCTCTGGAGGAGCCGGTCCGTCAGATCGCGCTGAACGCCGGGATGGAGGGCAGCGTCATCATCGACAAGATCCGCACTGCCAACAAGGAGAACTTCGGCTACGATTTCGCCAAGGGCGAGTATGTGGATATGTTCTCTGCCGGTATCGTTGATCCCACCAAGGTGACCCGTTCCGCCCTGCAGAATGCCGCGTCGGTGGCGGCCATGATCCTGACCACCGAATCACTGGTGACCGATAAGAAGGAGCCTGCGGCTCCGGCGGCGGCCCCCGCAGGCGGCATGGACGGCATGTATTGATCCGTTCCCTGTTCTCTCCGTTATCAGCAGAAGGATGCCCCCCGGTATAACCGGGGGGCATCCTTTGTTATTCGGCAGAGAGGCGTCGGTCATTTCAGGGGCTCAGCAGCTGCCCCGGTTTTTTGCCGAGCGCCAGGGTCAGCGCGGCCAGTTTGTCCAGACCGAGGCTGACTTCCCCGTTTTCCACATGGCTGATCTGATTGACGCTCATGTGACTCAGCTCCGCCAGCTCTTCCTGTGTCAAGCCCTGAGCCTTTCGCGCCCGCCGCAGGTTAACAGCCAGAAGGCGCCGAAGGGATGAAGCGGCCTGTTCCATTTTCTTCTCGTCCAGGGGATTTCCCTCCTCTCCTTATGTTTTGTCATAAGGAGAGGCACCTGAGATAAGTACAACCTCCCAAATGTGTGCTGGCATAAAAAGATGACGCTGATTTTTGCCCGCTTTCGGCTATATATGGTCCGATTGGAAATCATTTTATACCAATCTTCGGCAGGGAAAGAGGAAAAGACCATCAGGAGGTTCCCTGTAAAAACAACGGACAGAGTCTGCCTGTATCGTTTTACTTCTCCTCATCCTCTGTGGGAAAGCGAAGAGCGACCGCCTTCGGCCATTCCGGGTCGAGCAAATCGCTGGCGGTGATGCCAAGTCCGTCGGCCAGAGCGGCGAGGACATCCAGTCCGACGCTTGCTCCCACTCCTTCGATCTTGCCAATATATTTTCCGCTGATTCCGCACCCTTCTGCCAGTTTATCCTGTTTCAATTTCAGCCTTTTCCGGGTGATTTTCACGTTGACAGCCAGCACCTGCCGGTAGAAAGCGGCGGTCTCTGTGATTTCCTTTTCCGATTTTTTCTTCCCCAAAGCAAACACCTCATACTTGTATGTAATTCCGAACAAATAGTGGGTATAAATAAAGTATAAAAGCAAACCGGTAAAAATTACACACACGATAATGGGTATTTTATATGATTTTAGAATTATATGCATAAAAAATACAGAAAAAGATATTGTTTTATCGTTTTTTGCTTTTCAGTCGTTCAGGCTTTTGCACTTTACGAAGGGAAAAAGGCGGCGAATAGGGCACAGAAGATACATTTCTGGGAAAAAGCATTTGACCTCCTTGCAGGAAGAGCTGCTTTGCCTGGGTGACAGTTTCGTGGCGCTTCTGCGACAGGCGGTTTCCGTTGCCAGTGGGAAAATAGGGGACCTTAACACGAGGAGATTCCCGTTTTTGAGTACAGGAAAGGCCGGGAAACCGCAGTTTCCCGGCCTGATGTTATGTACCGTATCGCCATAGAAATGGACAGTTACCGGCGGTGCAGCCCCTTCAGCTTGAAGGAGCTGATCAGGCTCTTGAGCAAATTGGCCTGAGAGGAGAGCTCCTCACTCGCAGCGGCGCTCTCTTCGCTGGTGGCGGAGCTGGTCTGTACCACAGCGGAGATCTGATCAATTCCCTCGGTGACCTGATGGATAGCAGTGGTCTGGCTTTCCACGGCCTCCACCACAATGGACATCCGGGAGACGACACCGCCGGCGCTTTCGCTGGTCTTGTTCAGGGATTCAGTGACCTTGCCCACGACATCGCCGCCCTCGGTAACAGCGGCGATAGAATGCTCAATCAATTCCTTGGTAGCTTTGGCAGCCTCGTCGGATTTGTTGGCCAGACTGCGCACCTCGTCGGCTACCACCGCAAAGCCCTTGCCGGCGGTCCCTGCCCGGGCCGCCTCTACAGCGGCGTTCAGAGCCAGGATGTTTGTCTGGAAGGCAATGTCCTCAATTGTGGAGATGATTTTGCTGATCTCTTCAGAAGAGTTGGAAATTTTGCTCATGGCCTCGTTTAACTGCTTGACATAGCCCTCACAGATGCCCAGCTGAGAGCCGGCCTGCTCCACAAACTGACCGGCTTCCCGGGTGGCCTGGGAGGTCTTTCTGGCGTTTTCGGAAATTTCGCTGATCGTGGTGGACATTTCCTGAACAGAGCTGGCCTGCTCGGTAGCGCCCTGCGCCTGCGCCTGTGCGCCGTTGGATACCTGTTCGGAGCCGGCGGCCACCTGCTCAGCGCTCTCTTTAATCTGGGTAATTGTATCATTCAGCCGGGCGTCAATCCCTTCCAGAGAACGCTTGATGGAAACAAAGTCGCCCACATACTCCTGCTGGGCGCTGTTGGTCAGGTCGCCGGCAGCGATGGAGTCCAGAACGCTGGATATTTCACCGATATACGCTCCCAGACGGCCGAAGGTCGCTTCAAAAATCTGGCCCAGCTCGCCAACTTCATCGTTGGAACGAACGCTGACGGCAAAGATTTCGCCGCTGGCCAGTCCCAGATCACCCTGCTCCAGACGTTTCGCGGCCTGAGTGATTTCCGTCAGGGGGGTGGTGACCTGTTTTCTCAGGTAGGCGACCAGAATCAGGACACAGATCAGGATAGCGACGAAGCCCGCCACAACAGACAGAAGTACGGCGAGGACGGTCTGCTGGTTGGCATCGGTGCTGGAAATGCCGGCAAAGATCAGGCCGTCGATCTGTCCGTTTGCATTTTTTGTGGGAACATAGGAGCACAGATATTCTTCATTCAGAATCGTGGCCTTGCCGACATAGGATTGCCCCTTCTGAAGGACGATATTGCTCAAATTAGAGGATAATCTGGTGCCTGTTGCCCGCTGTCCATTTTGGATCACTGTGGTATAGGCCCGGGTGTCACCCTCAAAAATGGTAAATTCACAGCCCATCTGGCGTTTCAGGTCATCCAGGAGCTGATTCATATCCTCCGTGCCGTCCGCACGGCTGAGCTCATAGGCCAGCATGCTGGTTCCGCTAATACAGCGGTCTCTCAGCATTCTGTTGATCGTGGTACGGAACATGACCACACACAGGGCCACCACCGCCACAATGGATGCTGCCAGCATAATGATGAAAACATTTCCAACCTTTTTACCGATTCTTTTCCGTTTTTTGCCGGTCACACTATGGGACGGCTTCGCATTTTCCATATGCATTCCCTCCATCTGTAGAAATATTCGTGATGGGATACCTCCCTTATATAAAATATAAGGGAGAGCGCCTGTTTTTGCAAGACCCTTTTCTGCTTTTCTTGCCTTCCTTTTCCGCTGCCTGCTCCGCAGGCCCGCCTGTCTTTGTATAAAGAAAGTGGGGCGTTTTTTCAAAACGGGGAAAGACACGTCCGGGGAAACCTTCCGGAAACGGGCTTCCCCGGAACTCTGCTTGTTCCTCTGCCATCCGCGGCTGAATCTCTTTTCCCGCCTGTGCGGCGGAAGCAGCCCCTTTTTGTTCCGCCAAAAAGGGGCGGAAAAAGGCGGCTCAGGGGGGCGCGCAGGAGGTACAACCGGCGAAATAAAGCGCGCCCCCCTTGAGAATCCCCCCGATCAACACAGGAACGTATATCGGTTATCTTTTGGGTGGTCAATCTATGTATGATAATCAACCAGCGCCGTGACAAACCTTTCGGGCAGATATTTTTACGCTGTTGGTCAAAATCCACATTGCTTTTGAGAATCTCCGATAATGGACAGAAACGTATACAGGTAATCCAGTGTTTTCGTTAACCCCACACCTGCAACCAACCGGGGTTCAGGGGAAAACAAATCAGGAGTTAGGGGAAAAGCGCGGTTTCGCGGCTTATAGCCGCGAAATGCGGGTCGCCCCTTTGGCCCGCAGGAGGCAGGCGCTTTATTTCGTACACCTTCTGCATGTTCTCCTGAATCGTATTTTCTACTCTGCTAAAAATGCTGGCAACGTACCGCCACTGGCGGAGAAACAGGAACGTATGCAGGTCATTTTAGGGCGCTCAGGCCACGCACCTGCAAACCAGCCGGGGTCCAGGGGCGTAGCCCCTGGCCGGGGTGGGGAAGGGGTTCCGGGGAAACCCGTTTTCGGAAGGTTTCCCCGGATGTTTCTTTCCCCCGACTTTCTTTACATAAAGAAAGTCGGGCCTGCGGAGCAAGAAGAATGTGAAATAGAAGAAATTAGCTTTATTAAAAAATGCTTCCGGCGGCAGTCAGAAAAAATAGTCAAAAAAGTGCAAAGGAGAAGGTCAATATCATAGCAGCGCAAAAAGTTTTACTATCAAACGGTAGTAAATTCACCACTTTTCCAAAAAACCTACTATAATAGCGGCGAGGTGATAAAAATGTATTGTGCCAACCGTTATTGCGTGTACTGGAAGGACGATTACTGCGATCTGGATGAGCAGACGCTGGACATCCAGGGCCGGTGTTAGGAATGTCTGTATATCCCCTTTACAGACCGGCAGCTCAAAGCCGCACGGGACGAATACCTGAAACAGGCACTCGAGGAGGAACTGTGACCCTCCTTTTGCCGCTGTCTTTACACAAAATAGACAAAATAAACACAGCAGTGGGAGAAGGCGCCTGTCACCCGTACGAATTTTTCGATTGGAAAAACCCGCCCTTGCTTTCCCCGCTGGAATGCACTACAATAAAAGGAGTTTCGACAGGGAGGGCTGTGACATGCGGTTTCCGGGTAGTTGTCGGGAAGTGTGCAAAAATCACGGCCCCCGTGCAGGCAAAATTACCGTCTTATAGGCTGCGGTGCGCCGGTACCGCAGCCTTGTTTCATTTTGAAAAGCGGCCGTTCGGCCCGCAGCGGGACGGATAAAGCAGCGGATAACGGGAAAGGAACGCGGACATAAATGAGTGAGCAGATGAGCAGACAGAGGAAAAAAGCAGCGGTTATCATGGGCAGTGACAGTGACCTCCCGGTGGTAAGCAGGGCGATTGAGAGGCTGAAATCCTTCGGCATCCCGGTAGAGGCCCATGTCATGTCCGCCCACCGCACACCGGAGGCGGCAGCGCGTTTTGCCGCCGCCGCGATGGACAACGGCTTTGGCGTGATCATCGCAGCGGCGGGCAAGGCCGCCCACCTGGCCGGGGTGCTGGCAGCCCACACCGTGCTGCCCGTAATCGGCATTCCAGTGAAGTCCTCCACCATGGACGGCCTTGATTCCCTGCTGTCCACCGTGCAGATGCCCTCCGGCATTCCGGTGGCCACTGTAGCGGTGGACGGGGCGGAAAACGCCGCGATTCTGGCGGCGCAGATGCTGGCCCTCAGCGATGAAACGCTGCGCGGCGCTCTGCTGAAAATGAAGAAGGACATGGCCGACGGGGTGATGGAAAAGGACCGGCTGCTGCAGGATACCCTGGGACGCACCTGAAGCCGCAGCGGGCGGCCCGGCTGTACACAACGGAAACGACAGAGGAGGAAACCATTATGACCAAAGGCGCACAGCTGTATGAGGGCAAGGCGAAGAAGGTGTATACCACCGACGATCCCACGCTGGTAATCGTGGATTACAAGGACGACGCCACGGCCTTCAACGGCGAAAAGAAGGGGACCATTCTGGGCAAGGGGGTTGTCAACAACCGCATGTCCAACCTGCTGATGCAGATGCTGGAGAAAAACGGCGTGCCCACCCACTTTGTTCAGGAGCTTTCCGAGAGGGAGACGGTGGTGAAAAAGGTGACCATCGTGCCGCTGGAGGTCATTGTCCGCAATCTGGCCGCCGGCTCCTTCTCGAAACGCTTCGGTGTGGAGGAGGGAACCGCGCTGAAAACCCCCTCCCTTGAATACAGCCTGAAAAACGATGATCTGGGCGATCCGATGA
This sequence comes from Clostridiales bacterium, assembly GCA_022793315.1. Lineage (GTDB taxonomy): Bacteria > Bacillota > Clostridia > Oscillospirales > Acutalibacteraceae > Avimonas_A. Next base: position 10,446 of record JAAWCO010000011.1, on the reverse strand, counting down.
TCAACGATTATCACATACTGTCGCTGGGCCTCGCCACCAGAGAGGAGCTGGATACCATTGCGGGCTACGCCTTCCGGGTGAACGAGCTGCTGAAGGCGTTTATGCTCCGGCTGGATATCGAGCTGGTGGATTTCAAGCTGGAGTTCGGTAAAACGGCGGACGGCACGCTGGTGCTGGCGGATGAAATTTCCCCCGACACCTGCCGTTTCTGGGATGTCCACACCCATGAAAAGCTGGACAAGGACCGTTTCCGCCGCAGTATGGGCGGCGAGGCGGAGGCTTATCAGGAGGTCATGCGCCGCCTGATGGGCGAATAAGGCGCCTCCATCACCGACGTTTGACAGGGAAAGGCTGGTATCTGTAGCGATGTTTGATTCCATTCACGAGGAATGCGGCGTGTTCGGCATTTATGATCCGACCCACGACAATGTGGCCGCCTCCACCTATTTCGCCCTGTACGCCCTGCAGCACCGCGGGCAGGAGAGCTGCGGCATCGCGGTCAATGACGACGGCGTGTTCCGCTCCCACCGGGCCCCCGGTCTGGTGCCGGACGTTTTTTCCTCCGATGAGCTCGCCCGGCTGGGACCGGGGCACATGGCGATTGGCCATGTGCGGTATTCCACCACCGGCAACGCCAACGTCAGCAATGCCCAGCCGCTGGTGGTGCGGCATGTCAAGGGCAATATGGCGCTGGCCCACAACGGCAATCTGACCAACTCCTTTGAGCTCCGGCAGCAGTATGAGCTGGAGGGGGCCATTTTCCACGGCACCAGCGATACCGAGGTCATCGCCCACGCGATTACGCGGGCGCGGCTGGAGGCCGGCTCCATTGAAAAGGCGGTGGAGCAGGCGATGCCGATGCTGAAGGGGGCCTATTCCCTGGTGGTCATGTCCCCCCGGAAGCTGATTGCCGCCCGCGACCCGCATGGCTTCCGCCCCCTGTGTATGGGCGAAACGGCTGACGGCGCGGTAGTATTCGCGTCGGAGAGCTGCGCGCTGGACAGCGTGGGAGCCTCCTTTGTGCGCGATATCCGGCCGGGGGAAATCGTGGTGGCGACCGCGGAGGGCGTCCACTCCATCGACACCCACTGCGGCGGCCCGAGCGGGCTGTGCGTGTTTGAATTCGTCTATATTGCCCGGCCCGACAGCGTGATTGAGGGCTCCAGCGTCCATGAGGCGCGGCAGCGGGCCGGTGCCTTCCTGGCGCTGGAGCATCCGATTCAGGCCGATGTGGTCATCGGCGTGCCCGATTCCGGGCTGGACGCGGCGCTGGGCTATGCCCGTCAGTCGGGGATTCCCTACGGCGTGGGCTTTATCAAAAACCGCTATGTGGGCCGCAGCTTTATTCAGCCCACGCAGGGCCAGCGGGAGGACGCGGTCAAGATCAAGCTCAACGCGGTGCGTTCGGTGGTGGAGGGAAAGCGGGTCATCATGATCGACGATTCCATTGTCCGCGGCACCACCAGCGCCCGCATCGTGCGCCTGTTGCGGGAGGCGGGAGCCAAAGAGGTGCATATGCTGGTTTCCTCCCCCCCCTTCAAATATCCCTGCTATTTCGGCGTTGACATCGACAGCCAGGACAAGCTGATCGCCTGCCGCCTCCACTCGGTGGAGGAAATCGCGAAGGAAAACGGGGCGGACAGCCTGGGCTACCTGAGCCTTGAGAGCGTGCGGAAAATTGCGAAAAACGCGGGCTGCGGCTTCTGTGACGGCTGTTTTACCGGTCATTATCCGGTGGAGCCGCCCGCCGCCACCCCCAAGGACAAATTTGAAGAAAAGATTTCAAAATAAACCGAAACGGAAGAGGAGGCGCGCTTTCTCTTCCGTTCGGCTATGTGGCGCTGCCGGCGCTGCGGCCGGGGAGAACGGCGGGCGGCGGCATGCCGGACAAACGGAGGGAATCACGATGAAAAGCGCAAGTGAGAGCTATGCGGCGGCGGGCGTGGATGTGACCGCCGGTTACCGGGCAGTGGAGCTGATGAAGGCCCATGTGGCGCGGACGGCCGTGCCGGGGGTGCTGTCCGGGCTGGGCGGCTTCGGCGGCCTGTTTGAGCCCGACCTGAAGGGGATGAAGCGGCCCGTGCTGGTGTCGGGCACCGACGGTGTGGGTACCAAGCTGAAAATCGCCTTTCTGATGGACAAGCACGACACGGTGGGTATCGACTGTGTGGCCATGTGCGTCAACGACGTGGCCTGCTCCGGCGCACAGCCGCTGTTTTTCCTCGATTATATCGCCTGCGGCAAAAATGTGCCGGAAAAAATCGCGGCCATCGTCGCCGGCGTGGCGGAGGGCTGCGTCCAGTCGGGCTGTGCGCTCATCGGCGGGGAGACAGCCGAAATGCCCGGCTTTTATCCGGAGGAGGAATACGACCTTGCCGGTTTCTCGGTGGGGATGGCCGACTATGACCGTCTGATCGACGGGAGCCGGGTGCGTCCCGGCGATGCCCTGATTGGGGTAAAGTCCAGCGGGGTGCACTCCAACGGCTTCTCCCTGGTCCGCAAGGTGTTCGGCGTTTCGGAAAAAACGCTGGCGATTTCTTATGCCGACCTGGGCGGGACGCTGGGTGAGGCGCTGCTGACCCCCACCCGGATTTATGTCAAAGCGATTCTCACGCTGCTGGACCGGGTGGGAATCCATGGCATCTCACACATCACCGGCGGCGGATATTATGAGAATATCCCCCGTATGCTGCCCGACGGCTGTCAGGCGGTGGTGGAAAAGGCACAGGTGCCGGTGCTTCCCATCTTCGAGCTGATTCGTCAGGCAGGGGATATCCCGGAGCACGATATGTTCAACACCTTCAACATGGGTACAGGCCTGTGCGTCGCCGTCGCCGCCGACCGGGCGGACGAGGCGCTGCGGGTGCTGGCCGAATGCGGGGAAGAGGGCGTCCTTCTCGGTGAGATCCGGGCAGGAGAAAAGGGCGTGACGCTATGCTGAGAATCGCCGTACTGGTTTCCGGCGGCGGGACCAATTTGCAGGCCCTGATCGACGCAGAACGCCGGGGGGAGCTGGCCGGCGGCAAAATTGTGCGGGTTATTGCCTCCCGTCCGGGCGCGTATGCGCTGGAGCGGGCGGAAGGGGCCGGAATCCCCGGCACGGTGGTGTGCCGGAAGGACTGCGCCTCTCCGGAGGAATTTGACCGCGCTCTGCTTGCCGCGCTGGAGGAATGCGGGGCGGAGCTGGTGGTGCTGGCGGGCTACCTCAGCATTCTGAGCGAGACGGTGGTTACGCGGTACGCCAACCGGATACTCAACATTCATCCGGCCCTGATCCCCTCCTTCTGCGGCAAGGGCTTCTATGGGCTGAAGGTGCACGAGGCCGCCCTGGCCTGCGGGGTGAAGGTCACCGGCGCCACCGTCCATTTTGTCAACGAGATTCCCGACGGAGGCGCGATTCTTTTGCAAAAGGCGGTGGAGGTGCTGAACGGCGATACGCCGGAAACCCTTCAGCGCCGGGTGATGGAGCAGGCGGAGTGGGAGCTGCTGCCGCGTGCCGTCGCGCTGTTCTGTCAGGGCCGGATTACGATAGAGGGCCGCCGGGCGCTGATCCGGGAGGCCGATGAGCATCAGAGGAGGACATGACATGACCATTCATCCCATGAAGGACGAGCTGTCCGCCACCGCCTATCCGGGCCGCGGCATTCTGCTGGGAAAGAGCGGGGACGGCCGCCGGCTGGTGATCGCCTATTTCATTATGGGGCGCAGCGAAAACAGCCGCAACCGCGTCTTCGAGACCGAGGGGGACGGTATCCGGACCTGTGCGTTTGATGAGAGCAAAATGACCGACCCCTCTCTGATTATCTATGCGCCGGTGCGGGTGCTGGACGGGATGACCATCGTCACCAATGGAGATCAGACCGACACCATCCGCGACGGGATGAAAAAGGGTCTGTCTTTTGAGGAGGCGCTGCGCACCCGCACCTTTGAGCCGGACGCCCCCAACTACACGCCCCGTATTTCCGGCCTGGTCGAGCCGCAGGCCGACCGCTACCGTCTGTCCATCCTGAAATCGGCAAACGGCGATCCGGCCTCTGTCCGCCGGTATTTCTTTGAGTATCAGGCGCCGGCGGCGGGCCGGGGCCACTTTATCCACACCTATCGTCAGGACGGCGACCCTCTGCCCTCCTTTGAGGGGGAGCCGGCAGAGGTGCTGCTGCCCGGCGGGGATATCGACGCCTTCACCGCCGCGGTGTGGGACGCCCTTGACGGGGACAACCGGGTGTCGCTGTTCACCCGCTTCATCGACAGAGAGGACGGCTCTTTTGAGAGCCGTATTGTCAACAAGCACGGATAATGTGATTCTGATCCGACAGAAAGGCGTGAGCGTTATGCAAAACGAGCTGCTTCTCAAATATGGCTGCAATCCCAATCAGACGCCCTCCCGCATCTTCATGCAGGAGGGGGAGCTTCCGGTTGAGGTGCTCAACGGCCGTCCCGGATACATCAACTTTCTCGACGCCTTCAACAGCTGGCAGCTGGTGAAGGAGCTGAAGGAAGCCGCCGGTTTGCCCGCCGCGGCCTCCTTCAAGCATGTCAGTCCTGCGGGGGCGGCGCTGGGCCTGCCTCTGTCCGAAACCCTCCGCCGGATTTATTTTGTGGAGGGCCGGGAGCTGTCGCCTCTGGCCTGCGCCTATGCGCGGGCGCGCGGCGCCGACCGGATGTCCTCCTACGGCGACTGGGCGGCGCTGTCCGACACCTGCGACCGGGAGACGGCGCTACTGCTGTCCTGCGAGGTGTCCGATGGTGTGATTGCCCCCGGCTACACCGATGAGGCGCTGGAAATCCTGAAAAAGAAGCGGGGGGGCCGCTACAATGTGGTGCGGATTGCCCCCGGTTACTGCCCCGCGCCGGTGGAGCGCAAGGATGTGTACGGCGTCACCTTTGAGCAGGGGCGCAATGAGGCGAAAATTGACAACAGCCTGCTGGAAAATCTTGTGACGGTGAATAAAGACCTGCCCGGCGAGGCGAAGCGGGACCTGCTTCTGGCTCTCATCACCCTCAAATACACCCAGTCCAATTCGGTGTGTTATGCGAAGGACGGTCAGGTGATCGGAGTGGGTGCGGGACAGCAGAGCCGCATCCACTGCACCCGGCTGGCCGGGAACAAGGCGGACGTGTGGTACCTGCGTCAGCATCCGAAGGTGCTGGGACTCCAGTTTGTGGAGGATATCCGCCGCGCCGACCGGGACAACACCATCGACGTGTATGTCTCCGACGAGTGGGAGGACGTGCTGGCAGACGGCGCGTGGCAGACGCGGTTTGCCGTCCGGCCCGAACCGCTGACGGCAGAGGAGAAAAAGGAATGGCTCCGGACGCTGAGCGGAGTGTCGCTGGGCTCCGACGCCTTTTTCCCCTTTGGGGACAATATCGAGCGGGCACATAAGTCCGGCGTCCGCTACATCGCCGAGCCGGGCGGCTCTATCCGGGACGATCATGTGATCGAAACCTGTGACAAATACGGAATGGCCATGGCCTTTACCGGTCTGCGGCTGTTCCATCATTGAGCAGGAAGGGCCTCGCTTTTTGCCGGGGACCCCTTCTGCCGCATGCACAGGAAACGCATATCAATCATGTGAAGCCGGGTAACATGTCCCGGCGGCGATGAAAGGACGGTTACAGGAGTGGATATACTGGTAGTAGGCGGCGGCGGCCGCGAGCACGCGATTATCCGCAAGCTGAAGGAAAGCCCCCGCTGCGGCGCGCTTCACTGCGCACCGGGAAACGGCGGCATCGCATGCGATGCTCAGTGTCACGACGTAGCGGCCACCGATATTGAGGGAATGGTGGCGCTGGCCAGACAGCTTCGGGTGGGGCTGGTGTTTGTCGCGCCCGATGATCCGCTGGTGGCGGGGATGGTGGATGCGCTGGAGGCGGCGGGAATTCCCGCGTTTGGTCCGCGCAAAAACGCGGCCATACTGGAGGGGAGCAAGGTCTTCTCCAAGCATCTGATGCGGCAGTACGGCATTCCGACAGCGGAGTACGAGGTGTTCGACCAGCCGGAAAAGGCGCTTGCCTGCATCAAGGCAAAAAACCGGTATCCCGCCGTCATCAAGGCGGACGGGCTGGCGCTCGGCAAAGGGGTGCTGCTCTGCGACAATTATGAAGAGGCCTGTCAGGCGGTGAAATCCCTGATGGAGGACAAGGTATTCGGCGCATCGGGCAGCCGGGTGGTGGTGGAGGAATTCCTCACCGGCCCCGAGGTATCGGTGCTGGCCTTTACCGACGGCCGAACGGTGAAGCCGATGGTTTCTTCCCAGGACCACAAGCGCGCCTTTGACGGCAACGCTGGTCCCAATACCGGCGGCATGGGGACCGTCAGCCCCAACCCTTTTTATGGGGAACGGGAGGCCGCCTGGTGTATGCAGCACATTTTCCAGCCCACTGTGGACGCTATGGCGAAGGAGGGCCGTCCCTTCCAGGGTTGTCTGTACTTTGGTCTGATGCTGACGCCGGAGGGGCCCCGCGTGATTGAGTATAACTGCCGTTTTGGTGATCCGGAAACCCAGGTGGTGCTGCCCCGGCTGAAAACCGATCTGCTGGATATTCTGGAGGCGATCCGGGAGGAACGGCTGGACCGTCAGCCCGTCGAATGGCGGGATGAGGCCTGCGCCTGTGTGGTGATGGCCTCCGGCGGGTATCCCGGCGCCTACCAGAAGGGCCTGCCCATTGAAGGACTGGATGACGGCGGACAGACCGGCAGGGATGGCATCACCGTTTTCCATGCGGGGACCCAAAAGGAGGAGGGCCGCTTCCTCACCAGCGGCGGACGGGTGCTCGGGGTGACGGCGACCGCCGCCACACTGGAGAAGGCGCTGGATGCTGCTTATGATGCGGTGGGGGACATCCGCTTTGAAAACGCACACTATCGCCGGGATATCGGTCGGGCGGAATAACGGATGAGACCGGTTTTCTGTCGGAGGGAGCGTGCTGTATGATACGGGACCGCCGCTATATCCGCCGGATTCTGCTGGAGGAGGACGCCGCACCGGAGGGATATCTGGCCAGGCTGCCCGTGGTAAGAAGCCTGAGACAAAACGGCGGGCTGGAGCTCAGAGGTCCTGTCACCTTTTTCGTGGGGGAGAACGGTTCGGGAAAATCCACCCTGCTGGAGGCGGTGGCAGTGGCCTTTGGCTTCAATGCAGAGGGCGGGTCCCGAAACTTCCGGTTTTCCACCCATCCCTCCCACTCTGAGCTGCACCGCAGTCTCCGCCTTGTCAGGGGGCTTCCGCCGCGGGACGGCTTTTTCCTGCGGGCGGAAAGCTTTTATAATGTCGCCAGCTATATTGAGGAGCTGGATCAGCAGCCGGCGGCTGCGCCGCCCATCCGGGAGGTATACGGCGGGAAATCTCTGCACGAGCAGTCCCATGGTGAGAGCTTCCTTTCGCTGGCACTGCACCGCCTGAACGGGGAGGGGCTGTATATTCTCGACGAGCCGGAGGCGGCTCTGTCGCCCGCCCGGCAGCTGACCCTGTTGGCCCGCCTGCATCAGCTGGCCCGGGCGAACTCCCAGCTGATTATTGCCACTCATTCCCCCATTCTGATGGCCTGCCCGGAGGCGGAAATCTATGTCTTTGATGAACGGGGGATAACGCTGACGCCTTATGAACAGACCGAGCATTATCTGCTGACCCGCCGCTTTCTGAACCAGCCGCAGGATATGCTCAGACGCCTGCTTTGGGAGGAGACGGGGGAGCGGGGGATTTGACATTTGGAAAGAATCTGGTTATAATAGATCAACTGGACCCGGCAGCGGGCACTTTTTACATGGGGGCGTAAAGGTTTCGACGGGGACCGGGAACCATGGTAAGCGAGTAGCGGCGCGGACCCGCTATAAAAGCCGTACTTTATAAATTAAACAACAACAACACTGTTGCTGTCGCGGCCTAATTAGGCCGTCGTCTTGCCCCGCAGTACCGCGGGCGGGGATAAGGCGTCGATGAGCGGTGAACGTGAACGGGGGAGGGCCGCAGCCTCCGTCATGACCTGGCGGCTACCGTAGTCGGAAGCCTGTCTGCCGGCGTCCGATGAGGGGAATCTTAAACGACTGACTGCACTCGGAGAAAGCCATGGCAATCGATTTTCGGACAGGGGTTCGACTCCCCTCGCCTCCACCAGCGCCGTCCGCAAAAGTGCCCGTCAGGGCGTTTTTACGGGCGGCTTTTTTCATGTCCACTTCTGGTGGAGGCGACAGCCTCACACCAGCGTCAGCCGCAAATTCCAGCATTTTCTGGGGTTTGCAGCTGATTTTTTGCACCGTTTTGCTGAGTAAATATGTAGGGAGCGTGTGGAGAAAAACTTCCACGTGCTCCTTGTATACCACGACCTTGTCGAGGTATATGCCCACAAGCTGCTGCTTTTCCTTGAGCGTCCCGGAGAGGTATTGCTCCTGCGCCAGCTTGTATGCCTGCCGGATTTGTTCCTCACTGATCGCGGCGGGTTTACCCTCGCTCTCGCATCGGATGATTTCCTCGTCCAGTGTCCGCTTGCGTCCCTCGGTGTCCTCCAGCGCCCGCAGAATGGCCTCGCTGCCGGTCTTGGCCACGACGCCGACGAGGTTGTTCAGTTCCCTCTCCAGCCTGTCCCGCTGCTTTCGCAGCTGCTCCAGCCGCACCAGCGCGTCACCGTCCTGCCTGGCGCGGTAGTCGTTGTAGGATTCGGTGACCTTTCGTACGAATTCCTCGCTGAAAATCACCCGCGCGATCTCCCGCAGGACAAAGTCCTCGATGGCCTCGCGGCGGATGTCCTTGTTGCGGCAATCCACGCCCGCCTTGAGATTCCGTCCGCCGCAGCGGTAGGTTACGTACAGATATTTGCTGCGTCCGCTGTGCTTCCGGCTCCCGCAGTAGGCGCTGCCACATTCGCCGCAGAAAATTTTTCCGGCCAGCAGGTAGGATTCTTTGGCGGTGCAGGCGGTCTCCCGTCGTCTGGAGGCGAGTACCCGTGTCACTGCCTCGAAGGTTTCATCGTCCACGATCGGCTCGATCCCACCCTCGATGCGGATGATTTCTTCGTCCAGCTTGCTGCTATGGTTGTTCCGTTTGCCGTCGACCGTCTTCTCTGTTGAACGGTTGAAAACATACACACCCCGGTATTTTTCGTTGCGCAGAATCTCATACAGGCTGTTCTTTCCGAAAGGTTTTCCCAAGCGCGTACGATAGCCCATGGCGTTTAATTCCCGTACGATTTGGTTGTAGCCCAGCCCGTTCTTCACGCTGTCAAAGATGAAGCGGATGGCTGGGGCTTCGTCCTCGTTGACAATCAGCCTCCGGGTAGCCTCGTCCACCTTCAGTCCATAGGGAGGCCGCCCGCCGGTGAACTGGCATTTAAGGGCGTTCTCTTTCATGCCCTTGCGCACCTCGCGGGAGAGATTTTTGGAGTAATATTCGCTCATGCCCTCCAGCATACTTTCGAGGATGATCCCCTCCGGCGAGTCGTCGATCTGTTCAAGTACGCTCAGAATCGCCACGCCGTTTCGGCGTAGCTCCCGCCGGTAGAAGGCGGAATCGTAGCGGTTGCGCGCGAACCGATCCAGCTTGTGGACGAGCACGATATCGAAGGACTGCTCTTTGGAGGCGGCAATCATCTCCAAAAAGGCGGGGCGGTCGTCGGTGGTGGCGCTCCGCGCGCGGTCGATGAACTCCCGTATCACGACGATGCCGCTGCGCTGGCAGTACTCATTCATGGCTCGGAGCTGGGCCTCGATGGATTCCTCCCGTTGGTTGTCGGAGGAGAAGCGCGCGTATAAAACCGCCTTGGGTATCATCCCCCGAGCCTTTAGATTATCAACTACTGTCATGCTGTTCACTCTCCTTTTCTTCTTTCAGCAGGCGGGAAAGCATCCGGCAAAGGACGGCTTCGCCGGGGATTTCGACGGCTTTGCCGACGATTTCTCTCGCCGTTTTCACCTCTCCGCCTCTGCTGTTTTTCTGTATCTCCGTCTTGGAAAGACGAATTCTTTGCATTACGCAGAGCATACCGGCCTCCCTTTCAGCCACACACTACCACAAGGCTTTCGTAATGTCCAGAGAGAATAAAAAAATAGTCGCTGGCGCGTTTGTTTTTCGCAAGAGACTCTGACACGCAAGGCGTATCTCTTTCCATGGAAAGCACAGGAATGCTTGCAGGCCACCGTAAATTTTCAGTCGCCTGATTGCCACTTCACCGCGTCGTCGAAGGACAGCATACCGTTGATCCGTTTGACTTCCTCCACGCAGTTGCCGCGCAGACGGGCAAGGTCGATGTCATCGATTTCCTCCATGGAGGCCAGCACGTTCATGGTCATTGCCAGCTCCACAGCGATTTTGAACAGCAGCCGTCCTGTCCGATTGTCGCTTTCCCGCACGATGCTTTTCAGCGTCGAGGTCACGATGTTGGGCAGATACAGCGTGTTGCGTTCGCTCGAAAGGTATCCGGCATAAAAGATAATAGCCTTTGCAATGAATT
>JAAWCO010000010.1 GCA_022793315.1 Clostridiales bacterium | reverse complement strand
CGGCCTGCTTGGAGGTCAGGTCGCCGTTGTAGCCCTGCTTCAGATTGACGCCCACCTCGCTGGCGGCTTCCATCTTGAAACGGTTGAGACCCTCACGAGCTTCGGGGATAACAGACTTGTTGCTGGACATAATCAATACACTCCTTAATTTTTGGCGGCGGTGACCGCCGCTCGTTTTGTTTGCGTTTGCATTCATTATAATGGTTCATCCGCCGCTCAATATAACTGTAAATTTGTGTCAGCAAAGCGCGGAAAGGGGAAATTTTCGGGGTCGCTGCCGGGATGGATTTTTTTCTGAAAAAGAAGTACAATAGAAAAAGAGGACTGACGGGACTTTTGACAGAGGGAGCTGACGCGTATGTGGGCATACGACAGCGTATTTTATCAAATTTATCCGCTGGGCTTTTGCGGAGCGCCGCCGGAAAACGGCACACCGGAGGGGAGAGACGCCTCCGCACCGGCCCGCATCCGCAAAATCATCGAATGGCTGCCTCATATCCGGGCCCTGAACGCGAACGCGCTGTATCTGTCGCCGGTATGGGAATCGGACCGCCACGGCTACGATACGCGGGATTTTACGCGGCTCGACCGCCGCCTGGGGAAAAATGAGGATTTCGCCGCGGTATGCCGCGCCTTGCACGAAAGCGGCGTCCGGGTGGTGCTGGACGGTGTCTTTCATCATGTGGGCCGCGGCTTCTGGGCCTTCCGCGACGTGCTGGAGAAACGGGAAGCCTCCGCCTTCTGCGACTGGTTTTTTCTCGATTTCAGCCGAAACAGCGCTTACGGCGACGGCTTCTGGTATGAGGGCTGGGAAGGCCATTATGAGCTGGTTAAGCTCAATCTCCGAAACGAGGCGGTCACCCGTTATCTGTTCGACTGTATCCGGCTGTGGGTGGAACAGTTTGATATCGACGGTCTGCGGCTGGACGTTGCCTACTGTCTGGACCGGGAATGGATCGGGCGGCTGCGCGCCTTCTGCGCTCAGTTAAAGCCGGCGTTTTTTCTGGTAGGAGAAATGATCCACGGCGACTACCGTTCCCTGATCGGAGCGGAGCGGCTGCACAGCGTGACCAACTACGAATGCTACAAGGGACTGTACTCCAGCTTCAACAGCGGCAATCTGTTTGAAATCGCTCATTCCCTCGGCCGGCAGTTCGGCCCGGAGGAGTGGACTCTCTATAAAGGATTATTTTTATTTAACTTTGTCGATAACCACGATGTCACCCGTATCGCCACCCTGCTGAACCGCCGGGAGCATCTGCCGCTGATTTACTCATTGTTATTTTCTATTCCAGGTATCCCGTGTGTTTATTACGGAAGCGAGTGGGGTGCGCCGGGCGACAAGGCTCAGGGGGACAGCGCTCTGCGTCCTGCCTTCCGCGAGCCGGAGGAAAACGGGCTGTTTGAGCGTGTGGCAGCAATGGCGCTGGCCCGCCGGGAAAGCCGGGCGCTGTGCTGCGGCAATTTCCGTCCCCTGCATATCGCCAGTGAGCAGCTCCTCTTTGAGCGCGCGGTGGAGGGGGAGCGGGTCATCGCCGCAGTAAACGCCGCCGATCATGCCGCTTCTATTCCCGCCGACCTCCGGGCGGACCGGGGCGTTGATCTGCTGACCGGCACGGAGCACACCTTCTCCGGCGGAATTTCACTGCCGCCGGTGAGCGCTTTCTGGTGGAGAACAAACCGATGACCCCCGCCGGCCGCTCTCCCGGCGCTTTCTGTCAATGGGGGCCGTCTCGCAAAAAGGAGGAACCATGCGCTGGGATTTGTTTCTGATTCTGATGCTTCTTCCCTGGGCGGCGACCTTCGGCGGTTCTCTGATGGCGGCGCGGATTACCCTCCGCACCCCGAAAAAGCAGGGGGGCCTTCTGGGCTTCGCCGCCGGAGTCATGATTGCTGCGTCGGTATGGTCGCTGCTGCTGCCCGCCTTTGAGGAGGCGGGCGAACGGGTGTCCGGCGCTCTGACGGTCACCCTCGGCTTTCTGCTGGGCTGCGCCGGTATGCTGGCGCTGGATAAGCTGGTCCCTCACCAACATCTGGACGGGGAAGCGCCGGAGGGACACTCCAGCCATTTGTCCCGGCCCCTGCTGCTGGTCACGGCTGTGGCCCTGCACAATATCCCAGAGGGCATCGCCCTTGGTGTGGTAATTTCCGCCGCCATGCTGGACAGCGGGATGACCTGGACGGCGGCGATTCTGTTTGGAACAGGTCTGGCGCTGCAAAACCTGCCGGAGGGGATGGCGGTGGTACTGCCGCTGCGTCAGACCGGCGCCTCCCGGAAAAAATGCATCCGTCTGGGCTTTCTCGCCAGCCTGGCGGAGCCCGCCGCTGCCGTTCTCGGCCTGCTGCTGACCGCCGCGTTGTCGGGTATGAATGCAGTTGTCATGCCGCTTCTGCTCAGCGCGGCGGCAGGGGCTATGATTTTTATCACGGTGGAGGAGCTGATTCCTGAATCCCAGGCGGGAAATCACGGACACGCGGCCACCTATGGCTTTCTTCTCGGCTTCTGGATGATGGCCCTGATGGGCGTGCTGGGCGGCTGAGGAAAACGACAGACAAGGAGGAACCATATTCATGGAACAGCTGCAGCTGGATAACGGCCTGCGCATTTTACTGCTGCCGGAGAAGGAAACGCTCTCCGCCTCGGTGAGCCTGTGGGTGACCGCCGGCTCCCGGTGGGAGGAGGCAAACCGGCAGGGAATCTCCCATTTTCTTGAGCATATGGCCTTTAAGGGCACCGCCCGTCGGACAGCGCGGCAGGTATCGGAGGAAATGGATCTGCTGGGCGGCGGAATGAACGCCTATACCGCACGGGAATATACCCGATACTACGCCCAGACGCTGGCGGAAAACGCGGGGCGCGCCATGGAGTTGCTTTGTGATATCGTGCTGAAGCCCCGTCTGGACGAGGCGGACATGGAGCGGGAGCGCGGCGTGATTCTGGAGGAAATGGCCATGTATGAGGATAACGGAGAGGAGGTTGCCCACGACGCTGTCTGCGCAGCCGTCTGGCCCGGCTCCTCTCTCGGCCGGTCCATCTGCGGCACGCGGGAGACGGTATCCGCCCTGACCGTCAGGGATTTGCAGGAATACCGGCGGACCCATTATGCGCCGGAGCGGCTGCTGGCGGTAGCCGCCGGGCGGTTTGACCGCGCAGAAATCCTGGACCTGCTGGAGCGGGAGGCCGGGGCACTGTCCCCGACGGACGGCCCCTCCTCCCCGGATACGCCGGCTTACCGCCCCGCACTGGCCCTGCGTCAAAAGGAGCTGGAGCAGACCACCGTGGAGCTGGCCATGCCCGGTCTGCCCAGAGGGGATTCGCGCCGCTATGCCATGATGCTGTTTAATTTCATCGCCGGCGGCGGAGCCTCCTCCCGGCTGTTTCAGCGGGTGCGGGAGGAACTGGGGCTGGCCTATTCGGTCTATTCCTCCAACGAAGCCTATACCGGCACAGGTCTGTTTACCGTCACGGCCCTGACCTCCCCCGAGCGGCAGGGAGAGGTGCTGCAGGAAATCCGCGGTGTACTAGACAGCTTTTCCGCCGGGGTAACACAGGCGGAATTTGAGCGGGCGCGGGCACAGGTGAAGGCCTCCTATATCCTCGGTATGGAAACGGTGGAAGCGCGGGCCTCTTATTACGGCCGCGGGCTGCTCTTCGGTGATCGGGAAAACGATCCGGTCCGCGTGCTGGAACGGCTGGATGCACTGACCCCTGGCGATGTGGATGCGCTGGCTCAGCAGCTCCTGCCTCCCGAAGCCTGGTCACTGGCAGTGGCGGGCGCCACCCGGGAGCCCTCCTTCTACGACGGCTTCCACGGCGCCTGACTGCCTTTGCTCCGCGTCCGGTCCCACGTCAGGAAAGGCTTGCGCCGGAAGGCAATACCCGTTATACTAAAACGATAAGGCAGCTGAAAAAGGACCAAAACTTTGAGCTAATGGGAAGTGACGGGTATGTCCCCAATAGAAAATGCCAGGCGGGTGGTAATTAAGGTTGGCACCTCCACCCTGACCTATGAAAACGGGCGGCTGAACCTGCGCCGGGTAGAGGCGCTGTGCCGGGTGCTGGCCGACCTGAAAAACGCCGGGCGGGAGGTGACGCTGGTCACCTCCGGCGCGATTGGTGTGGGAGCGGGCCACTTGGGCCTGAAGGAGCGGCCGCGCGACATCGGCGGCAAGCAGGCCGCAGCTGCGGTAGGACAGTGCGAGCTGATGTACATATACGACAAGCAGTTCAGCGAATACGGTCATGTGACCGCTCAGGTGCTGCTCACCCGCGATGTGATGGACGACGACCGCCGCCGCCGCAATGTGGTAAACACCCTGACCCGCCTGCTGGAATATGGGGCCATTCCCATCATCAACGAAAACGATACCGTAGCGGTGGAGGAAATCGAATTTGGCGACAACGACACTCTGTCCGCCATGGTGGCCGAGCTGATCGGCGCACAGGCGCTGATCCTGCTGACCGATATCGACGGTTTATACGACGCCGACCCGCGCCGGCATCCGGAGGCCAGACGCATCCCGGTGGTGGAGCAGATAGACGACCGTCTGAGAGCGCTGGCGGGCGGCGCCGGCTCCAGCCGGGGCACCGGCGGAATGATTACCAAGCTGAACGCCGCACAAATCGCCATGCAGGCGGGGATTCCCGCTGTGATCATGAACGGTGCTCAGCCCTTCCGCCTCTATGATCTGTTTGACGGCCGGCCGCGGGGCACCCTCTTTCTGCCTGGTGGGAAATCAGACGACAGCGGAGAGGACCGCAGAGAAAGGAGCGATGAGAAATGACGGCACTGGAAGCAATGGGTGAACGGGCCAGAGACGCCGCGCGGGCGGTTGGCCGCCTTTCCGGCGCTGACCGGAACCGGGCGCTGGCGGCCATGTCTACCGCCCTGCTGGAGCAGACGCCGGATATTCTGGCGGCCAATCGCCGGGATGTGGAAAAGGCAAAGCAGGGCGGTATGACGCCCGCTCTGGTGGACCGGCTGCGGCTGGATGAGAATCGGGTGAGAGGCATGGCCCAGGGCATCCGGGACACCCTGGCGCTGACTGATCCGGTGGGTGAGGTGATGGAAGGCCGGCGACTGGAAAACGGCCTGCAGCTTCGCAAGATACGGGTGCCCATGGGGGTGATCGGCATCATTTATGAGGCGCGGCCGAATGTGACCTCCGATGCGGCAGCCCTGTGCCTGAAGGCGGGCAGCGCCGCCATTCTGCGAGGCGGCAAGGAGGCCTTTGAGTCCAACGCCGCGGTGACCCGCGCGCTGCGCCACGGTCTGGAGACGGCGGGCGTCACGGCTGCCGCCGTCCAGCTGGTGGAGGACACCTCCCGCGAGACGGCGGCACAGATGATGCGCCTGAACCGCTGTATCGACCTTCTGATCCCGCGGGGAGGGGCTGGTCTGATCCGCACGGTAGTGGAAAACGCCACCGTACCGGTGATACAGACAGGCGTGGGAAACTGCCACGTTTATATCGATGAATCCGCCGACCCGCAGATGGCATCCGCCATCGCGGTCAACGCCAAAGTCTCCCGGCCATCGGTATGCAATGCCGCCGAAACCCTGCTGATCCACAGCGGAGCGGCTCCCCGTCTGCTGCCATCCATCGCGGCAGCCCTGCGGGAAAAGGGGGTCCGGCTTCGCTGCTGCGGCCGCGCGGCCTCCCTGCTGCCCGGCGTCGATATCGAACCGGCGGATGAAACAGACTGGGAAACCGAATACCTCGATTATATTCTGGCGGTGCGGGTGGTGGACAGTCTGGAGGAGGCGGTGGAACATATCGCCCGGTACGGCACCGGCCACAGTGAATGCATTGTGACCGAAAGCTATGCAAACGCTGAGCGCTTCACCGCTGAGGTGGACGCCGCGGCAGTCTATGTCAACGCCTCCACCCGTTTTACCGACGGGGGCATGTTCGGCCTGGGTGCGGAGATCGGCATCTCTACCCAGAAGCTCCACGCCCGCGGCCCCATGGGGCTGCGGGAGCTGACCACCGTCAAGTATATCGTCAACGGCAGCGGACAGGTGCGGTAAACGCCCCCCGCCGGCACGAGGAAGGATGTATCCATGGACGAATGGAAGAAAATCGAGAACCCGGTGGAGCTTTCCACCCGCCCGAGAACGGCGGCAAAGCCTGCCGCCGTTCCGCCCGAAGCAGAGCCGCCGCTTTCTTCGGACCCGGCATTTTTTCCCGAGCCTGAGAGAGAAGGCTCATCTGCGGCTATCGCCTATTTTGAAGCCGAAGAAAAGGGGAGCGAACGAAAAACTGGAGGAACGGAAAGTCACGAGCCGCCGCGGAAGCCTCGAAAAAAACGCAGTGATGCCGGAGTACCGCGGAAAAAGAAGACGCCGCCTCCGCCCGAACCGGAGAAGGAAAGGCCCCCCGTGCGGGCTCTTGCTGCGGAGGGGCCAGGCGGGGTGATTCATTCCCCCCGCTACGGCAGCAGCGGACGGCGGCGGGGGCGGCGGCGCTATGCCGCCCCTCTTGGTCTGCTGATCCTGCTGCTGGCGGCGGTGGGGGTCGTTTCACTGGTGGTGACAGGCATCAACCTGATCCTGAGGCAAAACGACGATACTGGACTGCGTACACAGATCATGGATTTTCTCGATCCTGTGCTTCTGTACAATCCCACTGCCTTCTCCGATGTCAATGAAACGCAGCAGGACGCCCTTCTTCAGGCGGCGGTATGGCGTGTGACCGAGAAAGAGCGCATCCGCCAGCTGCGGGTTAAGGACGATGTGAACACCTACAGCATTGATGAGCTGGGCCGCATGGTGATCCCGGTCAAAACCATTGAGGAATCGTATGCCGTCCTTTTTGGCCCTAACGCCCGCCCCTATCACCATACGGTGGGTGAACCCGGCACCAGTGTCGCTCTGGAATACGACGGGGACAACAGCTATTATCATGTTCCCATCAGCGCCATCGGCGGAAGCTCCACCACCCTGTATGTTCCGGTGCTGGATTCCCTGTCGAGGAGGGGAGAGACGCTGACCGCCCGGATTGGCTATGTACCAGCCGCCCGAATTGGCATTGACGACAAGGGGGAAGAAATCCCCCCTACCTTCAATATGGCGACTATTGTCCAGCTGTACTCTCTCCAGAAAAATGGCAGCGGCTGGATGATTACGGCGATCACGGATGAAAAGAAGTAGAAGTAAAAAGGGCCTTCCTTTGGTCTTTACCCTGCCCCTGACGGGCAGGTTCCGCCCTGACGGGCAGGTTCCGCCCTGACGGGCAGGTTCCGCCCTGACGGGCAGGTTCCGCCCTGACGGGCAGGTTCCGCCCTGACGGGCGGAGGAAAGAGGGTAAGAGGATGAAACGGATGAAAATCGCGCGGGCAGGCCTGCTTCTGCTGACAGCGCTCACGCTGGCCGCCGGAACGCCTGTCTCGGCCGACGACATGCATGAGGTTCGCCTGCCGGAATCGGCTGTCGTGGTTCCCCCAACGCTGGTAACACGTGTGACCGGCGCGGCAGTGCTGGACGCCCTGGCCGACCGGTCTCCGGCCTCCGCTGTTCTGTCGGTAACGGACGACGGCCGGATCACCGCCGGCGACGGCGCCGACGTCGGGGACTTTGCTCAGGCATGCCAGCGGCTGGGCGCCGGGGTGATCCCCGCTTTTGAGGTAAAGACCGAAGCAGCGGCCGAACAGCTGGGCGCGCTGTTGAAAACGGCGAAGCCGGCAGAGGCCTTTGTCCTGTCCGACAGCGTTGAATGCATTCAGCAGGTTCGGCAGGCCTATACATACGTCCGCGGTGTGCTGGACCGCACCTTTCTGGCTGAAACGGACGAGAATTCCGCCGACCGGCTGCTGGACATCCGGCGGCAGGTCAATACCAGCGGCTCTAAAATCGTGATCCTTCCTGCTCATATGGCCGACAGGGACACAGTGGAAACACTGCAGAAATGGCTGCTCACCGTTTGGGTGGAGGCGGATGCCGCCTCCCTGACCCGGACAGAGGCCGCGCGGCTGATTACCTCCGGCGCGAACGGGATCGTTTCTCCTGACCGGGCCCGGATGGAAGAACTTCTGGCGGAGCTGCCGGAAAAAACCATGGTGCGCCGTCCCTTTATCATCGGCCATCGCGGCGATGTCACCCAGGCGCCAGAAAATACGCTGGAGTCGGCAAAAATTGCCGTTCAGAACGGCGCCGACGCGGTGGAGCTGGACATTCACCTCACCGCTGACGGCGAACTGGTGGTGATCCATGATGAGGATGTGAAGCGCACCACCGACGGCTCCGGTTCGGTGGAAAAAATGACGATGGAACAGGTCAAACAGCTGGTGGCTAACAAAAGTTTCTCCAATCCCTCGCTCTTTCCCGATATCCGCATTCCCACCCTGCGGGAGTATTTTGAGGAATTCCGGGGAACCGGTGTCCAGCTCTTTGTGGAAATCAAAAGCGAACAGACCCAGCTGGTTCCCAAATTTATTGAGCTGATAGAGGAATACGGCATGGAAGGGCAGGTTTCTGTCATCAGCTTCAGCGCTGCACAGCTGCAAAAACTGCACAGGCAGCTGCCGGGAATGACCACCGGTCTCCTCTTTTCCAACCAGATCAGCGCAGATATTCCCCTGGATTCCGTCCAGCAGATCATGAAAGCCACCGAGCCGCTGAGCAGCACCGTCAACCACAACTTCGGCGGAATCAACGCCGCCTTTGTCAAGACAGCCGCCGACCGGGGCATCACCCTCTGGCCCTGGACCTATTCACAGGAGATCCTGTTCAAGACGCACTACAGTTGGGGGCTGGGCGGACTGACCACCGACAGCGCCGAGTTTGCCTCCGATATGGTCACCTCGCTGGAGGCAGCGGTGAAGAACGGCAAGCCCGACAGCATTTCCCTCCAGGCCGGGCAGACAGTCCCCTGGAATCTGTACGCTGTCAAGCAGGCCGGAGAAAAGCAGGAGGTGACCGATAAAGCCTCCTTCCTGATGCTGGACGGCGACGGTGTAATCAGCCTGACTAGCAACGGCGTGCTGAAGGCAGAAAAGGAAGGCACCGCTTCCTTCCTCCTGCTCTATGACGTGTACGCGGGGAAGGGTGTGACCTATCAGCTGGCGACGGCCCCCATTACGGTAACGGTGGAAAAGGGCTTCCCGGCTGCTGCCGCAGCGGCGATTGGCGGCGGCGCGGTACTGGCGGTCGCCGCCGTGGTACTGGTACTTCTGCTGAAAAGAAAAAAGAGGGCCGGCTGATCGTTCGGCTTGACAAAACCCGCGAAAAAACGTATACTGGCAACAGACAACTGAATGATTCCTTATCAAGAGTGGTGGAGGGTAACAGGCCCGATGAAGCCCGGCAACCTGCCGTCAACGGCAAGGTGCCAATTCCTGCGGTTTTGGCCGGCAGATGAGGTGACAGGAGCGCCCGGCTGTCCGCCGGGCGCTTTTTTGGCAGCGCCGGACAGCCGCGCCCCACAACAGGAAAGGAGCAGGAGCAAATGGCCAGACATTTTTTTACATCCGAATCGGTGACGGAAGGTCATCCGGACAAGGTTTGCGATCAGATTTCTGACGCAGTTCTCGACGCCATACTGGAGCACGACCCGGAGGCCCATGTGGCCTGTGAAACGGTGGTGACCACCGGGCTGACACTGGTGATGGGCGAAATCTCCACCCGCTGTTATGTGGATATCCCCAAAATTGCGCGGGGCGTGATCCGCGACATCGGTTACAGCAATGCGGAACAGGGCTTTGACGGCGACACCTGCGCCATCCTGACCGCTATTGACGAACAGTCTCCCGACATCGCCATGGGTGTCAATCAGGCCATGGAAAGCCGGGAAAGCTCCCTCGACGCCTATGACCGGACCGGTGCAGGGGATCAGGGCCTGATGTTCGGCTTTGCCTGCGATGAAACGCCGGAGCGGATGCCGCTCCCGATTTCGCTGGCCCACCAGCTGGCGCGGCGGCTGACCGAAGTCCGCCGGGACGGGACCCTCCCCTATCTCCGGCCGGACGGCAAATCCCAGGTCACCGTGGAATACGACGGCAATCGGCCGGTACGGGTGGAAACCGTCGTCATCTCCACCCAGCACGGTGAGGAGGCAGACCTGGAGACCATCCGCGCCGATGTGGTGGAGCAGGTGATCCGCCCCGTGATTCCCGCCGGGCTGATGGATGACAACACCAAAATTTATGTCAACCCCACCGGGCGCTTCGTGGTGGGCGGCCCGCAGGGAGACAGCGGCCTGACCGGCCGCAAAATTATTGTGGATACTTATGGCGGCTATGCCCCCCACGGCGGCGGCGCTTTTTCAGGCAAGGACCCCACCAAGGTGGACCGCTCCGCCTCCTACATGGCCCGGTATGCGGCGAAAAATGTCGTAGCGGCCGGTCTTGCCCGCCGCTGTGAGCTGCAGGTGGCCTACGCCATCGGGGTGGCCAGCCCGGTATCCGTCATGGTGGACACACAGGGCACCGGCCAGGTGCCCGACGAAGAGCTGGCGGCGGCCGTCCGCCAGGTGTTCGACTTCCGTCCTGCCGCCATCATCGACCAGCTGAACCTGCGCCGCCCCATTTACCGGCAGTTGGCCGCCTATGGCCATATCGGCCGTGAGGATCTGGATGTCCCATGGGAGAAGACCGACAAAACCGATGCGCTTTTGAAGGCGCTGGGAAGATAACCGGAGTGTTTCTTCTCCGCTCTGTCAGAGAGCATCCGGCTGTTGATAAAAAAATCCGCTGCGAAACTTCCGTTTCACAGCGGATTTTTCTATGGTTCCCAGGGTGCCGCTTCCTTCTCCCCCTTCCCCCGGCAGCAGGCAGAGGAAAGGGGGCATCCGGAGCACCCTCCCCTCCTTCTTCGGCGGAGCAGGGAAAGCACAGCCGACACCACAACGGCCAGCAGAAGCAGGCCGATCACCAGGGTCGCCAGATTTTCCGCCACAAAATGCAGCATGGAGTTTTCCTCCTTTTCATAGCGATAGGTGGACTCTCTTTTTCAGAGAACGATCTTTAGGCGCAGGTCGCGCCAGCAGATAGACGATGAGGGCGGTGACGGCCAGGGCGGTGAGGGAACCAGGGAGATTTCCCTGTCCGGTAAAGAGCAGGCCCAGCTGATAGATGACCAGCGCGGCAGCATAAGCAAACACACACTGATAGCCGATGGCGAAGGCGGTCCATCTGGCGCTGTTCATCTCCCGCTTGATGGCTCCCATGGCGGCGAAGCAGGGCGCGCACAGCAGATTGAACACCAGGAAAGAATAGGCGGCGAGAGGTGAAAAGGCGGCGCGCATATTGCTCCAGATTTGCCAGCCGTTTTCCGCTACCTCCTCAAAACCGCCGAAGAGGACGCCAAAGGTTCCGACAACATTTTCTTTAGCTATCAGGCCGGTGAGTGAGGCCACAGCGCCCTGCCAGTGGCCCCAGCCAAGAGGCGCGAACAGCCAGGCGACGCCGCTGCCGATGACGGCGAGCAGGGAGTTGTTCAGGTCCCCGACCATGCCAAAGCCGCCTTCCTCAAATCCGAAGCCCTGCAAAAACCAGAGGACAATGGTGGAGAGCAGGATGATGGTGCCTGCTTTTTTAATAAAGGACCAGCCACGCTCCCAGACCGAGCGCAGGACGTTTCCTGCCGTGGGACAGTGGTAGGCGGGCAGCTCCATAACAAAGGGGGCAGGCTCTCCGGAAAACCAGCGGGTCTTTTTCAGCAGGATTCCCGAAACAACAATAGAGGCGATGCCGATAAAATAAGCGCTGGGGGCCACCCACCATGCCCCGCCAAAAAGCGCGCCTGCGATCAGGGCGATAATCGGCAGCTTGGCCCCGCAGGGGATAAAGGTAGTGGTCATGATGGTCATTCGGCGGTCCCGCTCGTTTTCGATGGTCCGTGAGGCCATGATACCGGGCACACCGCAGCCGGTGCCAATCAGCATGGGGATAAAGGACTTCCCGGACAGGCCGAATTTACGGAAAAGGCGATCCATGACAAAGGCGATCCGGGCCATATAGCCGCAGCTCTCCAGCAGCGCCAGAAAGAAAAAGAGAATCAGCAGCTGCGGCACAAAGCCGAGCACGGCGCCCACTCCTCCGACAATTCCATCCAGCAGCAGGCTTTGCAGCCATTCGGCGCAGCCGATCCCCTCCAGCCAGCCGCCCAGCAGCACGGGGACTGATGGAATCCACACCCCATAGGAGGCCGGGTCCGGCTCCTCCAGCAGAAGGGCCCGTTCATAATCGGCAAAGGTGGCCGGCAGAGTCTCCTCCACATTCCCCTCGTCGTCGTACAGGAAGGCGATGGCGGTCAGGTCTGCGGCCTGGGCGGGGTCCCGCCCGCTCTCCGCCGCTGAGGCCTCAAACGCTTCGATTACGGCGGCCGGTCTGGCGTATTCCTCCGCCGCTTCTTCATATGCGGCAGAGCCAATGCCGAAGAGATGCCAGCCCTCTCCAAAAACGCCATCGTTGGCCCAGTCGGTCGCGATAGCTCCCACGGTGGTGACCGAGAGGAAATAGACCAGAAACATCACCGCGGCAAAAATGGGGAGCGCCGCCCAGCGATTGGTCACCACCCGGTCAATTTTATCTGAAACCGAGAGTCCGGCACGCTTTTTTCGATAACAGCCTCTGAGCACAGAGGCGATATACAGGTAGCGCTCGTTGGTAATAATGCTCTCCGCGTCGTCGTCCAGCTCCTCCTCTGCGGCGGAGATGTCCTCCTCAATATGCTGCCACAGCCCATGCTCCAGGCTTAACTGCTCCAGTACCTTCTCATCCCGTTCAAACACCTTAACCGCATACCATCGCTGCTGTTCCGCCGGACGGTCATGAAGGGCCGCCTCCTCAATATGGGCGAGAGCATGCTCCACTGCGCCGCAGAAGCGGTGCTGCGGCACAAATCCCGTCCCCTCCGCCGCATGCACGGCGGCTTCGGCGGCCTCTGTGACGCCGTCCCCTCTGAGGGCGGAGATTTCCAGCACGGGACAGCCCAGCGCATGCGACAGCTCTCCAGTGTCAATGGCATCGCCGTTTCGGCGCACCACGTCGATCATATTGATGGCAACCACCACCGGAATGCCCAGCTCGGTCAGCTGGGTGGTCAGATACAGATTGCGCTCCAGGTTGCTCCCGTCTACAATGTTCAGGATTGCATCGGGCCGCTCTCCGACCAGGAAGTTACGCGCCACGACCTCCTCCAGTGTATAGGGCGAGAGGGAATAAACCCCGGGCAGGTCCACAATAGTCACATCGTCATGCTTTTTCAGTCGTCCTTCCTTCTTTTCCACTGTCACACCCGGCCAGTTCCCCACAAACTGATTGGCGCCGGTGAGGGCGTTGAAAAGGGTGGTTTTGCCGCTGTTGGGGTTGCCCGCCAGCGCAATTTTTTTCTGCTTTGCCTCCATAGCCGTTCTTCCTTTCCTCGTCTGATGACTGTACCCGCTCAGATCAGTTAGTTATTGCTAACCGCGGGGTATTCCTCCGATTGGGAGAGGGCCATCCGTCCAGAATTGTCGCTATTCCACCTCGACCATCTCTGCATCGGCCTTGCGCAGGGACAGCTCATAGCCCCGCACGCTGACCTCCACCGGGTCCCCGAAAGGGGCCACTTTGCGGATAAAAACCTCTGTTCCTTTGGTGAGGCCCATGTCCATCATCCGGCGCTTCACCGCGCCCTCCCCGTGCAGCCGGCGCACCCGGAGGGTATCGCCGACCGCGGCCTGTCTGAGTGTTTTCATGCCTCTTATCCATCCTTTCTATCGCGGGGGAAGGCCCCCGTCCTGGGCTTGCTATATTTGGATTTTCCCCGCCATTTCCCTGCTGATGGCGATACGGGCGCCTTTGACCTTGACGATGACGTTGCCGCCGATGGTGGTGATCACTGTCACGCTCCCGCCGGTGACAAAGCCCAGGTTCTCCAGATGCTGCCGGATTTCGGGCCTGCCGCCCACCTTTTTGATAATGCTTTCCTCGCCGGTTGTGGCCAGGGTCAGGGGCATAGCGCTTCCTCCTTTTTGGCACGGTTAGCATTTGCTAACCTCGAGAGAAAATAAAAGTTAGCCGAAACTAACCATCGTTAATTTACCGCAATTTCCCTGCTTTGTCAAGGGGTAAACTCCAAATTGATCGGCCGAAAAGGATTCGTCTGTTCAGGTTGCTTCAGCATGTGCTGTATGCCCTGCTCTCCCCTGGCCGGAGATGATCTGTCTGTATGGCGGAAAGATACAGAGGGTTTCCCTCTATAATTAGCATGCTTCGTCCAGCCAGCGTCTGTCCCCTTCTTCATCGGTTAAAACAGGGGCAGCGCGGGCTCCCGCCGCCGGTGGCGGAAAAAGGGAGTCCGCGTTGAGCGCCGCGGCGGGAGCGTCGTGAGGCGGCTTGACGGCCGAAACGAGGCGACCTCTGCCGCAAGAAGCAGACGCTTTTCCCGGAGGCTGTACCTCCTGCTGCCTTTTTCCCGCATGGGCATGAGTGCAAGAAACTTTTTCATTTATCATAGGCAAAAAACAGAAAACAGGACAAATGCTCACCAAAAAAATCAAACGCCTTCCTGTACGTACAGCATCAAATCCTTGCGAAAAGTATAATAAAGATGACCTGTACAAACATTATAGAAAGTTGATTTTTTTATGAGCAAAGAAGTGTCGTTTAAAAATCGGGACCGGTTTATACAGCTGGGGATTGCCATCGCTTCCCTGAGAAAGCTCCGCGGCCTGTCACAGGAAATGCTGGCGGAGAAAGCTCATATCAGCCGTTCTCTTGTCAGCTCCATTGAAGCGCCCGGAAGCGCCACCGGATTCTCCATGGAGGTGTTCTACAATATCGCCGACGCTCTGGGCATTAAGCCGGACGATTTGATTAAGGCTTCTGTTTTCTCGGACATACTGAATTGTTTGTAAAAAATGAAGATTTCTCTGTACAGGCGTCGTCGCTAAAGTACAGGTGAAATGATGACTTATTCTTTTTATGGTTTCCCACGAATCTATGATGAAGGCCTGGCGGGCCGCCTTCGGGCGGCTCTGGAGGCGCTGCTCCTGCGGGAGGACTCCCCCGACTTCCTGTTTTACGACGCGGTGGAGGTGATCCCTTATCTCCCTCTGTGCCTGCGGACCGTTCTGGAGCTGAAAAAGGAGTGCAGTGATAAAGCCATCACCCTATCGGTAGTGCCGAATACGGAGACCCGTGCCCTCAGCTCCTGCTGGTACAGGGACGGCGTTCTGCTGGCCGGCCGCGTGCTCGAACCGCCGCCCCCCTCCGACAGGCTGGCGGCCAACGACGATTTTTTTAGCTTCCGTCATCGCGTCAGGGAGCGCTGGACCATTGAGCAAAGCGACGGCCTTCTGGTCTATGCCTATCCTGAGCTGTACGGACCGGAAAACAAAACCATCCGGTCGCTGCAAAAGAAGGGAAAAAAGGAGCTGATCCTCCTTTCTGATCCCGATACCGCCGCCTATATCCTCTCCTGCTACGATCAGCTCTGCGAGACGGAATACATCGTCATGACGGGTATCCTGGCCGGCCGGCCCTACCGTGCCATCGGGGAAGAGCTGGGTATCGGCGCGGAACGGGTCCGTCAGCTGGCGGAAAAGGCCTCCCGCCAGATCAAAAAGCTGCTGCTTGCCCGAATGAAGGCCCAGCAGGCGTCCGGTAGCCGCTTTTGACGGCTGCCGAAGAAGCGAGGTCTTCTACAGACAAAAAACAGCGGAGACAGGTAGAAGCCTGTCTCCGCTGTTATCTGTTTGAAGAATGGATCCTTCTGTTCGGAAAAAGAGATCATTCAAAGCCGGAAAAAATCGTGTTATATTTACACGAACTTTTCCCAAAAGATGCTATTAAAAAGGCTCCCGGGCAGGGAGCTATCTTTTTCCTCTCTCCGGCGGGGCCAGCAGCTGCCGGAGATCCAGTTCCAACCCGTCGGCCAGTGCCGCCAGAGCGTCCAGACGGACGTTGAGCGCCGCCCTTTCTATTTGTGCGATCTGATTCACACTTATGCCGGACAAATCCCCCAGCGCCTCCTGTGTCAGTCCCCGCTCTTTTCGGGCACTTTTCAGGTTATTGGCCAGGATCTGCCTCAGCGCATCGGTGACAGCGCATTTTTCCTTTACACGAAAACCAGCATTCATATCATCAGCCCTTATTGTCCCAATTTCCACACAAAAGAACCTTTCTTTAGAGTATAACGGATATCTTATGAAAATGCCAGCCCGTTTTTACCGAATATTCCCTGTTTTTCCTCTTTATTTTTTCTGGAAGAAGACCCTCCACCTTATACGCAAAAAATTGCATATGATCAGGCAGCAGGACATCCACCCTTAATAAGCATATAGAGCTTATTAGCCGAAAGACTTGCTGGTTTTTCTACACTTTCCACAATCTTTTCAACAAAGGGTTGTGCAAAGGCGTTCTATCCTCTTTGTATAGCATCCATTAATAAGGAGAAACACGCCTAACGGCGGTCAAAGGCTGTACTGCCATCGTTCTCCGCTTTGGCGGACCCCATCCCCACCGGCATCCTGCCGCCTTTGTCAGCGCCCTTTTTCCACCGTCAGATCTTTTAAAGTTTTTCGGGGGACAAACAGGGAGGACAAGGCGGGCGCGAACGCCGGCGCAGGCTGTCGAAAACCCAGCAGACAAACAGAAAGGGCACAAAACACGGGACCCCTGATAAGGGTTCCCGTGACCAAAACCGTCCGAGGGAAGGTTCTGGTCTCCCCTCCTGCGCCCTATGTTTCAAAGGATTTCGCGTTCTGTGGGACGCGTCCCCGCCACCTTTTAAAAAAGACAGGCGAAAACTTTTGGTACAGGATTTTCTGCGAAACGGCCTTTTTGACAGGCTGTGCCGGGCTGACGCCCGCCGGCAAGGACAACACCTCCCTCTCTTGCTTTTATTGGGGCTCCCCTTGTCAGCTGATGGCTGCCTCCTGAACAGGGGGGCTATTGTGGGCAAGAGCAGGAGGGAGGCGCGGTAAAAGAATCACGTCAAGGCGGCGGATACCGTGGGAGGGTATCTGACAAAAACGGCCATATGACTGGGCCTTTTATCTCTTCCATCGAACCAGGCATCGGCTTTATGCCAGTCCCCTCTCCCATGCTGTATCAGACGCAAAAAACGAGGACGGCTGTCCTGAAACGGTCGTCCTCGTGCATGCTGAAAAACAGCCAATCAGCGGGCCTTTACTTTGCGGGCAACCACTACCAGCGCACCGGCGGAAACCGCCAGAAGCAGCGCGCCCATCACCGCCAAAGCGGTATTGTCGCCAGTACTGGGATTGTTGTTCTGAGAGGGCTTGGTGGTCGGAGCAGCCGACGGATCAGCCGATGAATCCGTGGACGGGTCCGCAGAGGGATCGGTAGACGGATCCGTGGAAGGATCGGTAGACGGGTCTGTCTCCGAAAGCGGGGAAGCGCTGAAATACAGCTTGTTGATGGTGATCGACTGACCAGCCTCACCAATAGCGTTCAAAACCACAGCATCCATATTGATGATGTCGCCTTCGCCGCGGATGTACCGCCCGTCGGAATTGTCGATCAGCTCTTTCAGGTTGATTGATCCCTTGCCGGGAGCGAGCCCTGCGGCAGCATTGTCCGCATCCAGGTAGGCCGCATAGCGCAGGCAGAGATCCTCAGCACCTTCCAGCTGGGATTCTGCGCCCTCAGCCGTCCAGCGATAGGCCAGATCCCAGTTCGCAGAGCCGGAGATATCCCAGCACAGATACGGCGTCTTGGAAAGGTCAACCGGAGCCTGCACTCTATCCACGCCGACAGCGCCTTCGCCGCGCCACATGACGCCGGTATTCCCGACCTGCCCTTCCACGATGGTCATGGTCGGAATGTCATTGTCGTCAAAGGTAAGCTCGGCGCCGCCGAACGGGGTCATATCGGGTTTCATATTGATATCAAAGCCGTCAACCGGGTTAACCGGAGGATTCGGGGTATTCGTAATAGCATCTTCGGCACGGGAAACGCTCAGCTCACGGATGACGACCGGCTTGCCCTTAGCGCCAACCGCATACAGCTTGACCCCGGAGAACAGAACGGAGGCGCCGTCCTCATTCAGTGCGCTTTCGGGAATGCCCAGCTCGGACAACGGAATGGAACCCCGGATCTTCTGCCCAGGCAGGATGTCACCCACATCACTCAGCTGGAGATTCGGATGGGCCTTTTTAAGCGCCGGAGAAAGTGTGAGATAATTTCCATCGTACATCAGCGTCGGCGTGGACTCGTTAAAAAACAGCTGGATGCTGGTGCTCGCACCGTCAGTGGTGAAGTCGTAGTTCAAGACTGTACCCTCGATCGGGACGTTGACCGTTTTATCCACCGACGGGGAATAATGATAATCAGGCCACAGACCGGTCGTGTTGGAAACACTCAGAGCGCCGTTCACGATCTCGGCATTAATAGAGCCAACCTCTGGCGCCAGCCAGTCGTCCAGATCAAAGGACATAATGCTCTTCTTGGCCCATTCGCCCGATTCCACCGACGGACGCTCCGGATATTCCACGCGGGGGGCGTCGGGATCCTGATTAAAATGGTCCTTCATATAGGCGGCCAGCGTTTCCACATACTTATCCCGGCCGAAATCCGACAGATGAACGCCATCAGCCACCAGGAACTGGCTCTGCTCATGGTTGTCGCTCATTTTGCGCATATCCACCAGGTCAACCTTTTTGGCCGTAGCAATTTCACGGATAACCTCGTTGTATTTGTCGAGCTCAGCGGTTTCGCCTTTACCATTCAGGTAATAGGCGCCATCCCGTATATAAGGGGCGGTGAACAGGATCGGTACCGCATCCAGCGCTCTGACCTTATCGACAATGGTCTCCATGTTCGTACGGAACTTGTCCAGGGGCACCCGCGGAGTGGGGCCGTTGTTAAGGCGGATAAAATCGTTGGTTCCGAAAGCAATGGTGACAAAGTCGGGATCAGCGGAGGCCACATCCCGATCAAAGCGCTGCAGGCCATCCTCAGAGGTATGTCCACCAATACCTGCGTTGGCCAGCTTCATATTAAGCTCTTTCGCCGACAGCAGCGGCCAGCTGCTCATGGCGGTCAGACTGTCGCCAAAGGTAACCAGTGTTTTCCCATCCATCACCGGCGCATCTGCTGCCGGTGCAGCGGAAACCGCTGCGGCGCTGGATGCCGCCATGATCAGGGCCATGACGCCGGCAATCCATTTTTTCATTTCCGATTCCTCCTAAACTGCATTTTTTGTTGAATCCCTGGATTGACAAGGGAAAACGCGCCTGATAGCGGTAAAACGAGGCACTGTCCCCCTTCTTGGCTCAGGCAGGCGTCAGCCCGCCGTCATTCTGAGGCCCTGTCAGTTCCGTCTTTTGCTCCGCTGTCAGGTTCTTCGGCGTTTTTCAGATGAAAAAAGGAAGCTGGCAAGGCGGGCGATACCGCCGGACTAACGTCCGGTAGCGAGAACACACCGCCAGCTCCTGTTCTTTCCCTGAAAAATACTGGTTCTTCCCTTGCTAATCTACAGTATCAGTATAGCAACCTTCCTGGCAAAAAACAACTGTTAATTTCTCGGAGTTTACCGTCCCTTCTCCCGTTTTTGCAGACATTCGATTTTCTGCAAAATCCTGCCGGATTCGATTGAGGTTGAGAGAGGAATGCGGTATGATAAGAATAAAAGCAACAAGGGGGGCGCGTCATGACAGCAGACTATGCCGTGTTACAGCTCTGCTCGGAGACGGACAGGGAGAGCCTGACCGACGTTCTGGTTTCCCGGATGGCACAGGAGGGCCTGCGCCCCTGCGGACGGGAGGCAGCCGAACGGACGGTGGCTTTCGCTCCCTGCCAGACCGGCTGGGCGGTTTATGATGATTGGGCGGAACGGATCAGCCTCCCCGCTCTGGATACGCTGGGAACGGGCCTCAGCCGCCGATTTCGCTGTCTGGCCGCCGGCATAATGATTTCCGATGGCGGGCTGACGCTGCGTCTGTATGCTCGCGGCTCTGTCTGCGATACCTATACCGCCCCCCGTCAGTCGGCGGTCAGACAGGGACGCCTCTATACCTGGGCGGACTGCCGCCGCCATGCGCTGCATTGGCAGCCACTGCTGCGCTCCCCCGCCGGCCGGCGGGAGCTGGCGGAGATTTTCGCTCAGGGAAGTCGGGGGATTCCCGGCTCCCTCGACCGGCTGCGGGACGGTCTGGTATTCGACCGTTCGGCGCGTTATGGCTTCAAGTCTCTGGAGCTGGAACAGCCGGAGGGACTGATTTTCGCGTATTTTTCCAGCGACACCACCGTTAAGCAGAAGCTGACAGACCGTCTGTTTGGCAGTGTTCCCCACGCGGGAACGGCAGCGGGGGCCTGTCTGCGCCGGATAGAGGAAACCATTAAAAAGAAGCCGCCCGCCAAGCGATAACCGGCGGGATAAGGGAGCGCCTGTATAGGGAAAGGGAACAGGCGGACACACCCGATTATGGTTCCCGGAACCATTCGGTCCCCGGCGTACAGCAGAAAACACCAGCCGACGCGATGCGTTTCGGCTGGTGTTTTACCTCTGTAAAATTTCTCAGCAAACCCGAAGGGCCCCTTTGGAGACTCTGTTCCTTTGAGTGCCGCCAAAGGCTCTGACAGCTGTGAAAAGCAGGAGAAGCATGGTGATTCACTCTTTTCTCCGGCAGACGGCTCAGGCTCGTCCAGCAGCCAGACGGCTGCAGAAAACGCCTACAATCGGCTCAGGCTCTCATCCAGCAGCCGTACCTGTTCCTCCAGCCGCGCGGCGTTATCGCGTGCGGTTTGAACCACCTGCTCCGGCGCTTTGGAGGTAAAGGCCTCGTTGCTCAGCCGGGCTCTCACGCCCTCCAGCTGCTTTTGAACCGTATCCCGCTCCTTTTGCAGGCGGGCCCGCTCCGCGGCCAGATCCACCAGCTCCGCCAGAGGAATTTTGATGGTGGCGTCCGGGGTGACAATACTCACCGCGCCGTCCAGTTCAAATTGCGTGCCCACCTGCACCTCGGAGGCGGAGGCCAGCCGCTGAATAAAGGGCGCGCCGCTGAGAAAGCAGCTGGTACAGGCGGTTTCCACATACACCTGCGCCTTCCGCGAAGGGGGAACGTTCATTTCGGCGCGCCGGTTGCGGATCGCGCGGATCGCCTCCATCAGACGCTCCATCTCCCTTTCCTCCGCCGGGAAGTCAAGCGCCGGATCGTACCGGGGCCATTCGGCTACCACCAGCGCACCGGCGGTGTTGGGCATCGACTGCCAGATTTCCTCGGTGACAAAGGGCATAAAGGGATGAAGCAGCCGGAGCATGCCCGCCATCACATACACCAGCACCTGCAGAGCCGCCTCCGCATCGCCGCCCTGCAGGCGGGACTTGCACAGCTCGATATACCAGTCACAGTAGCTGTCCCAGATGAAATCATACACCTTCGCCAGGGCTACCCCCAGCTCGAACTTCTCCAGATTTTCGGTGACGGCGGCTGTCAGTGAATTAAAGCGGGACAGGATCCAGCGATCCTCCATGGTCAGATGCTCCGGCAGGCCGGCGGGCACCGTGTGGTTCCCCGCGTTCATCAGAATAAAGCGGGCGGCATTCCACAGCTTGTTGGCAAAGTTACGGGCCGATTCCACCTTCTCATCGGTAAAACGCATATCGTTGCCGGGGCTGTTGCCGGTCACCAGGGCGAAGCGAAGCGCGTCGGCGCCGTAACGGCCGATAACCTCCAGCGGGTCGATGCCGTTGCCGAGGGATTTGGACATCTTGCGCCCCTGCGCGTCCCGCACCAGACCGTGCATGAACACGGTCTGGAAGGGGGCCTTCCCCATGTGCTCCAGTCCGGAGAAGATCATGCGCGCCACCCAGAAGAAAATAATATCGTATCCGGTAACCAGCGTGCTGGTGGGATAAAAATAGTCGAGCTCCGGCGTTTTGTCCGGCCAGCCAAGGGTGGAAAACGGCCATAACGCGGAGGAAAACCAGGTATCCAGCGTATCTTCGTCCTGATGCAGGTGAGAAGAGCCGCACCGGGGACAGAGCGCGGGGGCAGTTTTCGCCACGATTACCTCGCCGCAGTCGGCGCAGTACCACGCCGGAATACGGTGTCCCCACCACAGCTGACGGGAAATGCACCAGTCGCGGATATTGTTCATCCAGTTGTCGTAAATTTTTTCAAACCGCTCCGGGACAAAGCGGGTATCGCCGCGTTTGACCGCCTCGACGGCGGGTTTCGCCAGCGGCGCCATTTTCACAAACCACTGAGTGGACACCCGCGGTTCAATCACGGTATGGCAGCGGTAGCATTCCCCCACATTATGGCGCATCGGCTCGATGCGCAGCAGGAAGCCGCCGGCCTTCAGGTCCTCCACAACCGCCTTTCGGCATTCGGCAAGGGTCAGGCCCTCATATTTCCCGGCCTCGGCGTTCATGACGCCTCCCTCATCCGTGACCGTGATCGCGGACAGGCCGTGCCGCAGCCCCACCTCAAAGTCATTGGGGTCGTGCGCGGGGGTGATCTTGACCACGCCGGTGCCAAAGTCCTGCTCCACATAGGTGTCGGCCACCACCGGAATTTCACGGCCCACCAGCGGCAGAATCACCGTTTTTCCCACGAAGTCCCGATAGCGCTCATCGTCGGGATGCACGGCCACCGCCGTATCGCCCAGCAGGGTTTCCGGCCGGGTGGTCGCCAGCTCCAGCGCGCCGCTGCCATCTGCCAGCGGATAGCGCAGGTGATAGAAGAAGGCGTCCTTCTCGACAAACTCCACCTCCGCGTCGGAGATGGAGGTGCGGCAATGCGGGCACCAGTTGATAATGCGCTCCCCCCGGTAAATCAGGCCCTTCTCATACAGCCGGACAAAGACCTCTGCCACCGCCCGGGAACAGCCCTCGTCCATGGTAAAGCGCTCCCGCTCCCAGTCGCAGGAGGAGCCGAGCTTCTTCAGCTGCTGAAGGATGCGGCCGGCATAGGTCTCCTTCCAGCGCCAGGCGCGCTCCATAAACCCGTCGCGGCCCAAATCCTCCTTGGTCAGGCCCTCCTCCGCCATAGCCGCCACAATTTTGGCCTCGGTGGCAATGGCCGCATGGTCGGTGCCGGGAACCCACAGGGTTTCGTAGCCCTGCATGCGCCGCCAGCGGATCAGAATATCCTGCAGCGTTTCATCAAGGGCATGACCCATATGCAGCTGTCCCGTGACGTTAGGGGGCGGGATGACGATGGTGTAGGGCTTTTTGTCCGGATTGACCTCGGCGTGGAAGTAATGCCCCTCCAGCCAGTACTGGTAAATGCGGTCCTCCACCTCGCCCGGCTCATATGTCCTGGCCAGCTCTTTTTGTTCCGCCATGCTCCTCACTCCTGTTGCTTTGTTGTGATATACCGTTTATCTTATCATACCGCCCCTGTTTGTACAAGCGTTTCTTCCTTGTGTTCCTTTTCAGAAAAATGTTAACCGGCAATTTCACAAAGCCGACTTGACCTGGTGCAGAGCGAATATAACTCAAAGTAACGAATGAAGAGTTGGAGAAGAGAATGAAACCAGCCAATTTGCTTTGGTTATTTAGTTTCGTTGTGTCAGGAACAGGTACCATTATCCCTGCAGGCGCTATGTATCACTAACAGCCGTTCAACCCTCTTTCTTTATAACAAGTATAGTTTTTCACCGGCCGTGGCTTTCACCGTCTCCATTCCGGCGGCCAACGCCACCTTTGTTTTCGGAGCATACACAGCTCGCAAGCTCATAAAATGCGATAGCTTTCATGATAACGCAGCCTCCCATTCTTCTGTGAGCTGCCGGATTGATTGCTGTCGATGGATGCGATTAGCGCTTACGGCTCTTGCGGCGATTTCAAAAAGCTTGTCGCTGAGCTGCCATGTTTCCCGTACACAGCTATACTCACCAAAGAGAGCAAAAGCGGCAGCACCAAGAGTATAGACGTTCGTAACCTCATCAATAGCGGCTCCAAGCCGATATTCCTCCGGCGATTGAAAACGAGCGCTGCCCCACATACGTCCCCTGTTATTTATACACGGTTGTTTTCGGAAAAAATCAATATCACAAATCGTGGTCTTTCCTTTTTCAAAATCATACATAATACTGCCATCATAAAAATCAATGGCAACATAGTTTTGAGAAACAATATATTCAAAGAAACTCAATATGTCACTGAACACATCAAGTCTGGCGTTGACAGGAAGCTGCATAAAGCGGCGGTGCGCCGCCGGGTACATTCTGCCCATGCAATCCCCGTCCTCCCACCGAAACACCATGGCAAAACCACCGCCGATCTCTTTGGCTTCGATGAAATCAATCAAGCTTTCGTGTTTCAGTTCGCTGTAAATGGGCAGGGTGGCTTTCAGCCTGGCAACAGCATCCGCAGGAGCGCCGTTGTACCGCTCGGCAGGAGCGCCGGCGAACTTAACGAAATAGCGCTGACCGTCCTTTTCTGTGCCAAAGCAAATATTTCCGGAATCCTGGTCATCATAAATCCTGAACACGGTTCCGTATTCTTTCATAAAGCTAAAATCAAACGCACTTTTCAGCTTGAAAGGAATACCATCAATATACTGCAGATAGTAGCCTTTGAAATACCATGTCGGCACAGGACTGCGCATATTGTCGTACCAGGCAAGAATATCGTTTGCCTGATTCAGCATAGTATCCGTTTCGTCCTGCCCGAACGGAATTGCCCAGTATACAGATGAGAGCGCGTTGCTCGATATATAAAGTGCAAGCAATTTCCAAAATTCCATGGGCACATTATCGTCAAAGTATCCGTTTACCATACCGGAGGCAAAAAGAGGTGCCTTTTGAGCGCACCACACAATCCGATTAAATTCTTCCCACGGGTCGCCATAATCGTTACGATTGAAGTCAATGATGTGGAGCTGACCATTACGGTCGATCATCATATTACCAATGTGGTAGTCGCCATGCTGATATACCTGCGGTCTGTTTTTCAGCAAATGACGGTTCTCGTTTATGTAGTCGATAAATGCCTGTCCGTTCTCATACTTGATGGGG
>JAAWCO010000009.1 GCA_022793315.1 Clostridiales bacterium | reverse complement strand
TTTCCCTCCTGGCAAATCTCCCTTTTCCTTCTTCTTTTCCCTTCCCCCCGGACCTTTTCCCTGCTGGAACATTTCACCTTAACTAAAAAAACGGGAACCATCGATTGACTTTCCTGCCGCACCGTCCGTCTCCCCTTTGGGAAGCTCCCTTTCCCCGGCAGATTCTGAAATCATTGGCAGCCATCGCAGAGAACAAATACTGGGAGAGATAAAAAATATGCTGGAATTAAAAGATATCTCCGTCACCGTGGAAAACCGCCGGGAAATTCTTGATCATATCAATTTGACGATACCTGATTCCCGTTTTGTGGTGATCACCGGCCCCAACGGCGGCGGAAAATCCACGCTGGCCCGGGTAATCGCCGGCATACAGGCGCCCTCCGCTGGACAGATTTTGCTGGATGGTGAGGACATCACCAATCTGGGAATTGATGAGCGGGCCCGGCGCGGCATCGGCTTTGCCTTTCAGCAGCCGGTTCGCTTTAAGGGAATCTCTGTGCGCGACCTGCTGACCCTTGCCGCGGCCAGCGCCGGCGAAGAAGCTCTGTCAGAGCATCAGCTTCGTTCCTATCTGCGGGATGTGGGGCTGTGTCCCCGTGACTATATTGATCGAGAGGTCAATGCCAGTCTGTCCGGCGGCGAAATCAAACGGATTGAAATCGCTGTTGTGCTGGCCCGCCATGCCCCTCTCACTCTGTTTGACGAGCCGGAGGCCGGCATTGATCTCTGGAGCTTTACCAGCCTGATTGACGTCTTCCGCCAGCTGCATTCGGAGCTCTCCGGGTCGGTAGTCATTATTTCCCATCAGGAACGAATTCTGGATATTGCCGATGAAATTGTGGTTCTGTCCGCAGGCCGTCTCACCGCCAGCGGACCGAAGGCGGAGCTTCTGCCCGGACTGCTGGCAGGAGACCGCTGCCACTTCTGCTCCGGTCAGGAGTCCGCCTGCCCTCAGGAAATCGGATAACTATTCTGTGTGATTATGAAGGAAAGGCATGGGAATTCCATGAACGATATCACCAAAAAACTGCTTGGTATGGTCTCCGACCTCTTTTCCCCCGCCGACGGCGCCTATAATATTCGGGAGGACGGCGCCTGTGCCGGCCGCCAATCCACCGAAAATGTCAGCATTCTTTCAAAGGAAGACAAACCTGGTATCGACATCCGGATCCGGCCGGGGACAAGGGGAGAAAAGGTATATATTCCTGCCTGTGTCACTCACAGCCGGGTAGATGATCTGGTGTATAACGATTTTTATATTGGGGAAAACGCCGATGTTACCATCATCGCCGGCTGCGGCGTTCATTCGGACGGAGAGGAGGACGCCCGGCATAACGGCATTCATCGCTTTTTTATTGGAAAAAACGCCCGTGTTCTTTATCTGGAAAAGCATGTCGGCACAGGAGAGGGGACCGGCCGCCGGATCATCAACCCGCAAACCTATGCTGAACTGGAAGAAGGCGCGTATATGGAGATGGATACCACCCAGATCAGAGGGGTGGACTCCACCAACCGCCTGACCCGCGCTGTCTGCGGCCGGGATTCCCGTCTCATCGTCCGGGAAAAGCTGATGACCCATGGGACTCAGGCCGCTGAAACCTGCTTTGAGGTTGATTTGGAGGGAGAGGGCTCCGGCGTCGATCTGATCTCCCGCTCGGTGGCGCGCGACCACTCCCGCCAAATGTTCCGTTCCCGCATTGAGGGAAGGGTGCGCTGCATGGGTCATTCGGCCTGCGACGCAATTATTATGGACAGCGCCTCCGTCAGCGCCATACCGGAACTGACAGCCGGACACGTGGACGCCTCTCTGATCCATGAAGCCGCCATCGGCAAAATTGCCGGCGAACAGCTGATCAAGCTGATGACTCTCGGTCTGACCGAGCAGGAGGCGGAGGCCCGCATCATTGAGGGCTTTCTCAAATAAATACCCTTCTGTCGAATATAGAGCAATCGTTGCCTGACAGTTGAGGTACCTCAAAGATCCTGAAACGGCCGTGAAATCAAAAGAGAGTGCCAAAAACCGCCTGGTTCCGGCAAGCATCGGCGGCGATACCTGCCGTCATACTTCTTTCTGATGACGGAAACCAGAGATATGGGGCGGAGAGCGATGCGCCATTCCCTCTGCAGATGGGCGTTCGTTTCCCCCACCTCTCCCCATGCTTGAACAGTCCTCCCTCCGTTTGTGCCGGAGAGAGAACCTATGTTATATGTTGATCAGCGGTGCGTTCTCTTACCCGTCCAGCCGTCAAAACAGACCCGTTAAGACCTATTCCCCTGCCAACCGGTTCCCCTGCCAACCGGCCCGATCAGAATCACAGGAAAGCCTTTGAAAGGAGTCCTGACGATGAAACTCCCTCATACACATACGCTGTCCGCGCACGACATCGGCGGTGTTGTCTATTATTCCTTCCCCTCCTTCGATGAACTTCCCTTTGTCCGTCATGGATTTTCCACCCGTCTGGGCGGCGTCAGCGATGGCATCTGGTCCAGCATGAATCTGGGCTTCTCCCGCGGCGACGACCCGGAGCGGGTGCGGGAAAACTACCGTCGCATCTGCGCCGCCATGGGGATGGATTACCGGCAGGTGGTTCAGTCGGATCAGCAGCACCACACCCGCCTGTATCAGGCAGGGCCGGAGGATCGCGGCCGCGGCATTATTTATAAAAAGCAGATTGATGATGTGGACGGACTGCTGACCGACCATCCCCACGTCGTCCTCTGCACCCTGTACGCCGACTGTGTGCCGCTTTTTTTTGTTGATCCGATCCGCCAGGTAGTCGCCGCCTCCCACTCCGGCTGGAAAGGCACCGCCGCGCGTATCGGCTCAGTCACCGTTGAGCGGATGACCGCGGCCTACGGCTGCCGGCGGGAGGATATTCTCGTCGGAATTGGTCCCTCCATTGGCCCCTGCTGTTTTGAGGTAGACCGCCCGGTATTTGAGGTATTTGCCGCTATGAACGATCTGTTTGATAGCGGCTGCTATACGGCCTCGCGGGAGGAGGGCAAATATCTTCTCGACCTGTGGGAGATCAATCGGCGGATTCTGTTATCTGCCGGTATAGCGGCGGACCATATCACTGTGACCGATTTGTGTACCCGCTGCCACCCTGATCTGTTCTGGTCCCACCGCGCCGCTGGTTCCCAGCGGGGCAGTCTGGCCGGGTTTATTGAACGGATTTAATCGTCAGGGGGAAATTCCGATGCCCTATTCCTTTGTGGATATGGTTCTGTATTTTTTCATCTACAGCTTTTGCGGCTGGCTGATGGAAACTGTCCTTTGCTCAGTCCATGAGCGCCGGTTTGTCAACCGCGGCTTTCTGTTTGGACCGCTTTGTCCAATCTATGGCTGCGGCATCCTGCTGATTCTGACCCTGCTGCTGCCTGTCCGAAACGACATCCCCCGTCTGACCGTCGCCATCCCGGTGATCTTTCTGGCGGGAGCCGCCCTGGCATCAGCGGTGGAGTATGTCACCTCCTGGGCAATGGAAACGCTCTTCCACGCCCGCTGGTGGGATTATACCGACCACCACTTTCATGTAAATGGCCGTATCTGTCTGAGCATTTCTCTCGCATGGGGCGCGCTGGCCACCGGCTTTGTCTATCTGATCCAGCCCCTGTTTGAGCGTTTTGTCCTCCGGCTTGGAGAGATATCCTCCCCTCTTCCTCCTCTTCTGGCGGCGGGACTCTCGGCGCTTTTTCTGGCCGATACGGTGTTGTCGGTTCGGGCCGCCCTTCTTCTGAGTCACCGGTTGGAGCAGCTGGACCGTCTCAGCGGTCTGATCCGCGAACATATCGCGCTTCTCAACCACCTGGGCGGCCGGGATTCTCTGTCAGCAGAGGATATCTGCCTGCGCCTGGAAAACGCCTATGACCGCTACGAAGCCCATCGACGTTCACGCCGTGAAAAGCGCGCAGAACCGCTGCCAGTCCCTTCGGAAGAACCCCGGGCCTGGCTTGCTTCACGCATTGAGCTTCTCAAAGTCAGGAGAGATGAGCTGCAAACCCCTGGCCTGTTTCATCGCCGTCTGTTGAAGGCCTTCCCCTCTCTGCGATCTCACTCCTCCACAGAAGGGATGCACAGCGCCGCCGAACCGTTGGAGTCCCTCCGTCGAAAAAAGAAATAACCCGCCTCTCCAGCGTCTTCTCCTCCTCTTCCGCATAGAGCGAGCCAGTGTCCGCCGCAGCCCCCTGCTTGTCTTCATAAAACCCCTTCAACGTCCTGCGGTCCTGACGCCGCAAAACGCTGAAGGGGTTTGAAAGCTCTTGAGGTATTTTTTATTGAAAAATTCCCCATTCTCTCTTGTGTTGATTGAAAATAATGCCGAATAAACACACAATACTCTTAAAGAACCGAGGAAGCCAGCCGCGTACGCCACAAATCCATCCAATTCAACAGATAGAGTGAACAGACGATCCGGAATTCAGGAATAAGCGTTATAAAAAATACAGATGGAGCCTGGAGAAAAGCCTGCGGTACCGGAAGAATCCGCTCATTTTCCTTCTGTCAAATGGCCTCTTCCATCTGCCGACAGCCCTGAAACAACTGCCGCCGTTCCTCCTGTTCAAAGCAGACAGCCGGTCAGGGTTCCTCACGCTTCAGAATAGGGGCCAGATACTGTCCCGTATACGAAGCCTCCACCTGTGCAATGTCCTCCGGCGTCCCACAGGCAACAATCTGTCCGCCTTTATCCCCGCCCTCCGGCCCCAGGTCAATCACATAATCGGCCGTCTTAATCACATCCAGGTTGTGTTCAATAACAACTACGGTATTGCCGCTGTCCACCAGCCGCTGCAGTACCTCGAGCAGCTGCTGAACGTCTGCCGTATGCAGGCCGGTGGTCGGTTCGTCCAGAATATATATCGTTCGGCCGGTGGCACGCTTGGACAGCTCTGTCGCCAGCTTTACCCGCTGGGCCTCCCCGCCTGAAAGGGTGGTCGCCGGCTGCCCGATTTTGATATATCCGAGTCCTACATCATACAGAGTCTGGAGCTTACGGGCGATTTTGGGGATACTGCCAAAAAACGAAACCCCCTCCTCCACGGTCATCTCCAGAATGTCATAGATGCTTTTTCCCTTATATTTCACCTCTAATGTCTCCCGATTATAGCGGCGTCCTTTGCACACCTCACACGGAACATAAATATCGGGAAGAAAATGCATCTCAATTTTGATAATGCCGTCTCCCTGGCAGGACTCACATCGCCCGCCCTTGACATTGAAAGAAAAACGGCCGCTGCTGAAGCCGCGCATTTTGGCATCCGCTGTGGAGGCAAACAGCTCTCGGATATCGTTGAATACACCGGTGTAGGTCGCCGGGTTCGAGCGGGGTGTCCGCCCAATCGGCGACTGATCAATACTGATCACCTTGTCCAGCGCGTCGATCCCCTCGACAGCCGTATGGGCCCCCGCTCGCGCGTGAGCTCCGTTCAGCTCCGCTACCAGCTTTTTGTAGAGAATCTCGTTGACCAGAGAGGACTTTCCCGACCCGGAAACACCGGTGACACAGTTAAAGGCCCCCAGCGGAAACACAACATCAATATTTTTCAGGTTGTGCTCGGTGGCCCCCCGTACCACCAGCTGCCGGCCATTGCCCGGACGCCGTTTCTCCGGCAGAGGTATCTTTCGCCGGCCGCTCAGATACTGGCCGGTTACCGATTTCCGGCACCGGCACAGCGCCGCCGGAGAACCGCTGAAAATAACGTTTCCGCCGTGAATACCCGCCCCTGGTCCAATATCGACAATCCAGTCGGCGGCCCGCATGGTGTCCTCGTCATGTTCAACTACAATCAATGTATTGCCCAGATCCCGCAGCCGCTGGAGAGTAGCCAGCAGCCGGTCATTGTCTCTCTGATGCAGGCCGATACTGGGTTCATCCAGAATATACAGCACCCCCATCAGATAGGAACCGATCTGAGTGGCCAGCCGGATGCGCTGGCTTTCTCCCCCCGACAGCGTTCCCGCTGCCCGGGACAGCGTCAGGTATTCCAGGCCCACACTGCGCAAAAAGCCCAGCCTCTCCGTGATCTCCTTCAAAATGCGGTCGCCGATCATGTGCTCCCGTTCACTCAGCTCCAGCTGCTCAATGAAGGCAAGGGCGTCCGCCACCGACTGACGGGAAAATTCCGCGATATTGATCCCGCCGACTGTCACCGCCAGGCTTTCCGGTTTGAGACGAGCTCCATGGCATTCAGGGCAGGGTACCTCGCTCATATAAGACTCCAGCTCTTCCCGCATCCAGTCGCTGTTGGTTTCCTTGTGCCGCCGCTGCAGATTGTTAAGAATCCCCTCAAATTCGGCCTGATAGGTGCCGGAACCGTATTCCTTTTTACGCACCATCTCAATTTTTTCGCCATGGGTGCCATACAGGAGAATATCCACAATTTTTTTGGGGAGCTGGCAAAAGGGGGTGTCCAGCGAAAAGTGGTAATGTCTGGCAAGCCCTTCAAAATACATCTGCGCAATGGTACCGCCGTCGATATAGCTCCAGCCGCTGGCCCGGATAGCCCCCTCCCGGATAGAAAGATTCCGGTTGGAGATGATCCGCTCCGGGTCCATCGACAGATAGACGCCCAGACCTGTACATTTGGAGCAGGCGCCGTAAGGGTTATTGAAGGAGAACATCCGCGGTGTCAGTTCCTCTATGCTGACGCCATGCTCCGGGCAGGCGTAATTTTGCGAAAAGACCAGGTCGC
Organism: Clostridiales bacterium; assembly: GCA_022793315.1. Lineage (GTDB taxonomy): Bacteria > Bacillota > Clostridia > Oscillospirales > Acutalibacteraceae > Avimonas_A. The sequence continues at coordinate 578 of JAAWCO010000009.1, read as the reverse complement.
GTCCCTCGCCGCCGTCCAGCACGTTCACTGTCAGAATCCCACCCGACAAAGCAGTGGCTGTTTCAATCGAGTCGGCCAGCCTTCCGCGGATATCGTCATGGATCACCAGACGATCCACCACCACCTCGATGGTATGCTTGCGATTTTTTTCCAGCTCAATCTTCTCGGTCAGCTCATAAAGAATCCCGTCCACCCGCACACGGGCATAGCCCGCCTTTCGAGCGTTTTCAAACTCTTTGACATGCTCGCCCTTCCGTCCGCGGACAGTGGGCGCCAGCACCTGCAAACGGGTTCCCTCCGGCAGCGCCATTACCTGGTCCACCATTTCATCCACCGATTGCTGCCGGATCTCCCGACCGCAAGTGGGACAATGAGGAATTCCAATCCGCGCATAAAGCAGCCGGAGATAATCGTGTATTTCGGTGACGGTTCCCACAGTAGAACGCGGGTTTTTAGAGGTGGTCTTCTGGTCAATCGAAATGGCGGGCGACAGTCCCTCAATCAAATCCACATCCGGCTTGTCCATCTGTCCCAAAAACATGCGGGCATAGGAGGACAGACTCTCCACATACCGCCGC
>JAAWCO010000008.1 GCA_022793315.1 Clostridiales bacterium | reverse complement strand
CCCGGCTGAGCGCCGGGAGACGCCTCTGATGTTTTACATCGCCAGATAAAGCAGCGCCACCACCAGCTCAATGTCCGCCTCGTTGCCCGCCAGCAAAACCGCCAGCATCAGCAGCAAAAGCCGTTCCTTGTCCCCTGTCAGCGCGCTGAGAAAGGAGGCCCCTCCCTGCTTCGGCTTCCCCTCACCCGCTCGAAGCGCCGGAGAGGGGGATGGCGGAGCGGAGAGGGCAGACTCCGCCTCCTGATGAGACGCCGCTGTCCGGTGAGCTTCCTCCTGATGCGGTTCCTCTTCTCCGGCGTGTACATAAAGGCGCGCGCGGCGCTGCATACTGCGCACCCGCTCCGCCGCCTCCTGCTGCATCCGCTGCATTTCCTCGTCCAAATGGATCGCCTCCCCGCCATGCCGCTGCTCAGAACAGGTCCTGTTCTCTGAGCAACGGCAGTATTTTCATCAGACGCATAATTTTGATGGATTCATCCAACCGCTCCTCCCGGTCTCCGCTGAGGAAGGGGCGCAGGGACTTCAGCAGCCGCGTATTGTCGTCCTCCCCCTTCATTCCTGACAGCAGCGGCGCCAGCCTGGCCATCATCTGAAGCTCAGGCGAGCCGCCTTTCCCTGTCTCACCGGACAGGGAAAGGGCGGATGCCAGTTCCCCCATAGAGGACGCGGCCGCCGGACCGGAAGCGGCCTGCGTCTCTTCCTCTGCTCCGTCCCCCATCCCCAGAGCGGCCAGCGTCGATTGAATTTTCTGCATGCCTTCCGGAGAATTGAGAAGCTGGCTCAGTTTTTCAGATAACGAATCGTCCATGCCGCGTTCCTTTCCGTCCTCCGCGCTCTTTCCCGCACCGGCGGGGAGGCGCGCCGGGCTATTTTTTCTGGCCGCCCAGCATCTTTTCAATCAGTTGCCGGGCCTGAGGCGAGCTTAAAAATTCCTCTGCCTTTTTCTGATCGCCGACCACCGCTTTCATCCGTGCGGCCTCCTGCGGCGACAGCGAAGAGGTGAGAGCATCCACCCCGCCGTCGCTCACCGTCTGCTTCAGCTTTTCCGGCGTGGTTCCCAGCTTTTTGCTGGCATATTGCAGGAGAGCCTCCAGCTGATCGGGCGTGTAACTCTGTGCCATGACAGAATCCCCCTTTCTGACAGACACCCCCCTTTTTCCGTGAGAGCGTCTGTGTTATACTTATGATAAACTGTTCGCGGTTATGAGGAAAAGGAGCGAGGAAGATGCGCCTGCTGGTCATATCGGATACCCATGGGGACGAGAACGCACTCCGCCGTGCCGTGGAGGCCCAGCCGGACGCCTCTGTGGTCATCCATCTGGGCGACGGACTGCGGGAAGCCGAGTCCGTGGCGGCCGCCTTTCCCGATCGGGAGTTTCATCTGATTCGGGGCAACAACGATGGGGGTACGGAACACAGCCAGCCGGCCGGGGAGCTGCTGGTGCGGGGCGGACGGCGGCTGTTTCTCACCCACGGCCACCGTTATCGGGTCAAATGGGGACTCTACAATGCGCTCTGCGCCGCACGGGAGCAGGACGCCGACGTTCTCCTGTTCGGGCATACCCACCGGCCGCTCATGGATTATGAGGACGGCCTGTACCTGATGAACCCCGGCAGTCTGGGCTATGGCGGCTCCTGCGGCATCCTTGACATCACGCCTGCCGGTATTGTCCCCTCCCTGCTCCGGCTGGAGGGCGGCCATCTGGTGAGGGAACGGTCATGAGCCGCCGCCTCTTCCTGCGGGAAGTGGATTCCACTAACCGCTATCTGAAGGACCACGGCGCTTCTCTGCCGCACGGAACCATGTGCTGTACCGGTCGGCAGACCGCGGGACGGGGACGGCTGGGCCGCCATTGGGATACCCCCGACGGCGCGGCGCTGGCCATGTCGGTTCTGCTGAAGGACGGCCCTCTGGGGGAACCGGCTGCCCTGCTGCCGCTGCTGTGCGGCCTTGCCGTGCTGCGGACGCTGGACGTGCTGGCGGGTCCCGATGCTGCTCACCCCGACCCCTTTGCACTCAAGTGGCCCAATGACATCATATGCAGCAGGAGGAAGGTTGGCGGCATTTTATGTGAAACCTGTCTGGAGGGCTCCAGCGGCTTCGCTGTGGCAGGTATTGGGATCAACCTGCGGCAAAGTCGGGAGGAGTTTGACCGAGCAGGTCTCCCTCACGCGATCTCGGTTCGTCTGTGCCGGGGGCACGCCCCTGACCTGGAGGAAACAGCCGCCGCCGTGGCGGAGGCGCTGGAGTCGCTGTGGGGGCGGTACCAGCGGGAGGGCTTTGCTCCCTTCCTCCCTGAATTTACCGCCCGGTGCCTTACGCTGGGCCAGCGGGTGCGAGTGGAGCCGGTGAACGGCGCCCCGCCGCTGGAGGGAGAGGCCTTTGCCATCGATGAAAAGGGCCGGCTGCTGCTCCGGCGGGACGATGGCTCTCTGACGGCGATTCTCGCCGGTGAGGTCTCGGTGCGGGGGCTGTACGGCTACTGCTAACCAACACCGCCGGCCATTTTCCGGGGCCGTTTTCCCTGTCAGTCAGACAACCAGGGCCGCCCTGCCGCCTGTAAAGGAGCGAAAACAATGGATTTCCCTTTTTATGCCATGCTTTCCCGTATGAAATACATCCGGCGCTGGTCACTGATGCGCGGCACACAGGATGAAAACCTCTGTGAGCACTCCTATGAAACCGCCATACTGGCACACGCGCTGGCCCTGCTGCACAACCGGAGATTTAGCGGCAGAGCTGACCCGGGTCGGTGCGTCTTGCTGGCCCTGTATCACGACGCGCCGGAGATTTTCACCGGCGATCTCCCCACGCCGGTCAAATATGACAATCCCGCTATCCGGGACGCCTACCGGCAGGTGGAGGAGACCGCCGCCGGACGTCTGCTGTCCCGTCTCCCTCCCGACCTGCGGGAGGATTACGCCCCGCTGCTGCGGGGAACGGAGGGGACGGAGGAGGAACGCCGGCTGGTCAAGGCGGCGGACAAGCTCTCCGCTCTGATCAAGTGTGTAGAGGAGCTTCGGCAGGGCAACCGGGAATTTCTTCGCGCCCGTGCCGCCACCGAACAGTCGGTGAGAGCCTTGCAGCTTCCCGCCGCCGACTGCTTTCTGACAGAATTTCTGCCGGCCTACGAACTGACACTGGACGAGCTGGGGGACTGAGTCCACGCCGCAGACAGCTTAAACTTTCACTGGTCTATGTATATAGCCGGGGCCTCTGATTTTATGTCCTGCCGCGTTCCCCGGATAACAAAAGGGGCGCCCCCGTCCATCGCGGGGGCGCCCCTTTCGCTGCTATTCGGCGGCCTCAAACATCTCCGTACCCACGCCGCAGATGGGACAGACGTAATCCTCCGGCAAATCCTCAAACCGGGTGCCGGGGGCGATGCCGTTGTCGGGATCGCCCGCTTCGGGGTCGTAAACATAGCCGCAGACGGAGCAAACCATTTTTGCCATACCCACACATCTCCTGTTCTCCGCCGGCCGGAGCGGACACGTCTGGCCGGCGTCACTCTCCCCATACATCGGAAAAATTTCCCGGGAGGAAATCTCCCCGAAACCGGGGTGCCGTTCCGATTTCGGGAAGGGCGTTCTTTAGTATGAAGCGTCCGGCGTCCAAATATACCCATATAAAACAGGAAAACACCTGTCCTCAGCGGCCGGCTCTCCGGTAAAGAAGGGCGCCCGCCGTCAGGAGAAGAGGGAAAAGCACCGCTGTCAGCAGCCCCCTGCCAATATTGCCGCCGGACAGACCCGCCGCTGCACCCACCAGGGCAGGGCCGGCAACACAGCCCGCGTCGCCCGCCAGCGCCAGCAGGGCGAACAGGGTGGTTCCTCCCCGCGGAAAGCGCGCCGCAGCCAGGCTGAAAATCCCCGGCCAGAGAATTCCAACCGACAAACCGCACAGCCCGCAGCCGATCAGAGAAAAAGCCGGGAGCGGGGACAGCGCCGTCAGCAGATATGCCAGCACACACAATACCCCGCTGCCCACCATGCAGACCAGCAGCGAAACTTTTTCGCTGAATTTCGCATATACCACGCGGGCGGCCCCCATCAGAGCGGCAAACAGACAGGGGCCGAGCAGATCGCCCGCCGCCTTGGAAACGCCGAGTCCGCTCTCCACAAAAGCGGATGCCCATTGAGCCATGGCGACCTCCGACGCCCCGGCTGCCACCATCAGAACGGCGATAAGCCAAAACAGACCTTTGGACGCCAGCTCCCGGACAGACATTCCCCCGCCCTCCTCCACCGGCCGGCTGAGAGGAACCCATAAAAAGTACACCGCATTTACCAGCGGAAGAAGAGCCCACAGACAGGCGAGCAGACGCCAGCTCTCTTTTCCCACGACGCTCAGGAACAGGGTGGAAAGCAGAATCACGAGCACGGTTCCCCAGCAGTAAAAGGAATGCAGCACACTCATGGCCGCCGTCTTATTTTCAGTGGGGCAGGCCTCCACAATGGGGCTGATCAGCACCTCAATCAAACCGCTGCCCAGCGCGTACAGAACCGCCGCCGCCAGCAGACCGGACCAGGCGTCGGGAAAAACCGACGGAAAAAACGCCAGCCCCGCCAGTCCGGCAGCTGCCAAAAAATGGGCGGCCACAATACAGAGGCGGTACCCGCCCTTATCCACAAAAAAGGCAGACAGCCAGTCCACCAGCAGCTGGATCAGGAAGGTAAGCGTAATCAGCAGCGTAATTTTCGGCAGAGGAACCCCCAGTGATTCCCGGAAGATCAAAAACAGGAGCGGCACAAAGTTCCCGACAATCGCCTGTACAATATACCCCAGATAGCTGGCGAAAATGGTGTGCCGGTATCGGTTCTTCAGCATCCTCTGCCCTCTCCATTCCTGACGCCCCGATCCATGGGGGCCTCATCCAGCTCCACCAGCACCGTCCGGGACAGCGCGAAGGCATACAGCAGGCATTCCCGGACCGGCAGCGCATATGTCTGCGCCAGTGCGAAGGCGTATACGCGCAGCTGGTCGCGATAGCGCGCGGTCAGCTCTGCTTCGGTTTTGACCTGATCGGTTTTGTAATCCACGATCACCAGTCCGCCCTCCTCCTCAAACACACAGTCAGCAATCCCCTGAACCACCACCGTCTCACCGGGCGGCAGGCTGTCTTCCGCCTGACCCGCGAGGGCCTTCGCCGGCAGCGCGACCGTAAAAGGCGCCTCCCGCCGCAGTGCAGGTGAGCGCTGCATCCGCCGGTACAACTCCCCGCCGAAAAAGGCGCGAATCCGCGAAAAGGGAAGAGACGCCCCCTGCTGCTCTGTGAGAAAGCCGCCGGCCACCAGCCGATCTCGCTCCTGCTCCGGCGCCACCGCCGCCGCGGCATAGTCGGCAAACTGCATAAAGGTGTGAAGGGCGGTTCCCCGCTCAGCGGGCGTCAGCCCACTCTCCGATAAAAAAGCGGGACGGCGGGAGGCAATGTGTTCCCCCACCGAACGGCGGCGGGACAGCTCAGATGCCGCCAGCTTGGAGGGGATACGGGTCAGCGCTGCCTGAGGATAACGCCAGGCAATCCGCTCCGTAAGACGGCGGACCAGCGCAGGATCGGCTGCTGCCGGTTCTGACCCTAATTTCTCCGGCTCCTCCGCCGGGGGGGAGGGAACGACCTCCATCCTCCACGGCTCTTCAGCGGGCAAAAGGGGGAGGTCCTCCGCCTCCGCCAGACGGCGGAGCAGCGCTCCGGAGGGGTGCCGCAGGGCGGCAGTCAGCAGCCACTCCCCCATACTGTGCGCCGACAGCGTCAACGCCGCCGGCAGCGCCGTCTCCTCCCCGTCAGCGGGCAGAGAGGCCGCCAGCCGCGTCAGCCCGGCGGCCGGGTCGCGGAGGGTCATGACGAGATACAGCTTCTCCCGTGCGCGGGTCATGGCGACATACAAAACCCTCAGCTCCTCCGCCCGCTCGCTGCGGCGGATAGCCAGCGCCACCCCCTGACGGGGCAGCGTGTTGTACTGGCGGCCGGTATCCGGCTCCCGGCGGACCAGCCCCGCCCCCGCCTCCGGATGCAGCAGGAGGTCGCTTCTGGTCGATTCATCGTTGAACTGTCCGCCCAGCCCGGCAAGAAACACGATGGGAAATTCCAGCCCTTTACTGTTATGTATGCTCATCACCTGCACCGCATCGGCTGCCCCCACCGGTGCGGCAGGACTCAGCCCGGCGCCCTGCTGCTCCAGACGGTCGATGTACCGCATAAAGGAGGACAGTCCCCGAAAGCCCCCCTGCTCAAACCGGCGGGCATATTCGTGCAGAAGGCGAAGGTTGGCCAGCCGTCTTCCCCCGTGCCGCCCCGCTCGGGCGGCGGCGGTCAGCCCCGTCTCCTCATACAGGCGATAGATCAGCCGGTCAGCCGGCAGCGTAGCCGCCAGCGTCCGAAACCGGTCCAAAAGGGTGAGAACCGCTCTGCACCGGTCCCGCAGCGTCTCCTCCGGCCCCTGCCGGACATAGCGTCCCAGCACACTGTACAGTGCGCCGTCCCTCCGGAACAGCCGCAGCTTCGCCAGCTCATCCGGCTCAAAGCCGGCTACCGGCGAAACCAGAGCGGACAGCAGGGGAATATCCTGTGTCGGATTGTCGATGCTCCGCAGAAGGGACAGCGCCGCCGCCACCTCCGGCGCGTCAAAGAAGCCGCCGGACGCAGCGGTCCAGGCGGGGACTCCGCACCGGTTCAGCTCATCTACCCAGGCCGGCGCATGCGCCGATTTACTCCGCAGCAGTACGCAGATATCTCCCCATGCAAGGGGGCGTGTCTCACGAAAGCGCTCCATCAGCGTGCAGATGCGGGAGGCCACCACCCGCGCCTCCGCCCGGTCGCGGTCGTCCCCCTCCTCCCGGGTACCGCCGTCCACCAGAATCAGCTCGGTTTCGCAGCCCGCCAGTGGCGGATAAACGGCGGCGGGCAGCAGCTCCTCCTTCCGCTCATAGTCAATGCCACCCGCCTCTTTTCTCATCAACTGGCCAAACACAAAATTGACCGCATCGGTGACCTCCCGGCGGCTGCGGAAATTATGACCCAGCGTGACAGCGGCGGGAAAAGCGGGCGCCTCCTGCCCCTCCCACTCGGTATAGCGTTCCCGGCGGCGGATAAAGAGCTCCGGCATAGCCTGACGGAATCCGTAGATGCTCTGCTTGACATCCCCAACAAAAAACAGGTTGCTTTCCTCCCGGGATAACGCACCGAAGAGCGCGTCCTGTGCTGCATTGGTATCCTGATATTCGTCTACCAGCACCTGCTCATACCGTTCGGCCAACTCGATGGCCAGAGGTGTGCGGGACGGCCGCCCCTCTGCATCCCGCTCTACCAGCAGCCGCAGTGCCATATGCTCCAGATCGTTGAAATCGACCAGGCGCCTGCGCTTTTTCTTTTCGGCAAAGCGGGCGGCGTAACGCCGCGTTACCTCGAACAGGGCGGCGATTTCCCGCCCGGTCACCGCCATATCCTCCCGGCACTGCGCCTCATTGCCGCAGAAAAGCTCCGGCAGCCTTTTGACCTGCCGCTTCGCCTCGTCCCACAGGGCGGCCACCCGCCGCTTGCGGGGCTCATCCTCGTATTGCCGCAGAGCCCCCAGCCGCCCAAAGCCGGCGGGCAGTCCCTGTGCCAGAGCCAGCTGCCCGTCCCAGTCCCTGATGTCCAGCTCACGGGCGGCAGAAGCAAGAAACGTCTGAGCCGCCCGCAGTGCCGGTCCATAGGCAGCGGCCATTTTGGGCTCACCGTCCGCCAGCGCCGCCGCCCGTCCCAGCAGCGAGACACAGGCAAGCAGGCTCCTCCGCACCTGTCCGGTGACCTCCCGCGCCCAGCCGGTCTGTTCCAGAGGACCTTCCTGCCAAAACAGTCTCTCCTTTTCCTTCAGCCATTCATCGGGCCAGGGATGCGACTGGATAAAGTCATAGAGGCGACGCACAGCAGCGGTCAGGCGGCGGTCGTCACGCCCTCCGCCCAGCACCTCGCTCAGCTCCAGAAAGGCAGGCTCTCGTTCGATATACAGCTCTTCCAGCACCTCGGCCAGCGATTCCTGCCGAAGGAGCGCCGTCTCCGACTCCTCCCCTACACGGAAACGGGGGGAAAGGTCCAGCTGCTGAAAATGCTCCCGCAGCAGTCCGGAGCAAAAGCTGTGAACCGTGCCGATAGCGGCGCGGGGCAGCAGCATCTGCTGCCGCCTCAGCCGCCTGCTGGAGGGATTGGCCGCCAGCAGGCGGGCCAGCTCTTCGGCAATACGCCGTTTCATTTCGGCGGCAGCGGCCCTGGTGAAGGTGACCACCAGCAGGCGGTCCACATCCACCGGATTCACCGGGTCGGTGATCAGCCCCACCAGCCGGGCCACCAGTACAGAGGTTTTTCCTGAGCCCGCCGCCGCCGAAACCAGCACGGTTCCGCCCCGTGCCTCAATGCAGCGGAGCTGTTCCGGCGTCCATTGCCGTTCCCCCATACTGGCCCCCCTTTCCGCTGGAAATCTTCTGATGCCTTCCGTCTCCCTTTCCATTTTCCGACGCGGTGGAAAGTGGAGGAAAACGGAAAGAATACGCGAAAAACTTTCTCAATGCTTCAATTATAGAGAGTCGTTTCCGCTTTGGCAATAGGGCGGACTCTCTTTTCACCGGGAAGCGCCGGGCTGCACCCTATTTTGATCCCTTTCCAGTTAAGCCTCCGCGCCTGCCGGCAAGCGTTCCCTCAAAGGGAAGCGACGAAAAGGTTTGACAAAAAGAGGAACAGGCGCTATAATGATGAAGCTGTGGATTTTCCAGAGGGTATACTAGAAAGGATGACCTCCTTTTTCTGGAGATCTCCAGCCTCTGTTTGATGGCGCAAACAAAAATTTCGCCAACCATTTCGGGGTGTAGCTCAGTT
>JAAWCO010000126.1 GCA_022793315.1 Clostridiales bacterium | reverse complement strand
TATGGGGAGCGTTATCAAATCGTTATCAAAAGAGAGATATAAAACCGCAAAATCGTTGTGCCGCAACGGGTTCGGAGTTTCAAAAACTCACTCCCACTCAATTGTGGCCGGTGGTTTGGAGGTAATATCGTAGACGACGCGGTTGACCCCTTTTACCTCGTTGACGATCCGGCTGGAGGCTTCCGCCAGCACCTCCAGCGGCAGGCGGGCCCAGTCGGCGGTCATAAAGTCGGTGGTAGAAACAGCCCGCAGTGCGATGGTATAGTCATAGGTACGGGCGTCTCCCATCACCCCTACCGAGCGCATGTCGGTGATAACGGCAAAATACTGATTGACCGACTGCTCCAGTCCGGCTTTAACAATCACCTCACGGAAGATGGCGTCTGCCTCCCGCAGGATATCCAGGCGCTCCTGTGTCAGCGCGCCGATACAGCGGACCGCCAGACCAGGCCCGGGGAAGGGCTGACGCCAGACCATATGGTAGGGGAGGCCCAGCTCCAGTCCGGCACGGCGCACCTCATCCTTAAACAGGTCCCGCAGCGGCTCGCACAGCTTCAGGTTCATCCGCTCAGGCAGACCGCCCACGTTATGATGGCTTTTGATGACGGCGGCCTGATCATTGCCGCTTTCAATCACGTCGGGATAAATAGTGCCTTGAACCAGCCACTGCACATCGCCGATTTTACCGGCCTCCTCCTCAAATACGCGAATGAATTCTTCGCCGATAATTTTGCGTTTGCGTTCCGGGTCGGCAACCCCGGCCAGCTTGTCCAGAAAACGGTCGGCAGCGTTCACACGGATGAAGTCGATGTCGTAGTTTTCGGTGAACATTTTCTCCACCATATCGCCTTCATCCTTGCGGAGCAGGCCGTGATCGACAAAGATGCAGGTGAGCTGGCGTCCCACGGCCCGGGAGACCATGACGGCGGCCACCGACGAATCAACGCCGCCGGAAAGGGCGCACAGCACCCGGTCGGATCCAATCTGCTCTCTCAGGCGGCGAACCGATTCTTCTGCAAAGGAGGCCATCTGCCAGTCTCCAGTGCAGCCGCAAACCCGAAACAGAAAGTTTTTCAGTATTTCCTCGCCGTTTTCGGTATGGTTGACCTCCGGATGGAACTGTACGGCGTACAGGCGGCGCTCCGGGTCCTCCATCGCCGCACAGGAACAGCTGTCGGTGACCGCCGAGATGCGGAAGCCTGCCGGAGGCTTCGCAATAAAGTCGGTATGGCTCATCCAGCAGCGCTGTACCGGCTCCAGCCCCGCGAACAGCAGGCTGTCTGTCTGGAGCTGAACATCGGCCTTGCCATATTCGCAGGCGGCGGGTGCTACCTGTCCGTCCAGCATCCACGCCACCAGCTGAGCGCCATAGCAGATGCCCAGCACAGGGATGCCCAATGAGAGAATTTCGCTGGAGTAATGAGGGGATTCTTCATCGTAGACGCTGTTGGGTCCGCCGGTAAAGATAATGCCCCGATAGCCCGCGGCACGGATTTCCTCCAGTGGGGTCCGGTAGGACTTGACCACCGAATAGACCCCTGCATCGCGCACGCGGCGGGCGATCAGCTGGTTATACTGTCCGCCGAAATCGAGGACCAGTATGGTTTCGTGTTCCATGATGACGACTCCTTTTCCGGTTGATGGGTCAGCGGCGGATCAGTTCATGGCGGCCGGGGCCGTTGGATACCATGGTGATCGGGACCTCCAGCTCTTTTTCAATAAACTCCACATAGCGGCGGCAATTGTCCGGCAGATCATCATATTTCGTGATCCCCCGTACATCGCACTGCCATCCCGGCAGCCGCTCCAGAACCGGCTTCGCCCGTTCCAGCTGGCGGGTGGTGGGGAAATCCCGGGTGATCCGGCCATCAATTTCATAACCGATGCAGACGGGGATTTCCTTCAGATATCCCAGTGCATCCACAACGGTGAGGACCGCTTCGGTGGCGCCCTGCGCCTGCACACCGTAGCGGGAAGCCACGCAGTCGAACCAGCCCATGCGGCGGGGACGGCCGGTGGTGGCGCCAAATTCGCCGGCATCACCGCCGCGCACACGCAGCTCCTGTGCCTCCTCGCCGAAAATTTCACTGACAAAGGCGCCGGCGCCCACCGCGCGGGAGTAGGCCTTGACCACCACCACGATGTCCCGGATAGCATAGGGGGGAAGTCCGGCACCGATGGCACCATAGCCGGCCAGGGTGGACGAGGAGGTGACCATCGGATAGATGCCATAATCGGGGTCCTTCAGCGCGCCGAGCTGTCCCTCAAGCAGAATGTTTTTGTCGTCCTTCAGCGCACCCCGCAGGAAGCGGAAGGCGTCGCCCACATATGGGCGGATGGCGTCGCGCTGCTTTTGCAGTTCGGCAAACACGGCGTCCGGATTCAGCTCCGGCTTGTGGTACAGCTCACGGAGCAGGACGTTTTTCACCTCCAGTATCCCCTTCAGCTTTTCCCGGGCGTACTCTTCGTCAAAGAGCTCGCACAGCTCAAAGCCGGTTTTGGCGTATTTATCCGAATAGAAGGGGGCGATACCCGATTTGGTGGAGCCGAAGGATTTGCCGCCCAGCCGCTCCTCCTCATACTGATCGAACAGCACATGGTAGGGCATCACCACCTGAACCCGGTCGGAAACCAGCATATGAGGATGGATCCCCTTTTCCGCCAGCGCGTCCATTTCCTTTAGAAATTTTCCGATATCCAGCGCCACGCCGTTGCCGATCACGTTGGTGATATGCTCGTAAAAGACGCCGGACGGCAGCTGATGCAGAGCGAAACGGCCGTGGTCGTTGATAATGGTATGTCCCGCGTTGCTCCCGCCCTGAAAGCGGATCACCACATCCGACTGGCCCGCCAGTACATCGGTGATCTTGCCCTTGCCTTCGTCGCCCCAGTTGGCACCTACGATTGCCTTGACCATGATGGAACCTCCTGTAACTGTAAACAATCGGGCCCGCTTCCCTTGGGAAACGGGCGCAACAGTAGTATAACACAGAAATATGTCATAAGTAAAATACAAATATTTTATAAATGCTATAAAATGAGCTTATATCGGAAGAGATTCCAGCAGACACTCCGCCGCATGAGAGACCGGAAGGCGGCTTTGCAGGATACAAAGGCGGCGGGGAGGCAGTGGTTCGGTGGGGGTCAGCTCAAAAACGGAGCCCCGTTCAATGGCGGGGAGAGCGAAATCCCGCACCACACAGCCGATGCCCAGGCTGCGCTCGGCAAAGCGGACAATCAGCTCGCTGGTGGCCAGCTCGAATTCGGGGGAGAGGGACAGCCCCCTTTCGGCAAAGAAGCGTTCCACATACCGCCGGGTGCTACTGTTGTTTTCGAGACAGATCATGGGCTGCGTCGCCAGCTCGGCGGGGGAAAGGCGCTTTCCCCGCCATTCCCGGAACCGTGGTCCGGCGATAAAGATATCCTGAATTTCGCCGACCGGGCGGCAGAGGAACTCCCCGGCGTATTCACCGCCGGGCATTCCCCCGCGGGAATCCTCGCTGACCACTCCAAAATCAATAGCTCCTTCGGCCAGCAAACGGGCCGTCTCCGGTGTGGGGCCATTGGTGACACTGATACGGATGGAGGGATACCGGGCATGAAACCGTTCAAGATAGGGAAGCAGAAAAAATTGCAGGGTCATGTCGCTGGCGCCCACTCGGATTTCACCGCTTTCCAGATTGAGCTGTTCCCGCAGCTTGCGCTCCCCCAGACGGATCTGTTCCAGTGCGCTGCCCACATGACAGCGCAGCGTTTCCCCCTCCGCCGTCAGGCGTACCCCGCGGGGGGTCCGAAGGAAGAGACGGCAGCCCAGCGCCTGTTCCAGCTGCCGCAGCTTCTGACTGACAGCGGGCTGGGACAGGTACAGCTTTTCCGCAGCAGCGGTGAGACTGCCGCTCTCAGCCGTCTCATAAAACACACGGTACAGCTCCAGACTGATACTCATGGAATCCCTCCAGCGGATGGCCCGTGCCCGGCGCTTGCGGAACGTTTAAAGGTGCCGGATGATACAGCGTCAGGCGCCGGACCTCAGGAAAAAAGAGGCTGAATTTTGGAGAAGGCAGAAACAGATCATGCTCCAGATTGTTAAGACCGCGCCTAAACCCGGATATCCACATCCAGTCCCAGACAATCATTCAGGCGGTTCAGAACCGGCTGCACCTCTTCCTCCAGGAATTCAGAGGTCTGTTCCGGTGCGCGGCCCACATAACGGGAGGGCTCCAGAATCCCCTCCAGCTCCGCCGCGGTGACGCCGAAGGCGGAATCGCCGGCGATGCGCTCCATCAGATCGTTGACGCCGTCCCCCTGCTTAACCCGGCGGGCGGCCTCCATCGAATGGACACGGATACGTTCGTGCAGCTCCTGCCGGTCGCCGCCCCGCTTGACGCCGTCCATGAGGATATTCTCAGTGGCCATGAAGGGCAGCTCCCGCCGCAGGTTTCGGTCGATGACGGCGGTGTTTACCACCAGGCCGCCCGACACGTTGATCACCAGCGACAGCACGGCATCCGCCGCCAGGAAAGCCTCAGGGACACTGATGCGTTTATTGGCGCTGTCGTCCAGCGTCCGTTCAAACCACTGGGTGGCGGCGGTCATGGCGGGATTTATCGCATCGGCGATGAGATAGCGGGACAGGGAGGCAATGCGTTCGCTGCGCATGGGATTGCGTTTATACGCCATAGCGGAGGATCCGATCTGATGCTTTTCAAACGGTTCCTCTACCTCCTTCAGATGCTGAAGAAGACGGATATCGTTGGAAAATTTTGCGGCGCTCTGGGCGATGCCCGACAGGGTGGAAAGAATGGCGGAATCCAGCTTGCGCGGATAGGTCTGGCCAGACACCGCGAAGCAGGCGTCATATCCCATTTTTTCCGCGATGCGGCGGTCCAGCTCGCGGCATTTGGCGTGGTCGCCGCCGAACAGCTCCAAAAAGCTGGCCTGGGTGCCGGTGGTGCCCTTGCAGCCCAGCAGCCTGGCACCGGACAGACGATATTCCACCTCGTCCAGATCCATCAGAAACTCCTGAATCCACAAGGTAGCGCGCTTGCCCACCGTGGTGGGCTGGGCCGGCTGAAAATGGGTAAAGGCAAGGGTGGGCAGCGCCCGGTACTGCCCGGCAAAGTGTGCCAGCCGGTCGATGGCGTTGACCAGCTTTTGCCGGATCAGCCGCAGCGCGTCATACAGGATGATCAGGTCGGTATTGTCGCCCACATAGCAGCTGGTGGCGCCGAGATGGATGATGCCTTTTGCCTTGGGGCACTGCTGGCCGTAGGCATAGACATGGGCCATGACATCGTGGCGCACCTCCTTTTCCCGCGCGGCGGCCGTTTCGTAATTGATATCGTCGGCGTGCGCCTTCAGCTCGGCGATCTGTTCCTCTGTTACCGGGAGTCCCAGCTCGCGTTCGGTTTCCGCCAACGCGATCCAGAGCCGCCGCCAGGTGCGGAATTTATGGTCGGGGGAGAACAGATACTGCATTTCGTCGCTGGCATAGCGGGAGGAGAGGGGGCTTTCATAACGGTCGTGCATGGGGTGCTTCACGCCTTTCCTTGCGTTAATTTCTCATGTTCTTTGTGATTGCACTGCAGCTGTACTGAAACAGTGGCTGACATATCCCATTTTACACGCTTTTTCGTGCGGGCGCAAGCTGCGCTGCGCTCCTTTTGGAAGACTGCCTGTTTTTCAGGGGGAAAAGCGCTGTTCCAGCTTGAGCCTTCATGAATGAAAAGAGCCAGGCGATACCAGTTATTTAGTGCTTGAATATGGTGTAAAGGGTGGAGCGGAGGCAACGCCGAAAGCCACAGAACGACCAATGGGGGTATCCCAGAGCGCGTCGGGAACGGTAACCGCCATATGGATAGACAGCAAATGATTCATATGTAAAGCCTGATTTGACTTTATGCTTTTTGGGGGCTACAATAAGAACATAAGTTCTGATTTCTGGTATAGGGAGGAGGAGGTGTTCTTGATTGCCGATAAAAAACACGTCATCAAGGATTCCCACAGTTGATGGCATGTTTTCCGTAAGTGACCGCAGTAAAAAATCAGGCTTTTTGAAAGGATGCATAGGATTGAGTTTGCTGGATTCCGTATTTCAAACGGCATTTCACGGCGGCAGGTTTTTACCCGAGGTAGATGTCAGTGAAAGCTACAGGCATTGGATCAGCCAAATTGATGGGAAGCGCTGCGTTGATTGCAAAAATTTACAAGGGAAGATATGGCGGTTGGATGAAGAACCTGATCCGGAACCGCCGCTTCATCCAAGCTGTCGATGTGTAATAGAACTCATGGAATCCATCAAGGCGGGGACGGCAACGATGAACGGAACAGACGGAGCGGATTGGACACTGAAATATGAAGGAGGGTTGCCTGACTATTATATAACAATTGAGGATATATATGATTTAGGTTGGAAAAAAGGCAAAAACCCGATAGACTATGCGCCAGGTCAGATGATTGCCGGAGGGGTTTACCGGAACAAAGACGGCCATCTGCCGCAAAAAGAAGGAAGAATATGGTTTGAAGCGGATATAAATTATGAGCAGGGAAGCCGAAACAGCCAGAGAGTCGTATGGTCAAACGATGGACTGGTATTTGCGACCTATGATCATTATGCCACCTTTCATGAGATTGTTCAGGAGGTATAACAATGGATACACCCACTGTCATTACACTGGATTTGAGCGAATGTCAATATATCGATGACCTGCATCAAAGAATAAAAACGGCCTTTGATTTTCCCGACTATTATGGTGAAAACTGGGACGCCTTTTGGGATCTGATCAGAGGAGCCAGAGACAATACCATGGTTGAAATCAAAGGCGTCGCATCGCTTTCAAAGGCTCTGAGGAAAGAGGTCGATAAAATGATCGAGTGTTTGGAGGACAATATTCAGGAAATGGAAAAGCTGAAGCAACGGCGGCCGGATTTTGACTGCCGGTTTGGCTATCAGGTCATCGACTAAAATGACCCAATAAATAAACATGTATCATCCCCGTATCGGTCATGGCATAGGTTGGCGCTGCGAATCACACAATCCCATATATAAGAGAAAACGCCCGGAAACCGCATGAATACACGGTTTCCGGGCGCTTTTGCGGCTTGTCTTGAAAGAGGTGGGGCCAACGGGGCAGCAAAAGCGACATCACGGAGGCCGGGCGGCGAAATAAAAAGCAGTTGGCAACTCATCACGAATTGCCAACTGCAGGTCTGGTCGGAGTGATGTGACTTGAACACACGG
>JAAWCO010000125.1 GCA_022793315.1 Clostridiales bacterium | reverse complement strand
GAGCCGTGTGACAGCGGAAATCACGCTGGTTGACGGAGTGGAGCAGTCGCGCAGCATCCTGTCCACTGAGACCATCACGGAGCCGGTGAACCGGGTACTGGTGGTGGGAGCGAAGAAGATGAACCCGAACGCCAATATCGGGGATGGCGTGTCAACGGGCAAGTTTGTCTGGCCGGTGCCGAGCTGCAAGCGGATTTACTCCGACTATGGAGGCCGCGGGCGTGGATTCCATGCGGGGATCGACATTTCGGGCGGCGGCATATACGGCAAGGATATCATCGCGGCGGATGGCGGCACAGTGGTGGAGGTGAATTCAACCAACTGGTGGGGACAGGGCTATGGTTACTATGTCCTCATCGACCATGGCGGCGGCTACCGCACCATGTACGCACACTGCAGCTCGGTTCTGGTGACAAAGGGACAAAAGGTGACTCAGGGCCAGCTGATCGCCAAGGTGGGCAGCACCGGAGACAGCAGCGGTGCGCACCTCCACTTTGAAATTCGGACCAACAGGGGGACGGTTGATCCCAAGCCGTATCTCTATTAAAAGAAAAAACGCTGCCCCGCCGAGAACCGGCGGGGCAGCGTTTTTTGCTGAGGGTCTGGTGTCCAGATGGGACAAAGAAATACGAAGTCATCGGCCTGGCGCATTTCAGCAGGGGCCTCTTGTTGAAAAATACGATTTTACGCTTTGGCCGGGAGCTCCCGCAGATCGTAGGGGGTCTGTTGATAGACGAAATAATTGAGCCAGTTGCTGAACAGCAGACTGGCGTGGCTTCGCCATACCAGAGGCGGAAACGCCTGGGGATCGTCTCCTGGAAAGTAATGCCGCGGAATTTGCGGAGACAGCCCCTTCTCCACATCTCGCCGATATTCGTTGGCGAGTGTCAGACGGTCGTATTCACAGTGGCCGGTAATGAATACCTGCCGTGCATCCCGCGTGGCAATGACGGCAGCGCCGGCGGCTTCGGACAGGACAAGCAGCTGGAGCGTTTCGCTGTGCTGGATGTCGTCGGCTGATACCTCGGTATACCGCGAATGGGGCATATAAAAGGTCTCGTCAAAGCCGCGCAGAAGGGGATGCTGCGGATCCAACGGACGATGACAGAACACACCGGACAGCTTTTCGGGCAGGGCATGCTTTGAAATGTGATGGTGATGATACAGCCCCGCTTGCGCACCCCAGCAGATGTGCAGGGTGGAATAAACGTGGGTGAGGGACCAGTCCATGATCTGGCACAGCTCGTCCCAATAATCCACCTCACGGTAATCAAGCGATTCCACCGGCGCGCCGGTGATGATCATGCCGTCGTAGGTGTTGCGGCAAATCTGGTCAAACGTCTGATAAAATTCCAGCAGATGCTCCTGCGGTGTGTTTTTTGAGACATGGGTGGCCGTCTGCATCAGATCAATATCCACCTGAAGCGGACTGTTGCCGAGCAGACGGAGCAGCTGGGCCTCGGTTTCCATTTTGGTGGGCATCAGATTGAGGATCAGGATTTGGAGAGGGCGGATATCCTGATGGGATGCCCGTTTTTCGGTCATGACAAAGATATTTTCCGACTCCAGGATTTTTGCCGCAGGCAGATGATCGGGTATTTTAATCGGCATGATATCCCTCCTCAATCAATGGTCAACGCCGCCTTTATTATAGCGGAAAGGAGAAAATGGTTCAAGAGGCGGAGCAATTCTCCTGAATCCTCCCCTGTTTTTTGAAGAGGCTGCGCGATTGTTTGATTTGCCAGAAGAACCCGACCGGTTCCAAAGATGAAAAAAGCTCCCCCTTTCAGGGGAGCCTTCCAGTCACAAGGGGTGAATTTCCTTCGCCTGCCGGCCGTCCTGAAGACGGATTTCATTTTCTGCGACCAATCTGGTTCTATCACCCAACGTTTTTCTGTTAAAAACCGTTTTCCGGTTCATATCGCTCTCCGCCCGACAGTATCCGTCGGCCCGATTACCTGAAAGGAGAAGTTTCGGATTCGCTGCAGGCGAATCGCCGGGGGCAAAAACAGATTTCCTTTTGGAAGAAAGAGCTAACGGTTGTATTTCCGGAATTCGCGCCGGGTTTTCCAATACCCGGACTGCTGCCGGAGATGGCGAAAGAAACCGCCGCCGAAAAAGATCAGCAGATTGACGAGGGACATCAGAAGAGCGGCACGTGCCGGCCATGTGCCCAGAATCAGCAGGACAAGATACAGCGCCAGGTCCAACAGGGCGATGTATTTGATCTTAACCGGAATAAAAAAGAACAGCAGAATGCGGTAATCAGGATACAGAGCAGCGAACGCTAGGAACAGCGAAAGATTGAGATAGCTGTTATCGCCGGAGCCGGTGATCAGGGCCGCCAGTATGGCGCCGAGGATACCAAACAGGTAAAACACATTGAAGCGGAACCCGCCCCATTCGTTCTCCAGCCCGTTGCCGATGAGGCAGTAAAAATACAGGCTGATCAGCGCCAGAATTGGCGAGGTGTAGGGAGGGACCACTATAAAGGTAATCAGGCGCCATACCTGCCCCTGCGCGAGGAGGGAACGGTCAAGGCTCATCCAAGACCGAAGGTGAAGCCCGGGCATCAGCAGATCGACGATATAGATGGCGGCCATTGCGGCCGTGATGATATACATCAGACGGGGAATAAAATACCGCCCCATTTTCCTCTCAAGTCTGTTCAGCCAGCTCATTGCACAGCATCCTTTCACTTCCCGTAATATAGCCACTTATCTGAGTTCTCTCCAGAAAGTATCTGAAAAAATAAACAAAAGTGCGAAGAATACACGGGCGCTCATCTGCCCGACAGGGATTCTTCGGCAGGAAATCGAAGATTTCCAGCAATGTACCAGAAGATAAGCACTCGCCCCCAGAAGAATACCCGATGCGGCCTCGCCGCAGGAGGGCGTTCCGCCCGACAGGGATTCTTCGGCAGGAAATCGAAGATTTCCAGCAATGTACCAGAAGATAAGCACTCGCCCCAGAAGAATACCCGATGCGGCCGCGCCGCAGGAGGGCGTTCAGCCCGACAGGG
>JAAWCO010000124.1 GCA_022793315.1 Clostridiales bacterium | reverse complement strand
GCTTCTCTAACCTTTTACCTTTTCCGGCCCGGGGTCTGGAGATTTCCCTCCTGGAAAATCTCCCCTGCCGTCTTCTCTGCCTTCTCCGGGCCTCTCCGCTTCTCTAACCTTTTACCTTTTCCGGCCCGGGGTCTGGAGATGCTGGCCGGACAAGGACCGGGCGATGATTAGCAGGGCAAAGCAGGGATCCTTCTCCGCCGGACGGCGGATCAGACGGCACTTAAAAAGCTCAGGAGATGAGAAAATTTTGAAAAGGAATTTATCTTTACTATTGGCGGCATTGCTGGCTTTTATACTGACCGCCTGTTCATCGCGGCAGCCTTCCCCTCCAGAAGAGCCCCCCATTAGCACTGTCGCTTCGGATGCCGAAGACTCCGATTCCTCAGCTCCGGACGAAGGCACTACCAGCTCAGGGGAGACGACCACTTCAGCCTCCGGAACGTCTCCGGCGGAAACAACGTCTGAAGTCCCTGCCACGACGGCCGCCCCAGCCACGACGACCACCACTCGTACTGTCACCACTACCACATCCCGCCCCACAACGACCACAGCCCGTCCTGCAACCACCACCTCCATCCGTTCCGCCACGACAACGACGACCCGTGCCACCACCACAACCACGCGTCCCACAGCGGCGCCTACCGCCGCACCGGAAAAAAATCAGGTGGAGCAGGTGGCGGTACTGGTGAACGAAGAGCGGCGGCAGAAGGGCTTGCCAGCGCTCTCTCTCGATCAGGAGCTTTGTGCAAACGCCGCTGTCCGCGCCCGTGAAACGGTAGGGACCTTCAGCCACACCCGTCCCAATGGCAGCAGCTTCAGCACTGCTGTTACCATTCCCTGGTCCACGGTCGGCGAAAACATTGCCTACGGATATCCCTCTCCGCAGGACGTGATGACCGGCTGGATGAACTCTACCGGCCACCGTGAGAATATCTTAAACGCTTCCTTTACCAAAATCGGTATTGGTGTGGCAGAAAGCGGCGGAACCCTTTACTGGGTGCAGCTTTTCGCCGGCTGACCCTGGGAGGACGCCCCCGGCAATACACCTCTCAGACCGCCGCGCGCTGTAAGCGGCCGGCTCTCTTCAGGGGGCTCCCTGTGTGAAACACTGGTCATCCGTATAAAAAAGGGCTCCCTGCGGGAGCCCTGTGAAAGCGTTTTTCCTATTCCGTTTTTCAGACCTCCGCCGGCAAACGCCAGGCGGAGGCTTTTTGTTGTACTGTTCCGCTCATCCTCCCTGTCGAACAGAAAGGACCCCAGCCACAGGAAGAAAACGATCCATTTTCTGCCGCCGCCGGGAAGGCTCCCCGGCGGCAAACCGGAAAGACAAGGATTCAGTCCCTGTCCAGCAGCGGAACAGCCCAAACCGCTTCCTCCCCCAGAGCGGTTAAGCGCACTGGTATCAGTTCGCCCGGCACACCGCCGCCCGCCACCTTCACTGGCAGATAATCGCGGGTATAGCCCTCCAGACAGCCATCTGCCCGGCGGGTCTCCAGCAGAATTTCCACCCCCTCCTCCGAGGCAGCGGCCCTTTCTACCGCCTGTTCCATCCAGCGGCGGCGGCTCGCCTCACACACCTGTGTAAGAAGACGGCTGCGCCGCGCCTTTTCCGTCCGCTCCACCTGATCCGGAAAGCGGTCGGCGCGGGTTCCCGGCCGGCGGGAATAGGCAAACACATGTACCTTGGAAAAGCCGATTTCCTCCACAAAGGCCAGAGAACGCCGGAAGTCCTCCTCACTCTCACCAGGAAAGCCCACCATCACATCGGTGGTCAGCGCACAGTCCGGAAAGGCCCGGCGCAGCATTTGGCACACCTGCCGGTATTCCTCGGTGGTATACCGGCGGTTCATCCGCCGGAGGGTCTCGTCACAGCCGCTTTGCAGCGACAGATGAAATTGCGGACACAGCCGGTCCTGTGCTGCGAGGCGCCCGACGGCACTCTCGCTCAGCATATCCGGCTCCAGAGAGCCGAGACGCACCCGCTGAAGCCCCCCTACTGCACAGGCGGTCTCCACCGCATCGCAAAGGGAGAGCGGCCTGTCGGATACGGCCAGATCCTGACCGTAAGCTGTCAGATTGATGCCGGTGAGCACCACCTCACGGTAGCCGCCGGCCGCCAATGACTCCAGCTCCCTCCTCAGATCCTCCAGGGGCCGGGAACGCACACGCCCCCGGGCATAGGGTATGATGCAGTAGGAGCAAAATCGGTTGCAGCCATCCTCAATTTTGACAAAAGCGCGGGTACGGCCCTGAAACTCCTCAATCTCCAGCGCTTCAAACCGCTCCTGGTGGGAAGAAATCTCCACAATCCGCCGGTGATGGCTCAAAAATTCCGCCGTTTTCTCCGGCAGCGACCGGCGTGAGGCATTGCCCAGCACGACATCGGCATCGGACAGCCGGGCGGCCTGTTCGGGAAAAGCCTGGGGCATGCAGCCGGTCAGAACCAGCACAGCTCCGGGATTATCGCGCCGGCAGCGCCGCAGCAGCTGGCGCAGCTTACGGTCACTCTCCCCCGTCACAGTACAGGAGTTGATCACAATCACTCCCTCACAGCCGATCACTCCCGGCTCATACGCGCCGGTCTCAAAGCCAGCTGCCTCCATCAATGCCCGCATGGCCTGCGTCTCATATTGATTCACCTTGCAGCCAAGAGTATAAAACAGGGCTGTCAACCGCCATCACCTCATGGATTAAAACGAAAATTTTTTATGCGGACCCGAGCGCCAATTAACCAGGGGAAACACACCTGACGGCACTCAAAAGAAGCACTGTCCTCGTGGCCGGGCGTTAGCCAGACGGCCCCGCTCGCTTTGCCGCCTCCTTTTTTTCACCTGAACACCGGGTCTGCCCTGGTCAGACGAAGGTTTCCCGCGTATTTTAACATTATAATCGAAATGTTTGCTGTTTTCAATCAACACTTTGTTTTGTTTTTCGCTTGCTTTCCTCCGGCCGGAGGACTATAATAAAGGACAGAAATTTTGTGGAAACGACAAAGGGAAGGACCGGTTGAATGTATAGAACCAAGGTGCGATTTGAGAACGTGGTTGACGCTCAGAAATTTGTCGGTATCTGCAACGATATCAATTTTAAGGTCGAGCTGTATTCCGGCCCATATGTCATTGATGCGAAATCCATCATGGGTATTTTCAGTCTGGATTTCTCCACCCCCATCGAATTATGTGCCCATTGTGACAACAGCGACGATTTTGCAGAGCGGATTGCCCCCTATCTGGCGTTAGATTGAGACTATCGGTGTCCAGCTGACAGAAGAAAAGCAAAGGAACGGTGCTTCGTGTACCGTTCCTTTTCTTTTTTGTTGACAGCCATGCCCTCGATAACGGGCGCCGGCGGAGCTCTTTGTAACCACTCCGCACACAAATGCGGTCAGGCGCGTTTTTTCTTATCAATCGACGGCTTTGGACACCGGCCGGCCCCCCTGTGCATAGACTGGAGGGACCCGGCACCTGCCGCTGGCCGATTTCATGAAAAGGAACGAGTGCGATGATCCGTTTGACAAATGGCGGAGAGAAACGCCTCCAACCGGGCTGCTTTTTTGACCCGCCCATGAAAATCCATCCCTGCTCCGGCCGGGGCCGCCGGCCCTTCACTCAAACGAACATCCGGCAGGACAGGAAATATGCCCTGGCCGGAAAAAGCGCCCCGCCGGAAAAGGACTCCCCGCCGCTAGAGGAGCCTTCCGGCCTAATTCTGTCAGAACCTCAACCGGATACAGCGCCTGCAGCGGCCCATTCCGCTCCTGCTTCAGAGAAGAGCTCTATCAGAGAACTAGCCGCGCTGCCCCTGCCATCCTCCTCTCTAAAAGGACCCCTGCTGCTTCAGGCGAACCGGGCAGGCAGGCCGCTGGCGGGTGCAAGGTGGGAGCTGTACCGGGACGGTGCACCGCTGAAAAATCTGCAAACAGGAGAGGATGGCTCCCTGCGCTTAGACCGTCTGGAGCCCGGTGCGTATCTGCTGCGGGAAATTCGCGCTGTCCCGGGCTATCTGCTACAAAAAACGCCGCAGATGCTGATGGTTCCTGCGCCGGGTGGTGCTCTCCTGACCGTTGTGAGTTCCCCCGCCCCCTGTCAGCTTTCCTTCACCACTGTTGACGCTGCCGGCGGCTGGCCGCTCCACCGCGCCGTCTTTCGGTTGGAAGACGCCTCAGGCGTCTGGGAGGAGGTCTCCGGTTGGGATGGCCGGGTCTGTTTCGGACCGCTGACCCCCGGTGATTATCGTCTGTGCTGTCGCTCTCCGGTCCCCGGTTACGCTGAAACGGCAGAAATCTGGAGTGTCGGGGTGGATTCATCCGGCAGCGTTATCGTCAACGGCCGGCCTGCGGAGGCCTTCAGTGTGCCGCTTCGACCCCTGCTAACCGATTTTACCTTTCAGGTGTCCGATGCACTGAGCGGCGAGCCGCTGGCGGGCGCTGTTTTTTCACTGGGAGACCGTCCGATTCTCGACGCCGTTTCCGACAGAGAGGGATGGGTCGCCTTCCGCGGTGTGTACCACGGCTATCACACCCTCAGCCAGCGGCAGCCCGCCGCGGGATACCAGGCGGACAACACCCGCCTGCCGGTCAACGTTTCTGCCGGCAGCGGCGTGCAGATCGACGGTCTGCCGGCGGAAAGCTACCGGTTTGAATGCCTGCCGGAGGGGATATAGTTTCCCCGTCTGTTCAGGTACTCACGCATTCCCTTCAAACTGGGAGTGGTACAGACGGCTGTAGAAGCCGCCGGCGGCCAGCAGCTCCTCATGAGTCCCCTGCTCCACCACGTTCCCCTTATCAAGCACCAGAATACAGTCGGCGTCCCGGATGGTGGAAAGCCGATGGGCAATGACAAAGGTGGTCTTTCCCTCCATCATCCTTCGGAACGCCTTCTGGATCCGCTGCTCGGTGAGGATATCCACTGAGCTGGTGGCCTCATCCAGAATCAGAATCGGAGGATTGACCAGCATGGCGCGGGCAATGGTCAGCAGCTGCCGCTGGCCCTGAGACAGATTCCCGCCGTCCTCGGCCAGCAGGGTCTGATAGCCCTGCGGAAGCCGGCGGATAAAGCTGTGCGCGTGGGCGGCACGGGCGGCGGCCTCCACTTCCGCGTCAGTAGCGGCCTCCCGGCCATAGGCGATGTTGTCCCGCACTGTTCCTGCAAACAGCCAGGTATCCTGCAGTACCATGCCAAAGTGGCTTCTCAGGCTCTCCCGCGTGACAGAGGTAATGTCCTGTCCATCCACCAGAATCTGGCCGGCGTCGGTTTCATAAAAACGCATCAGCAGATTGACCAGCGTTGTTTTTCCGGCGCCGGTGGGCCCCACAATGGCCACGGTGGTGCCAGGGCGGACGGTGAGATGAAAATCCTCAATCAGGGGCCGTTCAGGCGAATAGGAGAAGGAGACACCGCAAAAGCTCACCTCTCCCCGGACATCGCACAGCTCCCGTCCGTCCGCCGGTTCGGGGGTCATTTCCTCCCCGTCCACGACAGCAAAAATACGGCGGGCGGAGGCCATTGCCTGCTGCAGCTGCATGGTGATAGCGGTGATATCGTTAAAGGGCCGGGAAAACTGGGCGGTATAGGTCAGAAAGCTCGCCACGCCGCCGACGCTCAGCGTTCCGCGCAGCACGGCCAGGATACCGAACACCCCCACCAGCACATAGGCGATGTTGTTAACAAAACGGGTGGTGGGATTGACCAGGGCAGAAGCAAACTGTGCGCGGTAGCCGCATTCATACAGCTCCTGATTCAGCGCGCGAAAGCGTTCACTGGCCTGCCGCTCATAGCCAAAGGCTTTCACGGTGTGCTGCCCGGTGATCAGCTCCTCAGCACAGCCATTGAGCTGGCCCAGTGTGCGGCTCTGCTCGCGGAAGCGGCGGCTGCCATAGCGGGTGATGACATAGCCCACCACAAAGCACAGCGGCGTGACCAGAACCGCCACCAGCGCCACCAGCGGATTCATGGACAGCATGAAGCCCAGCGACAGCGCCACGGTGATCACGCCGGACACCAGCTGAACAATCCCCTGGTTCAGTCCGTCGGCAATGGCGTCGATATCGTTGGAAAACCGACTCATAATATCCCCGCGGGAGTGGGAATCGAAATACCTGAGCGGCATTCGCCCCAGCTTGCGAAACAGATCGGTGCGAAGGGCGCGCACGGTATAATTGGCCACCCGGTTGGCACACAGGGCGGTCAGCCAGCTCAAACCGGTTCCTGCCAGATACAGCAGTCCGATCCCGGCCAGCGTCCGCAGCAGGGCGGGAACCACCGCCGCCCACGCGCCGGGAAGAAGCAGGTCGATGGCCTCACCGATCAGTCGTGGAGCCAGCATCAGGGCGATATTCCCCAGCAGGGCGGAGAGCAGCACCCCGATCAGAGCCCAGCGGTTGCGTCCCCGCCCCACATAATGAAGCAGGCGGGACAGAACCCGACCAGCTCCTCCGGCGGATGGGCCAGAGGACGGTTTTCTTTTTCCACTCATGCAGCGCCGCCTCCTGTCGTATCGGACTCCTGTGCCCGGCAGATTTCCTGATATGCCTCACAGGACGCCAGCAGCTCCTCATGGGTGCCGACGCCGGCCAGGCGGCCGTCGTCCAGCACCAGGATCAGGTCGGCGGACCGCACCGCGCTGACCCGCTGAGAGACCATCATCACAGTCATACCGCCGCTTCCCTCGTGCAGTGCCCGCCGAAGGGCCGCGTCTGTGGCGTAATCCAGCGCGCTGGAGGCATCGTCCAGAATCAGGATGGAGGGCCGGCGCACCAGTGCCCGTGCGATGGAAAGCCGCTGGCGCTGCCCGCCTGAAAGATTGGCTCCGCCCCGTTCCACCTCAGAGTTGTAGCCCTGCGGCATCCTTTCGATAAATTCGGCGGCCTGTGCCATCCGCGCCGCCTCCTTCACCGCCTCTTCTTCGGCATCTGGAGCGCCCCAGCGGATATTCTCTCCGATGGTTCCCGAAAACAGCTCGGTCTTCTGAGGCACAATCCCGATGCGTGCACGCAGCTGTTCCAGCGGCCAGCGGCGCACATCCAGTCCCTCCACCAGCAGCTCACCGCCAGTCACGTCGTAAAACCGGGCGATCAGGTTGATAAGGGTGGATTTTCCCGACCCGGTGCCGCCGATGATCCCCACCGTTGCCCCCGCCGGCACGGCAAAGGACAGAGCGCTCAGCTCCTCCTCGCCCTCGTTGTAGGAAAAGCTCACACCGCGAAACTCCACCGCCGGAGCGCCAGGAACCGGCTCCCCACCCTCTTCTGCCGCCAAGGCGCCGATAGAGGGAACGGTGTCAAGCACCTCCGCCACCCGGCCCGCAGAGGCATAGGCCCGGGTGAAGGTAACCACCAGGTTGGCCACCACCATCAGAGCCAGCAGAATCTGATTGACATAGTTGATAAAAGCGATGATCTCCCCAGTGGTCATCCCCCCGGCCTCTACCCGGACGCCGCCGAACCAGACAATGGCAAGAATCCCCAGATTCATAATCAGCTGGGTAGAGGGGGCGAGAAGGGCAGAGAGGCGGCCCACCTGAATCGCCGCGCGGGTATGGTCCTCCACCGCCCCATCAAACCGGGCCTCCTCCCGCCCGGTACGGGAAAAGGCCCGGATCACCCGGATACCGGACAGATTCTCCCGCAGCACCAGCGTCAGACGGTCCAGCCGCTGCTGGACAGCGCGCTGAAGCGGCACCGTTTTGCGCATCACCGCCGTAATCACCAGCAGAAAAAGCGGAATGGCCACGACAATCACCAGTGACAGCGGCAGGTCAATGGTCATCGCCATCACCACCCCGCCAATGCACAGAAAGGGGGCGCGTACCACCAGCCGGATCAGCATCGCTACTGCATATTGCAGCTGGGTGACATCGTTGGTCACTCGATTGATGAGGGAAGGGGTACCAAAGCGGTCCAGTTCGCTGTGGGACAGCCGGCCGATATGCTCGAACAGCGCGTTCCGGATACCGGTACCCACCCCCTGAGAGGCCACCGACGCCACATACTGACACACCAGAGCGCACAGCAGGCCCACCGTTACAATCAGCAGCATCACACCGCCCATTCTCAGCACATAGGCGGAATCCCCCGCCGCCACTCCCCTGTCGATCACACGGGCCATCAAAAGGGGAAGATACAGCTCCAGTATGGCCTCGATCAGCTTGAATACCGGACCGGCAATACCATGCTTTCTATAGGGTTTTAAATAGATCAACAGCCGCCCGACTGCCTTCACGAACATCGTCTCCCTGTCAAAAAATAAGCCGCATGTCAGCGGCGGATCAGCTCCCAGGCCCCCAGTGCGGCAATCCGCTTCATGTCCCGGGGCCGCGCAACGGTACAGCCGCGGCGGATATCCGGCAGCGTATGGGCATCGGCTGTCTCCAGCGCCTTTTCCATATACCCTGGATAGGTGGAGGTACTGCCGCCCACCACCAGAACATCAGGATCAAACAGATGCATGATGTTGGTCATGGCCAGCCCGAAATACATCCCCGCTCTTTCGATCAGAGCGACCGCTGCCCTGTCGCCGCGTGCCAGCCGTTCATGAAGCTCCTGCGGTGTACAGCCTGCCTGCTGAAGCAGTGGGCCTCCGCCCGCCAGCTGGTCGAAGGTCTGCACCCCCTCCGGGGTATCCGTCACGCTGAAGCCCAGCTCCCCTGCAAATCCGTGGGAGCCGGCAGAGAGCTCCCCTTTATCGCTGATCCCCAACGCGATACCTGTCCCCGCCATGATCACCGCCACCACTGCGTCAGCGGGATAGTGGGCGGCCTCCGCCAGCACAGCCGCCTTCACATCATTGAGAAAGCGCACCGGAAAACGGCCCGCCCCAAAATATTCCCCCGTCACCCCCGCCAGCAGGGGCACCACATTGGAAATCCGCACCGTATGGCCGTCATCCACCAGTCCCGGAATCGCCATCCCCACCCCGTCGGGGGCAAAGGGCAGCTCCGCCAGGAAGGCATCCAGCTCCGCCTTCAGCTGTTGTGGCGGGCAATCCCGGCCGGTGGGCACCTTTTTCTCGATATAGCCGTTCTCTGTCGGATACAGCATCAGCATCTTGGTTCCGCCAATGTCCACGCCGACATAGTGCTTCGTCATCCCTCTCATCCTTTCATGCCTTCCTGGTCTGGGACGCAGAGAACGCAGACCATTCCCTCCGCCTCTTCCTTCCGCCATCGCCGGGCGGCTATTCTGAAGGCCAGGCGCTCAATGACCAGCGGCAAATCCACGGGGAAATCCCCTTCCCGAAGCCGCTTCTCCGGAACCGGCCGAAGGGACGATATCCTTGAGCGCCGCCGCTGAAACAGAAGCGCCTCCCCAGCCCCGGAAGAAACATTCTCTTTACCGGGAAAGGATCTGTCCCTTCCTGTGGAGATCTGTGCAGCCGGTCTCTTTGTTATCAAAGAAAGACCGTCATCGTATGAGGTAAACTCATTGCCCCATTTCATATCGGCAGGCAATGCCTCTTTGATAAGCTCATATGTACCGCCATCCCGTTCCGGCAGAAGGCTGCGGGACCATGAGCCGAAAGAAAACAGACCCCTACGGTGTCACTCAGTCCGGAGGTTCTGCGGCAGAAGCTCTCTTTCCTTTTCTGACAAAAAGTATCTTTTTCCAGCTCAGGCTTCCGCCCTACCGGCGGGAAGGCGCCGAGGAGAAATATTTTGACCTTCTTCTTGTAATTTCCCTCACCGGCGTGTATCATAATAGTAAAAAACTCAATTGACAGGGGGCATCGCCATGCGCGGCATGCGAAATGGAAAACGGAAAACCACCTATGCACAAGCGCGGGATATTCTGGAGCGAGGACAGTATGGCGTACTGTCCTGCGTCTGCGACGACGGCCTTCCTTACGGGGTGCCGCTGTCCTACGCTCTGTCGGGCAATTCCCTGTATTTTCATTGCGCGCCGGAAGGGCAGAAATTGGACAATCTGATGCACGACAGCCGGGCCAGCTTTACGGTGGTGACTCTCGCCGAAAATCAGGGCGAAGCGCTCACCATGCGGTATGAGAGCGTCATGGCCTTCGGCACTGTTCGGATCGTATATGGCGAGGACGAACGCCGCGCCGCACTGGAGCTTCTGTGCCGCAAATATGCGCCCACCCTTGATCTGTCACAGGGGATGGACGCGGTCTGCCAAAAGACCGTCCACACCGCTGTACTTCGCATGGAGGTAGAGTATATTTCCGGCAAATGCTCTGACGGACACCCAAGGTCGTAGTGGTAACATCCCCCTCTCCGGGCCGAACCTTCAGAAAACAGCCGGTCTTCCCGCGTCAGCGGGAGGGCCGGCTGTTTCTTTTTGCCGTTTCCGGCCCTATTCCTTCGGCATCTGCCGAATGGTACGCTCCACCAGCGATTCAATGGATACCCGCATATCACCCACCAGTGAAGTGGTCAGCGTTTCGTGAAGGGGCTGTGTCCATTCGGCAGGCACGGCAGACATACCGCCCTTCATACCGATCACCGCGCCCGCTGTCGCACCGTTGCAGTCGGTGTCGAAGCCCGCAAACATGGCGAATCTCACCGCGTCGCCAAAGCTGTCCCCATGATACAGCAGGGTGATGGTCACCAGCATGGCATTGGAGAGCACGTGGACCCAGGCAAAGGGATCGTATTCATCATACAGCTTGTCAAACTCCGCCAGCGCCTCGGCAGCGGTCAGACCACTGTCCTTCCAGCCGATCACCTTCTTCACTGTCTCCGCCAGCCGGCTGTGTTCGGGGATTTCCCCCAGCCCCGCCTCAATCACCTGACGGAAATCCTCACAGAAGGGAGCCGCCGCAATCATGGCCGCCACCCACATTTCGCCATAGATGCCGTTTCGGGTATGGGAAATAGAGGCATCCCGCCACGCCATTTCAGCCGCCGTTTCGGGATCGCCGGGGTTAACCATGCCAAACAGATCTCCCCGGATCTGTGCGCCGATATACTCGCGGAAGGGATTGTGGTCGGACGCCGACTCCGGCGGAAAAATGGCCGTGGTCAGATTGCGGTAGGCCACCCGCTCCGCCGTAAAGGTAGCGAGCAGGGGCAGCGCTGTCAGCCACATTTCTCCCACGTCGGCGGGCCGGAAGTCCCGACCGTAGCTTTCCAGCACACGCAGCGCCAGCACGGTATAGTTGGTGTCGTCGTCAATGGGCGCCGCATCCCCGATGGTATCAATCCAGCACCTGCCGGCGTGCTTTTCCCATTCCCCGCTCGCCCCGGCAGAGTGCAGATACGTGCTGTCCGGATCGCCGCCGTTGGCCGCAATCGCGGCAATTTCGGCCCTCTTGAGTCCCTCGGTCGGCTTGCCGACCAGGCATCCGGCAATGCGCCCGTACCAGGCGCCGCGGACAGCGTCGTCCCAGGCGCGGCCGGCCTCTTTCCGGGGGACAAAGCGCTTTGCCGGCCGCGCCTGCCGAATCGCTTCCAGCTCTGACGGCTCATCATAAGACCAATCCTTTTTCATTGGAGCGCTCTGCAGCCGGCGGTAGAAATCCTCCGCCTCTGTGAGGCGCCCTGGTCCCTCCATACTGCGGATTCGGCGTGCTTCCTCTTCCAGCTCTGCCACGTCCCGACCTTCTTCCAGCGCGGTCCGCCAGTCCTCAATAATATAATCCGGGTAACGGTCAATAACAGTTTCCAGCATGGTATCATATCCCTTCATCATCCATGGATTTAATTTTAGCACTACAATACCTTATAGCCGTCAAAAATACAAGGCCTTTTCGGGAAGAAATACAAAATGCTTTCCTTCTGTATAGCGCATTGGGAGAGAGGGGCGGCCAGAGGGCGTCTTCTCTTCCCCATTTGGATAATCACTCCCTTTTTTCACCGCTCAATAGCCCAGAGCTTCTCCCACCAGCAGCACCTTGATCCGCCCCTGTTCCCGCTGGCGGGCACTGACCAGATAATTGCAGCAGATACGGGCGTCCCCCCGGCAGCCGTCGGTCATGTCCTCCCTCTGCCATCCGGAACAGACGCCGGTGGCGGCGCAGGGGGTCTGACAGTTCAGCCGGTTGCTGTTGGCGGGGGCTGCCACTGTCTTTACCCGTCGGACCGCCGCGCCGATATCCGGCACCAGCTTGTTGAAGCCGGCGACCACAATCACCGAACGGGGGCCGTAGCACAGAGCCGCGATTCGGTTGCTGTTGCCGTCCACATTGTACAGCTCGCCGCCGAGGGTGACGGCGTTCGCAGAGCAAAGGTAAGCATCGGCATCGAAGCTCTCGATAAAAATCCGGCGCACCTGCTCTGCGCTCAGGCCGGGGGCATACCGGTCGAGGAAGCGATAAGGCCCGCTGCGGAGCCGCTCCAGAATACCGGTCTCCTGCAGTGTCACGGAACCGCCGACCGCCACCGTGTCTCCTTCATGCAGCCAGCGCTCCACCTGGGCGGGCACCTCCGCCGCCGAAGGAAGGTAACAGGCCTCCATGTTGTTTTTTCTCAGATTTTCCACCGCCTGAAGGCACTGAGCTTCTATCACGGCGCGTTTGCTCTCATCCATTCTTTTTTCTCCTCTCTGCTGCCTGTCCGTCTCAGGAAAGCTCCAGCGTCAGGGTGACGGGACAATGATCCGACCCGTAAATATCGGGGCGGATCGCCGCCGCCTGCACCGCCGGCGCCAGTCGGTCAGACACCAGAAAATAGTCGATACGCCAGCCCGCGTTTTTCTCCCGCGCATGAAAGCGGTAGGACCACCAGCTGTAAGCACCTGTCTCCTCCGGATGCAGCAGCCGGTAGGTGTCGGTAAAGCCCGCCGCCAAAAGGGTGGAAAACGCCTCCCGCTCCTGATCGGAGAAGCCCGCATTCCCCCGGTTGGGACCGGGATTTTTCAGGTCGATCTCCCGATGGGCCACATTCAGGTCGCCGCAGACGACAACCGGCTTCTCCCCATCCAGCGCTGTCAGATGCCGGCGGAAGGCCTCCTCCCACGACAGACGGTATTCCAGACGCTTCAGCCCCTCCTGCGCGTTAGGAGAATAGGCGGTCACGAGATAGAAGGAGGTGTATTCCAGCGTGAGAACCCGTCCCTCCCGGTTGTGCTCCTCCTCCGAAAAGCCGCGCATCACCCGAAGTGGCTCCTGCCGGGCGAATATCGCCGTGCCTGAATACCCCTTTTTCTCCGCGCTGTTCCACACAATGGAATAGCCGGGCGGGTCGAGGGCGAGCTGCCCCTCCTGCATCTTGGTTTCCTGCAGACAGAGAAAATCGACATCCAGCTCCGCCAGCGCTTCCAGAAACCCTTTTCCCACACAGGCCCGCAGACCGTTGACATTCCACGACGCCAGCTTCATCGCGTCTCCTCCTTTTGTGGCGGCAGGCTTTTCTGTCGGAAGGACCCGGACAAAAGCCGCCGGAAAAGCCGGTCGGGGGCCGATTCCGACCGTCTCAGGTTCACCAGTGCCATCAGATAGCCAAAATAGATCCAAAAGCTGAACAGCGACAGCTCCGCACGGAACAGCAGAGTGACCTCTCCCATATTGTTGACCAGATGCATCATCAGAAAGGCACCCAGCACAGCGACCGTCGGGGAGGCAAACCGCTGCCGTCCCCGGATCAGACCGGCCAGCGCATGCAGGGCGAATGCGCCCAGCGCTAGCGTGCCCGCGATCCCGCTGGAGGCCAGAGCCTGCACCACAATGTTATGGAAGTGCAAAAGCTGCCGGTCATGCCAGCACATTTCCTCCGTATGGCGTGCGCTGGCATTGCCAAACAGGGGCTTTTTCAGAAAGGCCTGAAATCCCCGCCGCCAGATTTCCGGGCGTCCGGTCATCTCATCACTGCCGTCAGCAGATGGGTCCCGCTCCAGATCCACCGGCTCCTCCGGCTGAAAGCCATCAGACGAAGTGAGGGACTCCAACCGCTGAACCAGCACAGGCAGATAGCTCAGACCCTGCCGCCCATATTCAAACACAGTGAACAGCGCCGCGACCGATAGCACCGCCGCCAGCAGGAAGCCCAGCGCAGCAGCCCCCCGCCACTTCCACCGTTTTTCCACACAGCGGGCGCCCACATATCCTGCCATCAGAAAAACAAACACCGCCAGACTGATCAGCAGACCATTGGACTGGCCCAGTATCAGAATCACTAGAGAAATCAGCAGCGTATAGAGAACAGCCGCCTGTTTCCATCGTCTGTGGGCGGTTTCCTTTTTCAGCAGGGTCAGCTGCAAAAGAGACAGCACCGCCCCGTTGAGCACGGCGGGGCTGTTCGGATTGGAGAAAATCCCCCATAACCGGTGCTCATACACCCCCACATAATAGGAAATTCCGCCATAAACAAAGGTTGTATCATACCGTATTACAAAAATAACGAAGGAAGCCGTGCAGGCCGCCGCCGTCAGGCCCAGATACACCCCGGTCAAAATCCGCAGCTGTCTCAGCAGCGCCTCTTCACCGCCGTCCTCCTTTGGGAGAGGATAAAACAGCAGCAGTGCCACCAGCAGATATCCGTACAGGGCCATCTCATTTTTCGGCTGGGCATGCAGGTTAAGCGCCACACTGACGGCGTAGAAAAGCAGAAACAGCCAGAGAAAAACCGATCCAGGGCCCTGCAGCGCACGGCGGCGGACCGCCAGATCGTAAAGAAAAATCGCCGCCCCCCACAGCAGCACCAGCTGCGCCAGCCCGTCTGCGGCAGTTTTGAGCACCGACAGATTCAGGGCAAAAAACAGGACGACAGCGGCAATTTTGAGCGCGAATACATTGAATACCGTCTTTTCCAGCGTGGTCTGCAACGGCCTCATCCCCCCTTTTCCGCTGTCTGTGGCCGCGATGTACACAGGTCCTCATACAGCTCCTGCATCCGGCGAGCCTGCCTGGCTGCGTCCCAGTCAGGCAGCTCCTGGTCCGCCCCGGCCCGCGTTTCCGGCCCATATGTCCGCATCAGGCGGAGCATCTCCTCCGCCCATTCCTCCGGGGAAACCGTCAAGGGCAGCCGCTTCAGGCGGCCGGTCACAGCTGCCTCGTCCGGCACCGCGGCGGAGGCCAGGCAGGGGAGCCCTGCCGTCTGCGCCTCAATCAGCGCCAGTCCCAGTCCCTCAAAGCGGGAGGGCATCAGCAGCGCGTCCATCGCCTGCAGCAGGGAGGGAACGTCGTCCCTCAGCCCCAGAAAGCGAACCGACTCCTGAAGCCCCCACTCCCGCACCAGGGCGCGGATCTCCGGCTCCCGCTCCCCTGTACCCACCAGCCAGAGCACGGCGCCGGGCGTGCGCCGCCGCAGGGCAGCGAACACCTTCAGCACAAATTCATGGTTTTTCGGGTAGGCAAAGCGCCCCACATGACCGAACACCGGCGTGTCCGGCGCTGCACCCAGCTCCCGCCGGACACGCTCTCGCTCCTCCGGACAGAAGGCATAGGCGGCCCGCTCTATCCCCGTCGGATGCAGCCGGGCGCGTCCGGCATCCCGACCGAACATCCACCGGGCCGCTCCGGACGAGGCGGTCAGCAGACAATCCGCCGTCCGCACCGCCCGCCGGCGGTTGAAGCGGTGCAGCAGGCGGAAAATCCACCGCTTCAGGCCACCCATCACGTCCACATCGGCGCTGTGGGCGTGCAGAACGACCCTCATTCCCCGTTTTCGCGCCTGCTGCAGCAGCGCGGCGGACAGGAAATAGGAGGCGTTGACATGCAGCAGGTCAAAGCCCTGGTCCAGCAGCTCCTCCACCGCCCGGCGATAGCGAAGGGGCTGGCGCAGCGGCGAAAGGGGCAGGGAGAACACGCGGCTCCCCTCCCCGCCGCCGGGCAGCGACCGGGCCAGCAGCTCCTGGCAGGACGCGATGTCCCTCTCCCCGGTCACGTAATCAATATGGACCTTTTCCGACTCCAGGTGGGCGCAGGTGCTCAGAATCGCGCGGGTCACACCGTCGCCGGCGGGACCGATCCGCCACTGCAATACCCGTATCATCGTCCCATCCCCCTTCTGCCAACTGGACCCTCTCAGGCCCCGCCGCTCAGATCCTGCTTGACCTTGGTGGTGGAAATCTCCGGTGTGCGTGGCAGGTATACCACCTCGCAGTAAGGGGTCAGGAAATCGAACCGCCCCGCCCAGTCGTCCCCTATAACAAAGGTATCGACATGGTATTCACGGATATCCTGTATTTTTTGCTCCCAGCTCTCCTCCGGGATCACCAGGTCCACATAGCGGATCGCCTCCAGCAGGCGTTTGCGCTCCTCGTAGCTGAAGTAGCAGTCCTTATGCTTGCCATCGCGGTTAAAGGCGTCGGTGGATAGGGCCACGATCAGATAATCTCCCCGCTCGCGGGCCCGCTTGAGCAGCTGAATATGGCCGTAGTGGAGCAGATCAAAGGTGCCGTAGGTAATCACTCGTTTCATTGCGGTTCCTCCGCTTCTCCCTCAAATTCCGGCCCGCCGGGTGCGCGTGGCGCCAGACGCACCTCGTCCAGCGCATGATGGCTGACCCGCTTTTCCGGCGGCGGGAGCCGGCGATAATCACCGTACAG
This sequence comes from Clostridiales bacterium, assembly GCA_022793315.1. GTDB lineage: Bacteria > Bacillota > Clostridia > Oscillospirales > Acutalibacteraceae > Avimonas_A. The sequence goes on along the minus strand of JAAWCO010000124.1, from coordinate 5,982 downwards.
ACTGGTCAGATAGACGTCGGCGTCGGCCGGCAGCGGGCAGCTCAACGGCCCGAACCGCCACTCCTTCCCCTCACCGAACACCTCACGGGGCACCACCTCTTTTTCCGCCCACGCGCCATGCCAGTTGGCGATACAGGGCGCTTCGCCGCAGGTCTGCCGGGTACACAGCCGGTCGATGGCTGCATACGTGCGGGCATCGCGGCGCCAGACGCCCGCCGCGGACAAAAACAGCGACGCCGCCCGGCTCCTTTGCCGGAAATAGTCGGTCTTCCGGTGAATGAGGGTGAATTTCAGCAGCTTCATCCTTTGCAGTGTCCGCCGGGCGGCCCCCCGGCTCGCCGGTGCACCATCTAGAGGGAATACGTCGATAAACACCCCGTGGTGGATGGGCAGCGCGGCGGAAATCGACTCGCGGAACAGGCTGCGGCCGTCCCGGATTTTGGTGAAGCAGTGCAGGCAGTCCGGCTCGCTGTGCCAGTTCTGTACAAACAGCGGGGCAGGCAGCTCCCCGGGTGCTTCCCGGCAGAAGCGCTCATAGTCGGGGCGCGGCATCCCCACGTCAATATCGTCATCCCACGGGATCATCCCCCCGTGGCGCACCGCACCCAGCGCCGATCCCCCCAGGAGAAAATAGCGCAGACCCCTGCGCCGGCAGAGGGCGTCGAATTCCCGCAGGATATCCATTTCAATTTCCTGTAAACGCGCCAGATCAAAGCGCACTGTCTCCATAAAGGACCCTTATCCTTTCGTCAGGAGTTCTTCGTACAGCTCCACATAAGCCGCCGCCTGCTTCTCCGCGTCGTACAGCCGCCGGGCGCGTTCCACGCAGGCCCGACGGACCACTTCGCCGCCCGCCGCCAGCTCCCGCGCGGCGGCAAGCAGGGCGTTCGTATCCCCCCGGACACACACACGGCCGGTCTGTTCGTCCACCGTTTCGGGACAGCCGCCCGAGGCAAAGGCGGCCACCGGTGTCCCGCAGGCCAGCGCCTCCAGATTGACGGTGGGCAGGTTGTCCTCCAGCGTGGGGTTGAGGAACACGTCGGCCGCCGAATAGAGCGCCGCCAGCTCCTCCGCCCGGTCCGCGCGGGGCAGACAAACCGCCGGGGCAGACAGCTCCCGCGGGGCCGCCCCCACCACCGCCAGCTGTTCCCCCTCTTCAAGCAGGGGCAGGCTTTGCTTCAAAAAGGAAAGCCCCTTTCGAGGCTCCCATACGTTGGCGGCCGCCAGATACAGCCGCCCGCCCGTCGGGACTCCCAGACGGCGGCGGACGCTGTCCCGCTCCCCGCATGGCCGGAACAGAGAAAGATCCACCCCGTTGGGCAGCACGCGGCAGGGATATCCGCCCAAAAAGGATTCCCCCACCAGCTCCGCCAGCCAGCGGGAAGGGGCGGCAAGGGTAATCCTCCCGCCGGTAAACAGCTCCCGTTTGTCCCGCCAGTTGGCGGCCGAACGGTCGGCCAGCAGGCTCGCCGGATAGGCGCGCCGCTGAGGGCAGTCGTGGCAGCCCTTCCGCCAGCGGCTGCAGGCGGCATAGTCAAAGTAGGCACAGTGCCCGGTGAAGGCCCAGCAGTCGTGCAGCGTCCACACCGCCGGGATGCCAGTCGACTTCAGCCAGCGGAACAGCTCCCCGACATGCAGATAATAGCCGTGAAGGTTATGCAGATGGAGAAGATCCGGTCGAAAGGCCTCCACCCGACGCAGAAAGGCGCGGGTCGCCCGCCGGGAGCCAAAGCCCTGACGGTCGGACAGACGGGTCAGCGCCACATGCCGAAAAACGCCGAAGCGGGAACCAATCGCCAGCGCGTCCGCAGGCACGGCGCGTCCGCAGGCTATTTTCCCCTCGTGGCCCCGCGTCTCCAGCGCACTCTGAATCGCGCGGACAATCCGGCCCGTGCTGCCGGAGGCGCCGACCACGTTGATTTGCAGCACCCGCATGACGCTCTTCCCCCCTTCCGCTTCGCCTATTCGATGAGCTGACGGAGCAGGGTGTTGAGCCTCTCCATAAAACGCCCCCGTGTGAAATGCCGCTCATAGTACCGGCGGCCGTTCTGTCCCTTTTCCCGGCAGCGGTCAAAATGCTCCGCCGTTTCGCGTATGGCAGCGGCCAGCGCCTGCGCGTCGCCCGCCGGCACGCACAGCCCGCAGTCCGCCTCCCGGATCACGGCGGGGACCGCGCCGTCCGCCGCCGCCAGCAGGGGCTTTCCCGCCCCCATATAGCCCTGCAGCTTGGCCGGAAGGGTGCTGCCGATGAAATCCCCACCCCGCAGGGTCAGGACAAACGCATCGGCCAGACGGTAAAACCGCTCCATCTCCTCCAGCGGATGGAAGCCGTGGAAGGAGATCCGTCCCCCCGCCCCCAGCTCCGCGGCCAGACGGCGGCAGTTGTCCAGCTCGCTTCCTTCACCAACCACATGGACGTGAACCGGCAGCTCCGGCGGCAGCAGCGCGGCGGCCCGTACCAGACAGGCCACATCCTGCGCCGCTCCCACGTTTCCGGCAAACAGGCAGTCAAACACACCGTTGTCGAGATACTGGCCGCTGATACTGGCATAAAAATCCTCGGCGTGCTGCGGCAGATAGACGAGCCGTTCCTTCGCCACACCGTTCACCTGCTGCAAATAGCTGACAAACGGTTCCGAGCTGACAGCCAGCAGGTCAGCCTGACGGTAAATCCGGCCGCTCCACCGATGCATGGCGCGAAACAGCAGACTGTCCTCCGCAATGTTCCACGCCTTCAGGGATTCGGGCCAAAGATCGCAGCAGTAAAGCAGCAGGGGCGCCCCCGTCCGCTTTTTATGGGTGACAGCGGGCAGGGACTGGAGCACCGGCGAGGTCTGGCAGGAGATCACCACATCGGCGCGAAAGCGGCAAAACCGGGCATACAGCTGGCCGGAAATTACAAAGGAAAAATAATTGAGCGCCCGAAAAAAGACACCATGACGGCGGGACAGGGTGGGAACGCGGACAATGTCCACCCCGTTCCAGCTCTCGCGGCGGCGGCGAAACCAGCGATATTCCCGCGGTACACAGGTGCTTCCGTAGCCGGGCAGACCGGTCAGCACCCGGACGGTGTGTCCCTCCTCCGCCAGCGCGGCAGCCACGTCGTTGATGCGAAAATTATCGGGATAGAAATGCTGGAACACCAGCAGAATGTTCATGGGCCGGGGCCCCTTTCGGCAGAGGCGGAGAGCTCCGCTTCTGTATGGTTGGCGGCGGGGCGTCCTGTTCGCCGCCTTTCAGCGGCCGGCATTTCTGTCCGGCACGGTCCGGCAGGAGACAAAGACATCCACCGGCACACGGCTTTCCCTGTTCCCGGATTTGGCCTGCCGGGCGAAAAAGGTCTAGGGTCAGTATAGCATAACAGCCGGCGAATTACAACTTGCTGTCTCCTCAAAGCTGCCTGCAGCCGGATTCGCTCGCTTCCGCCATGTGCCCAAAGTCAGCCGGAGTAAGGACGCCTCCCAGCTCTGGTGATGCTTGCGCTTGTTCCGCCTGCTTGGCGGGGCCAGCGCGGCGGTCGGCCCCTTTTTGTTCCGCCAAAAAGGGGCAAAAAAAGGCGGCTCAGGGGGGGCGCGGGAGGTGCTTACGAAAGAAAGCGCCCCCCTTGAGAATCCCCCCGATAAAAACAGGAGCATATGCGGGCCGTCTTTTGGGTGGTCAATCTATGTATCGGCAACCAGCCGACACAGGTACAGACTTTTTGAATCAAGCCTTTTATGCCGTCGGTAAATATCCACGTTGCTTTTGAGAATCCTCGATCATGGACAGAAATGTATACAGGTTATTGCGCTTGTTCTATCCCCTGCACCTGTAACCATCCGAGGTTCAGGGGCGCAGCTCCTGAGTCGGCTGGGGATGGGGGCCGGAGAAACCCGTTTTTGGAAGGTTTCCCTGGACGTTTCTTTCCCCATTTTGAAAAAATACATAGATTATGCCCTTTCAGCAAAAAGATCGATGCTGTATCCGTTTGCTATTGCTTTTTATTCATAAAGTATAATGCAATAGTATATTACACATAGCAAAAGGAGGAACTTCGACGAAATCTCTCATTTATCCCTGTGTCCTTTTATTCCGTTATTTCGGTGATGAAGGGCCCCTCACGCCGATGCTCTGCTGTCAGCAAATGGCACGGGAGGAGGGCATGACCTTCAAACAGCTGGAACGGGCCTTTCGCTCCGGCGAAGCCTGCATCGGCGGCGAAAGGCTGTCGGCTGGTGACATGGTACGGTGCGCCTCCGACACGGGAGGCAAGCTCGCCGGCTACTATGTGGGAAAGAGCGTCCTGCATCCGGTCGGCCTGCACACAGGCGACGGCGCGGCAGTGATCCGCGAATGGGAAAAACGGCTGGAGGACGCCGCGGATGCTCCCTGACCGCGAGGTAAAGTTTTCCTTTTCAAACAGCAGGCAGTATGATACAATGCAGGAAATCTTTGATTTTCTGCCAAAGAATCCCCCTGTCGGACAGTATGTCCCTGGTATTCTTCTGAGGCGTGTGCTCATCTTCATGTACCGTGCAGGAAATTTCAATGTCGACTCAAAGAAAATAGACAGAAAGGCTGATTTGTCATGCAGGTATTTACCGAATCCCTCTCCCCCGACGGCGCGGTCACATTGACCGCCTTTCTCCAGACGGACAGCCCGGACATCCCCAACTATCGTACCCGTCCCGCCGTTCTGATCTTCCCCGGCGGCGCCTACCGGATGCTGTGTGAGCGGGAGGGGGAACCCATCGCCCTCTCCTTTCTGGCGGCGGGGTATCACGCCTTTGTTCTGCGCTATTCCATTGGAGACGGCAAACATTTTGAGGACCCTCTGCGCGACGCGGAGACCGCCCTGCGTCTGATCCGTTCCCGTGCGGAGGAATGGCGGGTCCACCCCCACCAGATCGCTGTCTGCGGCTTCTCCGCCGGCGGCCATCTCGCGGCCGCCATGGGCACCGTCGCCAGGGAGCGGGCCGATGCGCTGGTTCTCTGTTACCCCTGTATTCTGGAGAGCATGAGCGCGCTGTTCCCCTTCCCCGTCCCCTCCCTCGACGAATTGGTGGATGCGGACACCCCGCCCTCCTTCCTGTTCCACACCCGGGACGACGGGGCGGTACCGGTCGAAAACCCGCTGCGCTTCGCCGGTGCGCTGGACCGGGCAGGGGTCCCCTTTGAAATGCATATTTTTGCCTCCGGCCAACACGGGATGGCGCTGGCCAACCGGCTGACCAGCTGCGGCGTTGAAAGCCTGATGGACGAGGCCGCCGCCCACTGGTTCCCCCTGTGCTGCGCCTGGCTGGAAAGAACATTTAAACTGAAATAGACAGGGGCGGAGTCAATGGCTTACCGGCAGGAGCATCCGAAGCCGCAGTTTGAGCGGCCGAACTGGATGAATTTAAACGGGAAATGGGAATTTCAGGACGATCCCGGCGACAGCGGACTGGCTCGTGGCCTGTCTGCCCCGGAGGCCGCCTTCGACAGCGAAATTGAGGTACCTTTCTGTCCGCAGAGCCGGCTGTCAGGTATCGGCCATACGGATTTTTACCGTGCCGTGTGGTATCGGCGCCGCGTCACCCTCACCCGGGAGCAGCTTGCCGGCCGGGTGTTTCTGCACTTCGGCGCTGTGGATTATGAGGCGCAGGTCTTTGTCAACGGGGCGTTGTGCGGCAGTCATCGGGGCGGCTACGTCTCCTTCGCGCTGGAGATCACCGGTCAGCTGCGGGAGGGGAAAAACACTGTCACTGTCTATGTGCGCGACGACGAGCGCAGCCCGCTGATCCCCTCTGGAAAGCAGTGTCAGGACTACCGACCCGGGGGCTGCTTTTACACCCGGACCACCGGTATCTGGCAGACGGTCTGGCTGGAATTCACCCCCCGCGTCTATCTCCGTCGGGTGCGCCTGCTGCCGGAAGCAGGCGCCGGTTCCCTGACCGTGCAGGCCTTTCTGGAGGGCTGTGCGCCGCTGACCCTTTCCGCCTCCTTTGAAGGCAGAGACATGGG
>JAAWCO010000123.1 GCA_022793315.1 Clostridiales bacterium | reverse complement strand
TTCCTACAGGATTTTTCACAATGGAAAGAAGAATTTTTTCTCGTTCCTCTGCTGAAAAAGCTGACATAAAAAATTCGTGATTTAGCCAATTTCTCAGAGTGCAGTCTTGCCATGTTACATTTTTAGAAAAATCGTGATAAGATTTGCAATCCAACAAATACCTGCTGATACAGAGGCAACGGTGTTCTTCTTCTTTCAGGACAATCCATGCAATCGGCTCTTTTGAGGTCTGACAATTTTGCAAATAACTACCCCTAACAACTGTGATTTTATTCATGGGTATTCCTCCTAATATATTTTTATAAAATCTTTATCTGTCATTTATAATGTGTATTTATAAGTTATTCCTTGATGGATACACCATTCCGAAAAGGGAGTTATAAATTGTTCAGCAAACTATTTTTGGAGGACACCATTCCAAAGGTAGAGTAAAAAGCCCCTGGGGATACGAATGCACAGGGAAGGTTTCCGGAAAGGGCGGAAAATAGGAGAAAAACGGGTCATACTATTCGCAGGCTGCCTCTCTTCTCCGAAAGGGGCGGTATTTTCGCGAAAGGGTGACCACAGATGGTGCCATCAGGAAAACCCCTTCCCGTCCGGTCGAACGGGTCCGGCAGAGCACGCCGTATGGCGCTGGATATTTTGTTTTATCTGCTGGGCAGCGTGCTGTATGCGCTGTCGGTTAACGTTTTCACCGCGCCCAACCAGATCGCGCCCGGTGGGGTAACCGGTCTTTCTACCCTGGCCAATTATCTGTTTCCCGTCCTGCCCATCGGCGTCCTGATTTTCGGGATCAATCTGCCTCTGTTCTTCGCGGCATGGAAACGGATCGGCCGGGAGTTTACCATCCGCACCGCGCTGGTCACGGCGGCCAGCTCCCTCTGTATTGATATCACCACCCGCCTCCTTCCGCCGTTTCGCGGCGACATGATCCTGACCGCCGTATTCGGCGGTGTGCTTTCGGGGGCGGGGCTGGGCCTGATCTATATGCGCGGGGCCACCACCGGCGGCAGCGAAATCGTCGCCCGGCTGCTGGAACGAAAATTCCGTCATATCCCGATCGGACGGCTGATTCTTGCTGTAGATGCGGTAGTGGTGGCCGCCGCTGCTCTGGTATACCGCAATCTGGAAAGCGCCCTGTATGCCATTGTGCTGATTTTTGTCTCCACCAGTGTGATGGACCGCCTGATATACGGCGGAGAATCGGGAAAAATGCTCCTGATCATGACGCAGGAGGAAGAGGCGGTAGCCGCCGATATTCTGGCCGCCATGCGCCGTGGGGTTACCATGCTGGAGGCCGCGGGCGCTTATACCGGCGGGGCCCGCCGGGTCCTGCTGGTAGCGGTCCGCCGGTCGGAGGTTTACCGGCTGCGCACCGTAGTCCATGACCGGGACCCGGGCGCCTTTATTATTGTGGTATCCACCGACGAGGTCCTGGGCGAGGGCTTCAAGCCACTGGAAAACGAGCGATAACACCAGAAGGAAAAAGGAGGAGATTCCCCCCTCCTCCTTTTGAACCCGTTCCTGTAGAAAAACCGTTTCCCCCTGCTTTGAAACAACTGACCTGTATCGCGTGGGGTGGTAAGACATGGTTTATCCTTCCTCAAAGGGACTTTAATTATTTAATCCGCTATATACTCAAAGTATTTTATTCTTGCATCTATACAAATAGGCGTTTGATTTCTTTCCTGTTCGTATAATCGCTCCAGAAGTATGCAAAACGTATAGTAATTGCTGCGGCAATTTCCCTCTTCGCCGGCAGGCCCTTGTCACGTCGGCGCTGGTGAACGGGTCGGGCAACCCCTGGGGAAGCAGACGGCAATAATCGGCGATCCCCTGAAAATCCACCGTCTCAATCAGGGCGGTCGGAATACGCTCCATCCGGTGGGAGCCCCGTTTTTTATCCCGGCTCCAGCCGTCCAGCGCCCGATATTCGTCCATGTCCAGCAGCATCAGGCGAAGGGTCAAATTTTTGTGAGACAGCAGCCGGGGAATAAACACCAGCTCTGGGGCAACATCCCACACCTCCCCCTTTTTCGGCGACGGATGCGGCGCGGAGAGTTCGCCATCCTCCCCCATCCAGATCAGCCGCTTCCGGTGAGGGATGGGATACACCACCGTCACCGGATACAGGGGCAGCAGGCGCTCCAGCTTGGTTCGGAGTCGGGAAAAGCCGCCAGTTTGTATTTCGATCACCCGGTCGCCGTCAAGGATGTCGGCGATCAGGCCGCAGGGCAGCTTTTGTTCATGTAGCGCATCGTCAGGCTGCAGCCAGTATTTCAGTATCGCGTGGAGGCTGCGCTCTTGTTTTACACCAATGCTCCCCCGCTCCTCTGCCCGGCGAAGGGAAAGCATACCTGCCAGCCGTGCCCGCTCAAATGCCTCGTTCCCGTCCATTTGTTTCCTCTTCTGTATATATTGATTTCAATATACGTTTTGTATACTATTGGTTAACAAGGGCAGACTTGCCTGCCACGTCTTTCGATGAAAAGAGGTGTTTGACAGGACAGGCGCGGCCTCCGGGCTAACGCCCCGGCAATAGGGCAGCGCCGCCAGCCCGCCTTCTCGCTCCTGCCGGGACAGCGGCAGAGAAAACGACCGGTGCTCCCTTGTTCACCAGACGCTGATGCCTCTGAATGCAGAGTCCCTTTTTAAACACATCGCGGTTCCGCGGAACAGAAAAGGGATGCGGCAACCCTTTGGCAACCAGCAGGCCCTCGCCGGCTGTGGTCAATCCTCCGGAAGTATCCCTCTCTCTGTGTCCTCTTCATACCGCGCCCATGCCTCAAAGCAGCGTCCCCGGGAGTGAGCGCCATAGAAGAAGGCCTCCCCCTCCCCAGCCGCTGTCTGCCCGGCCGCCGCGATCTCCAGCGTATCGCCTTCCAGCGCCTCCTGCCGGAATGTCAGGGAAAAGCCGGTCAGGCGCTTGCCCTCCATACCTCCCGGCATAAAATCGCTGATAAATTCCGCATAAACCGTGTTGTTCAGATGGCCGTTATAATCGGTATCCGACCAGAAAATCCTCCGCTTACCCGCCGCTGCCATATTTTCCGGCAGACGGATTTTCCCCGGGTCGGGACAGGCGTTGAACCGGCCATTATGCGCCGAGGTTCCAAACTGGTCAAAGACAGAGGCGCGCAGCAGCTTGTGGGTCTCGCTGTCCACCAGCGCAAAGGCGGAAACACTCTCGATCAGCGGTCGGCCCTGCGGATCGAGAAACTGATAGCAGCGGTAAAACTGCGCCCCCTGTGAATTGCGGTGCCAGGTCCGCACCACCACGGTCTCATCCAGCAGCGGGGCGCGGCGGATAACACTGGTCAGGCGGGTGAGGACAAAAATCATCCCATGGCGGTACAGCTCGGCGTAATTCAGACCACCGCTGCTCAGATGCTGTTCTCCCACCTCCTCCTGAAGCTTGAGCTGGTTGGCAGGCCGCAGACGCCGGTCCCGTCCTGCGTCAAAGGAGGTAATCCTGGTTTCCCAGCTATATTCGGATGGAAGTGGATAGCTCATCTTGATTTCCTCTTTTCCGGCGGGATTGTCCTTTCCCCTGCCGACGCTCATCATAGCCCATCGGACGATTCCTGCCTGTTTTATTGTCCCCATTCGACTCCGTGTTCCCGGTTGGTTTCAAACCATTGCACAACAATAAGTTTACTCCTCATTCGCTTCTGTGCTCCTCACGCGAAAAAGAATGAGGAGTAAGTTTAAGAGCAGCAGGAACACAAAAGCAAATGATTTTACGTTTCATCGCCGCTGAAGAACAGGAAGCACGGCAGCCATTTTCAGAAAAAGCGCGCCTGCTCAACCTTCGGAGATACCAGCCGGGGTCTGATAAATCCCCATACCAGGCTCCTTTATCAGGTGACGGCGAGGCCGTCAGCAGAGAGGCTGCCTGCTTCCGGGTGCCTCCTCCTTCTCCGGACAGAGAAGGGGCCGGAAACATCAAACAGAATCTTCCGTTCGGCCGACCCCCGCCGCCGGTGAAAAGAGAGAAAAAAGAGTCCTTCCTTTGTGGGAAAATCAGGCAGGCCCCCGCCCTTTTCTGTGTTCCTGGAGGGACAGAGCTTTTTATTCCTTTTTTCCTCTGTACCCGCTCTCAGGGACAGCATAGATGGAAAAACGCAAAAATTCGGCCTTGTTTTATACTATAAGTTTAATTCGCTTATGATTTCCAATTTGTATTATATTTATTCCGAATTAACCGGTTTTATTTCCCGGGGTATCCACGGTTTGGGGGGACAGCCAAAGCCATCCATCCTGTTTCATAAAAAATCCCCCTCCTTCGCTCCGGCAGAGAGAACCCCGGCGGCGAAGAAAGGGGAAGGATCTCATCGGAGGATATCCGCACCCAGGAAGGGGCGCAGCACCTCCGGCACCGTCACCGACCCGTCGGCGTTCTGATACTGCTCCACAATCGCGGGAAGCACCCGGCTGGTCGCCAGACCGGAAGCGTTCAGTGTATGCACATGGTACAGCCTGCCATCCGCTCCGCGGTAGCGCATGTTGCCCCGCCGCGCCTGATAATCACGGGCATTGGAGGCGGAGCTGACCTCCTTGTAAATCTCCATACTGGGAATCCAAACCTCAATATCGTTGGTCCGCGCCATAGAGAAGGAGCAGTCTCCGGCAGCGAGCTTACTCAGCCGGTAGTGGAGCCCCAGTCCCTGCACCAGACGTTCCGCCTTGGCCACCATCTCTTCAAACGCGGCGTCGGACCCCTCCGCCGTGGTATACTGTACCATTTCCACCTTATTAAACTGATGGCCCCGGATCATCCCGCGCTCCTCCGCACGATAGCTGCCCGCCTCCCGCCGATAGCAGGGGGTATACGCGATATATTTGCGCGGCAGCTCTGCCTCCGACAGGATTTCATCCCGGTGCAGATTGACCAGCGCGGTTTCAGCGGTGGGCAGCATAAACTTCGATTCCGCTCCGGTGGGATTGGCGATCCGATACACCTCATCCCCAAATTTGGGGAACTGGCCGGCCACATAGCCGCATTCATCGTTCAGCATATGCGGGGGCAGAATCAGTTCATAGCCATCCCGGATATGCTCGGCAATGAAATAGTTGAGCAGCGCCCATTCCAGCCGGGAACCCATTCCGCGGTATACCCACGAACCATTGCCTCCCAGCTTGGCGCCCCGTTCATAATCAATGAGGCCCAGGCTCTCGCACAGCTCCACATGATTTTTAGGCGCAAAATCAAAGGACGGCTTTTCACCGAATACCCGAACCGGCTGATTATTTTCCTTGCCGCCGGCGCTCACATCGTCGTCCGGCAGATTGGGCAGCGACAAAAGCAGGTCCTTCTGCCGGCTCTCCAGCTCCGCTACTGCTGCGCCGTCCTCCTTGATTTTCGTGGACAGCTCCTTCATTCTTGCCATGACGGCGCTCACATCTCCCCCTTCCTTCTTCAGCTGGGGGATTTGTTTAGAGGCGGCGTTCTGCTCCGCCTTCAGCGCTTCTGTTTTCGCGCCCAGAGTCCGGCGCTGAGCGTCAATGGACAAAATTTCGTCCACCACACTATCCAGCTCCAGGCAGCGCTTACGGATGGCTGCCTTGACCGTATCCGGTTCGCTGCGGATCAGTTTGATATCCAACATAGTTTGATCGTCCTTTCAAAAAGGGAAACTCCCCTCATTCTCTGTTCTTTTATTTTTTGTCCGGCGACAGCGAATTGGCCAGAGACTGCAGATCCTCCTGATCGTAAAATTCGATCTGAAGAAGGCCCCCCTTCCCCTTCTCCGCCACCTGGACACGGCGGGACAGCTGCTCGGTAAGGGCGAGTTCTACCTCCCGATAAAAGCTCTCCCTCTGAAAAGCGACCCGATTCTCCGATGACACAGCCGGGCGGGAGACTTTCGCCGACCGGGCACGCTTTTCCAGTTCCCGGACCGACAGACCCTCCGCCACGGCAGAGGCCGCGGCGGCCAGCTGTTCCTCTTCACCGCTGAAGGAAAGAATCGCGCGGGCATGGCCCGCCGACAGACGACCCTCGCCCACCATTTCGGCCACCGGTTCCGGCAGAGAGAGCAGGCGCAGCGCGTTGGCGACGGCCGGGCGGGACTTGTTGACCGCCTGCGCCGCCTGTTCCTGCGTCATGCCATAGGTCTCCATCAGCGCCTGATAGCCTCTGGCCTCTTCCATGGGATTCAGGTCCTCCCGCTGCAAATTCTCAATCATGGCCAGCTCGGCGGCCTCCCGGTCGCTCATCTCCCGGACCACCACCGGGATCTCCTCCAGTCCCGCCAGACGGGCGGCACGCCAGCGCCGTTCTCCCGCCACGAGCTGATATCCGCCGCCGGTCAGCGGCCGCACCAGCAGCGGCTGTAAAATCCCGTGCTGGGCAATCGAATCGGCCAGCTCCCGGAGCGCCTCATCGTCAAACTGTTTGCGGGGCTGATCCCGGTTCGGTTCAATTTCCAGCAGACGCAGGACAACGGTTTTGCCCTCTTCCTCTGTCGCATTCTCCGCAAATAAGGCCTCCAGCCCCTTGCCGAGCCCGCCTTTTTTTACAGCCATGGCCTGTCCCCTTTCTCTCCGCTTTCAGGCGGAGACTCTGTTCTGTACGGAACCCCCTGACTCTCCCCTGTCTCATGTCCGCAGCGGCTTCATGCCACATAGCTCACGGGCCAGCGCCTCATAGGCCGCTGCCCCGCGGGAGGCATGATCGTAATAATTGATGGGCTTGCCAAAGCTGGGGGCCTCGGACAGCCGCACGCTTCGGGGGATTGATGCCGCAAATACCTTTCGGGGGAAAAATTTCTTCACCTCGTCCACCACCTGCTGGGTCAGGTTAAGGCGGCTGTCGTACATGGTCAGCAGCACACCCTCCAGCTCCACAGACGGATTATACAGCCGCTTGACCTGACGGACGGTAGCCATCAGCTGAGACAGCCCCTCCAATGCATAATATTCACACTGAATAGGCACCAGCAGCGTGTCGGCAGCACACAGAGCGTTCAACGTCAGCAGCCCCAGAGAGGGCGGACAGTCAATAAACAGATAATCGTATTGCTCCCGCAGAGCCGCCAGCGCCGCCTTCAGCCGACTCTCCCGCCTCTCCAGCTCCACCATTTCAATTTCGGCCCCCGCCAGCCGAATGCCAGACGGCAGAATATCCACCTGCTGATATGCTGTCGCCTGCACCGCTTTTGGCGGCTCTGCTGTACCAATCAGCACCTCATAGACCGAGAGCTCAATTTTCCGCTTGTCCACGCCCAGGCCACTGGTGGCGTTACCCTGCGGATCAATATCCACCAGCAGGCATCGCTTTCCCATTTCCCCCAGTGCGGAGGTCAGGTTGACCGTTGTGGTGGTTTTGCCCACGCCGCCCTTTTGATTGACGACGGCAATAATTTTGCCCATGTTCCATCCCGGCCTTTCTTAAAGGTGTTCTCTGCCATTCAGAGGCCCGCCAGATCTCTCAGTGAGGGCCCTGACATAAGGTATCGCTCCGTGCAGAGGGAATTTTCCCCGAAATCCCCCATCCCTGGGCCAGAGAATATGAAACGCTCTCAAGACAAAAAGATCTGGGGTCTATTATAGCATAGCCCGTCCATTGAAAAAAGGGGCGCTGTAAAATTTTCCGGCGCCCCTCCCGGATTTTTCTGTTTCACGTGAAACAGTTTTGGCTAATAACAGAAAAACCACCGTTTAGCACAACAGAAAGGGTACGATCAAAGGGTTTACAATTGTCTTCGGCCACGCTACAATGTCAAAAATACAGCGGTGGGGAACTTTTGCCCTTTACCGCCACAGAAAGCGAGGAAAGGCTTATAAACTGCCGTCTGCTCCGGGGGGAATTCTCCGTCTGTCAGCTTGCCAGCGCTGAGGGAATCGACTTTTCTTCCCCTCTTCTGTTTTTTGCGCGAACCGGCGAAGAATTCTCTCTGGTTTGTCCCAGTTCTTTGGTTCCTTCCGGCTGTCTCAAGGAGGAAGCCCACTGGCGCGGCTTTTGGGTGGAAGGGCCTCTGGATTTTGAGCTCACCGGTATTCTGGCTCGACTCTCCTCTCAGCTGGCAGAGGCAGGCATTCCTCTGTTCGCCGTTTCTACCTATATGACCGATTACATTTTTGTCAAAGCTGACCGGTTGGAGGCCGCCCGCCGCACTCTGGAGGCTGACGGCATGGTTTTTCTTCCCCCGCTCTATTAAACCTGTCCCTGTAATTAGGTAATATAAGGAGGCAATTCTATGGAAAAATGGCTCACTGTGGACGGCATGGATATCGGCGGCGATTTGAACGGCAGCGCTGCCTGTGAAAAGGCTGTCCTTCCCGGCGGCGAAGAGGTATACACCCTCTCCTTTTCCTGGGACCCCCAATCGCTCGCCGGCACGCAGGACCCGCATCTCTCTGTTTTCTGGTATGAACCCTGTCTGAATATCCTGGGGGCGTGGCACCCTCTGTGCAGCTCCGACCGGAGTCCCCGTGTGGAATGGGACGCGCCGCTTTTCTTCAAAACCGCTTATTCCGCTCCGGTGATGGGCTATTATGACGATCAGGATACCAACGCTTTTACGGTCGCCCTTTCCGAGCTGCAGAAAGAGGTCAAAATGAACTTCGGCCTGCATGAGGAAAACGGGACTCTCCGCTGCCATATCACCATTCCCCTGCTGGCCTTTGGTCCGCTTTCCTCCTATACCATCCGTCTGTATATCAACCGCCGGCCGATTCCCTTCCGTCAGGCGCTGGACAGGGTCCGCCTCTGGTGGGAGGAAACCTGCGATATTCATCCCGCCGCTGTTCCCACCGCAGGACGGGAAGCACTTTATTCCACCTGGTACAGCTTCCACCAGGATGTGACAGCGGAAAAAATCGAAGCCGAGTGCGCACGTGCTGCCGAACTGGGACTGAAAATGGTGATTGTGGACGACGGCTGGCAGACCAACGACAGTCATCGGGGGTACGCCTATTGCGGCGACTGGGAACCGGTCCCGGAGAAATTCCCCGATATGGCGGCGCATGTTGCCCGCATTCATGCACTGGGAATGAAATATATGCTCTGGTACAGCGTTCCCTTTATGGGCTGCTACTCCCGCGCCTGGGAGCGTTTTCAGGATAAGTTTCTTTCCACAACGGAGGGCGGCCGCGTGGGCGTTCTGGACCCCCGCTATCCGGAGGTACGCGATTACTTAAAAGGAACCTATCTGCGCGCGCTGAAGGAGTGGGATCTTGACGGCTTTAAGCTGGATTTCATTGACTGTTTCTCCACTTTCGGCCAGGCGGAACAAAAGCCGGGCATGGATTTCCTCTGTGTGCAGGAGGCGCTGGATTTCATGATGAAGGATATTCTGGCCTCTCTCCGTGCGATCAAGCCGGACATCCTGATTGAATTCCGTCAGGCCTATATCGGCCCCAACATGCGGCAATACGGCAATCTGTTCCGTGTGGGCGATTGTCCCAACAGCTTTATTCGCAACCGGGTAGGTATCGCCGATCTGCGTATGCTCGCCGGCAGCAGCTCCGTCCATTCTGATATGCTGATGTGGCATAAGGATGAATCGGTGATCAACAGCGCCATTCAAATTGAAAATTCCCTCTTCTCTACCCTGCAGCTTTCCGTCCTGCTGAAGAACTTATCACCGGAGCATCGGTTGATGGTCTCTTTCTGGCTGCATTTTATGGAGGAGCATCGTCATCTGCTGCTGGAGGGCGATTTCATCCCGGAAAACTTCTCTTTCCTTTACCCGATCGTCCGTGCCGAGGAAGGGGATGAAACGGTGATTGCCCGCTACAGTATGCCGGCCTCCGTTCAGATTGACGCTGAACGCTTCCGTCGAGCCTTTGTGGTCAACGCCACCACCGCCGACCGCACACTGCTGCATTTTACCGGCTGCCGCCACTATGCCGTCACACTGCTTGACTGCTGCGGGCGGGAGGTTTCACGTGAAACAATTGACGCTGCCGCAGATCATTCCCTCCTTCTCCACATTCCTCAGGGCGGTCTTGCCGTACTGGAGGGATAACCTGCAGGCTCCCCTTCCTCCTTCAGCACCCATAAATTCAAAAGGAACGACGGGGATTCCCGGTCGTTCCTTTTTTATAAGCAGCCAAAGCATTGACAAGGTAATGTTATTATGATATTATTTTGATATCAAATAACAGGGAGGCACCTTTTATGCAGGAAAAAGTGTTGAAAAATCGAAAAAATGGAATGCCAGTTTTACTGCTGCTGATTCTTCTGTATCTGGCCGCTCTGGCGGGTTTTATCGCCAGCGGCATACAGGCGGAGGAAAGCGCCTCTCCCCTCTTTACCTTTCTGACGATTCTTTGTGTCGTCTGGATGCTCTTCGGCTGGATTCTGTTTTTCGGCCTGAAGGTCCTTCGACCGCAGGAGGCGCTGGTCCTCACCCTGTTTGGAAAATATGTCGGCACACTCAGGGAGGAAGGCTTCTATTTTGTCAACCCCTTCTGCTCCAGCGTGAATCCGGC
>JAAWCO010000122.1 GCA_022793315.1 Clostridiales bacterium | reverse complement strand
GCCAGGCAGTCAGCTGGATAGGAACGGCAAAATTTTTACACTTCTTTTACTCCGTTATTTCATATAAGTTCACTTTCCTGTCTTCGCTCAAGAGGTTTACAGCAAACTCACCGAAGATATCGCCACGTCTGATCATAGTCTGATATTCCGCACAGAGCAACCGCGGTATCGCAGAGATGAAAGGGCAGAAAAGTCAGGCAATCATGAAAAACAGGCACATGGATAACGTCCATGTGCCTGTTTTTGGAGCTGATTCTCTCTCACAAATGCCGCGATTCGTTGTTGGTTTATCACTGTCTTACGGACAGCCTGTTTGCCGGAGGACTTCTGATTTCCGACAGGAGAAGCGGATCTTACCCATTCAGCAGGGCATTTCCGGCTTCAGTCAGGCGGGCGGTCAGTTCCTGTGCGGCGGCGGCATCCTGACCGGCGGCGGTGAGATAGGTCTTGATCTTCGGCTCGGTGCCCGACGGCCGGATGATGAAACCAGCGCCGCCCTCCAGACCAAAGGAGAGGACATTGGACGGCGGCAGATCAATGTCCGTCGTCGCACCGCTGGCCAGATCGGTTTCGCGGGAGTTCAGATAGTCGGCGAACCGGACGACGCGGAGACCGGCGATCTCCTTCGGCGGGTTATCCCGAAGAGAAGACATCAGGCGCTGCATAGCGGCCATGCCCTGGGCTCCCTCAAAGGCCTTGTTGATCAGGGAGTGACGGAACACGCCATGCTCCCGGTAAAGCTCTTCCAGTACGGCGGGCAGTGTTTTGCCCTGCGATTTGTAATAAGCGGCCATCTCGCACACCAGCATGGAGGCAACAACACCGTCCTTGTCGCGGACATAGGAGCCGGCCAGATAGCCATAGCTTTCTTCAAAGCCGAAAACATACCGTTCCGGGCGCCCTTCCTTTTCCAGCAGGCCGATCTGTTCACCAATATATTTGAAGCCGGTCAGCACCTCGCGGACCTCGCAACCGTACTTTTCCGCAATGCGGGCCGACAGATCAGAGGTGACGATGGTTTTGACGACCACCGGATGGTCAGGAAGTGTCCCTGCCGCCTTCCGGCGGGAGAGCAGGTAGTTCAGCAGCAGACAACCGACCTCGTTTCCGGTCATCAGACGGTATTCGCCGTCGCACGGCACCGCGATGCCCATCCGGTCGCAGTCGGGGTCAGTGGCCAGCAGCAGGTCGGGGTGGGAGCTTTCCGCCATTTTCAGGGCGCACTCAAAGACCTGCCGAATTTCCGGATTGGGATAGGGGCAGGTGGGAAAGGAGCCGTCCGGTTTCTCCTGCTCGGGCACCACCTCCAGCGTCTGCACACCGATGCGGCGCAGAATCTCTCTCACTGGCTTGTTGCCGGTACCGTTGAGAGGGGTGTAGATGACGTTGAGCGGGGTTTCACGGCAGATGCCCGGCGTGACCTGCTGCGCCTCCACCTGCCGCAGGAAGTCCTCCGTCAGACTGTCGTCGATGAAGCGGATACGGCCTTCGGCCTTTGCCGCGTCGAAATCGGCTGTTTTGACCCCGCTGAAAAGATCAATCCGGCGGATGTGGTCCGTGACCTCACCCGCATCGTGGTCGGTCATCTGGCAGCCGTCGGCCCCATAGCATTTATATCCGTTGTATTTTGAAGGATTATGGCTGGCGGTGACCATGATCCCTGCCTGACAGCGACAGGACCGCACGGCATAGGAGAGCACAGGTGTAGGCATCAGCTCGGGAAACAGATAGACGGTGATGCCGTTGCCTGCCAGCACACGGGCAGCTTCTCTGGCAAACAGAGCGGATTTGATACGCGAGTCATAGCTCACAGCCGCTGAAGCCTGCGAGTATTTTTCTCGAAGATAATTGGCCAGTCCCTGCGTGGCCCGGCGGACAGTATAGATATTCATGCGGTTTTCGCCTGCGCCGATTACCCCGCGCAGACCGCCGGTGCCGAATTCCAGCTCCCGATAAAAGCGGTCGGCGATCTCCTCCTCCCGTCCCTCAATGCGGCCGAGCTCCTGCTGAAGGTCGGGATCTTCCACCGCGTTTTCCCGCCAGAGGCGATAAGAATCCAGTATCCGCTGTTCCATGAAGATAGCCATCCTTTCTCTTCTGTGATACGCCCCTTTCACGGGTGGGGAAGGGGGCGGCGCGCCCGATTCCGGGATAAGTCCGGCGGGCATGAGTTTGCCTTATCATACACCCATTCTATTCCCCATTGCAAGGAGGAAAGTGTCGCGCAGCGGAGACACCGGCTTTTTTTATGGTGTCCGAAAGCGAGGATTTCCGGCCGAAAAGACGATTTTCCGTTCCGTCATTGTGAGCAGGCAGGGCCTTTCCGCTCCGCTTTATGGTATAATGACCACGGCCCAACGCTTCGGCTCAGGTGACGCCCGGTGGCCGTGGTCTCGAAAATGCCTGCCGACATTTTCCCCAACTTCATGATATAATGAACGTGGGGAAACTTCCGAAGGAATTTTCGGGAGCGATGTGCGAAACACCGACAAAAAATAGCGGGAAGGGCGGCGGGGATACATGCAGGAAACAAAGCACGGAAGAGGGAAACGGATTTTTCGGATGGCGGCCGGCCTGCTGCCGGCAGCGGCGGCGCTTCTGCTGTTTGTCTGTCTGCCGCACCTTCCCGGCTTTACGGAGACAGTCATTACCGGCGGGCTGTTTCGCCTGATTTCGGCGCCGCTGGGACTGCTGACCTCACTTCTGCCTTTTTCCCTGACCGAAGCCCTTCTGCTGACGTCGCCGTTTCTGCTCATGCTCGTGCTGGCACGCTTCCGTCGCTCCTGCTGTCTGAGGGGGAAGAGGGGTGCCGCGCGGCAGCTTCTGAAGGGGATGGTCTGGCTGCTGTCCCTGCTTTTGCTGGCTTATATGCTGCTGCACGGTCTCAATTTCAGCCGTCGGCCGGCAGCGGAGCTGATGGGGCTGGAGCTTTCCCCGCAGCCGGTTGAGCGTCTGCAACAGGCAACCGCGGAGCTGGCCCGCCGCGCTTCTCAGGAGCGGGAGGGGCTGTCAGAGGATGAAAACGGCTGTATGCGTCTGACCGGTGGAGAGGGGTGGGCCTCGGTAGAGGAACTCCTGTCGCGGGCGGGGGAGGGCTACCAGGTGCTGCAGGGGGAATACCCTTTTTTATGGGGGACGGTCAACCGTGCCAAGCCGGTGATGCTTTCCCATTGGTGGTCATATACCGGCATCACCGGAATGTATTTTCCTTTTCTGGCGGAAGCCAATGTAAATGTGGATATTCCGGCCAGTGAGCTTCCTGCCACAGCCGCCCATGAGCTGGCCCATACCCGCGGCTTTGCGCGGGAGGATGAGTGCAACTTCCTGGCCTGTCTGTCCTGCATTTACAGTCCCTCTGCCGACTATCGGTATGCGGGGTATCTGCTGGCCTATACGCTGTGCGCCAACGCCCTGTATGACTGTGACGCCGACCGGTGGAGGGAGGCTTCGGCCGTCTGCTCCGACAGGATGCGCCGCGACCTTGTCCGCAGCCGGTCCTACTGGCAGCAGTTTGAGGGGGAGCTTCAGCATTTTTCCACCGCTGTTAACAATGGATTCCTGGAGGTGCAGGGTGACCCCGACGGGGTGCGCAGCTATGACCGGGCGGTTTCGCTGATTTTGGCCTGGTATCAGCAGAGAGGACTGCCGGCAAGTGCCTGATCCGGGGCCTATTCATCAGCCGCACCACTGCGGCGGCGCAGCAACCACCAGGACAGCGCAGCCCCTGTCACGGTGAGCAAAAGCGCCAGACCGGAGGTCAGGTCCCAGCGGAGAGGGGGGATCACCGGAAAGATGGAGCCGGTTAAAAGGCCGCAGACAGTGAAGCTGACAGCGCCGTAGGCGTGAGCGTATAAAAAGCTCACCAGCCGGGCGAACAGCAAAACGAATGCACCAAAGCCGACAGCGATGGGAATCAGCCGTGCCACATCCATGGTGTTCAGGGTGTCCAGCAGCGGTTCGTACAATCCTGCCGCCATCAGGAGGAAGGAGGAGCTGACCCCCGGTACAATGGTACCAAAGCCGATGACCGCACCGCTCAGCAGCAGCAACGGCACGGTCAGCCCTTCGACCCCGCCGGTATAGGTGAAATGTCCTGGCTGCCCCAGCAGACAGGTGAGGACCGTCCCTGCTGCGAAAAGGAGCAGATACCAGATATGGAATCCCTTTTTGGCAGCTGTCCGAAAAACTGACGGCAGCGTACCAGCCATCAATCCGATGAAAAGGCAGCGGGTTTGTAAATTATAGTGATTAAAAAAGAATTCAATGACCCGGCCAAATAAAAGAACGCCCAATACAACACCGACCCCCAGCGGGATCAGGAGCTTCATTTTTTCTCGGAATTGGCGGTAAAAGTGAGCCACTGCGTCAGTGATATCCTCATACAGCCCGCAGACAACCGCAATGGCGCCGCCGCTGATTCCCGGTGCAATGGCGCCGATCCCCATCAGAAAGCCGCCGCCAGCCGTTTTGGCCAGCGTCTTCCAATCCGCTTTTTTTGTCATGGATAAGCGCCCCCTTGCCGTATTAGGATATGTGCTTTTTTTCGCTGGTATGTATGGGGACGCCGTTTTTTCAGAGAGGGCTTTCTCTTTCTCTGCTTCATTTTAAATAGGTGCAGTCACCATTGCCGGGGCTGAGAGAATGACAGCGGATCAGACCTTGTCCGGCGGCGGAACCTTGGAGGCTGCTGTGACATGGCGGCGGGGACGAAGCCTTTCCTGATCCTCCAGTAGCATATGTGCCCTTTCCATCAGGCGGATACGATTGGAACGATTCAAATGGGAATAGACGAGGAGGAGCTTCTTCTCCTCTTCGGTCAGTTCCTTCAAACGGTCGTGCGACAGGGTGGGAGCGGGGTCGTTGGTTCTTCCCACCAGATAATCGGCGGTGGTGTCAAGAACATCCGCCATTCGAGCGACGACATCCGCTTTGGGGACGTTGGTTCCGTTTTCATATTTGGACAGCATGGCGGCGGTCACACCCGCCGCTTTTGCCAGCGTTTTTTGCGTCAGCTCCTTATCCTGACGCAGAGCGCAAAGTCGTTTT
>JAAWCO010000121.1 GCA_022793315.1 Clostridiales bacterium | reverse complement strand
AGAGACATGGGCAGCTTGACCCTGCCGCAGGCGTCGGGGCAGGTAACCTTCACCCTTTCGCTGAAGGAGCGCCATCTCTGGGAGATCGGCTGCGGCAACCTGTATGAGCTGCAGTTCACCTTCGGCGAGGATACGGTCAAAAGCTACTGCGGCCTGCGCAGCATCGAATACCGCGATTACCACTTCTATCTCAACGGCCGGTCGGTGTTTCAGCGTCTGGTGCTGGATCAGGGCTTTTATCCCGACGGGATCTATACCGCCCCGGATGACAGCGAGCTGAGCGCCGATATCGACCGTTCCATGGCCATGGGCTTCAACGGCGCCAGACTGCATGAAAAGGTGTTTGAGGAGCGCTTCTTATATCACTGTGACCGCAAGGGATATCTCGTATGGGGCGAATATCCCGGCTGGGGGCTGGATATCTCCGACCCCCTGTGCCTGTATGCCGTCCTGCCGGAATGGCTGGAGGAGATCGAGCGCGACGCCAATCATCCGGCCATTGTCGGCTGGTGCCCCTTTAATGAAACGTGGGATTATCACGGACGGAAGCAGTACGATCCCCTTCTCTCCGCCATCTATCACGCCACCCACGCCGCCGACCCCACCCGCCCCTGTATCGACACCAGCGGGAACTATCATGTGGTGACCGACATCTACGACGTTCACTGCTACGATCAGGACCCCGTCTCCTTTTCTAAAAATTATGAGAAGCTGGCGGAGGGACAGGTGCGGGACAGTCAGGGGGGCGGCGGCAGCCGGCAGAACTACGATGGAAAAGCGCCGTTCTTCGTCAGCGAATACGGCGGTATCGGTTGGGCAGAGGACGCCGGCGGCTGGGGCTACGGTGAAGGACCCCAAACCAGGGAGGAGTTTCTGGCCCGCCTGAAGGGACTTAACGACGCGCTGCTGGACAACGAGCGCATTTTTGCCTTTTGCTATACACAGCTGACCGATGTGGAACAGGAACAAAACGGTCTGTATACCTATGACCGGCGGCCGAAATTCGACCCGGCAGTGATTTATCCGCTGTTCGCCCGCAAAGCGGCCGTGGAGGATTGAAGGCACCGTCCGCGGCAGAGCCTCCCTGCAAGGAAGACATTGACGCAGCGCCTGACAAAACAGAAAACACGCAGAAGACGCCCGAACGCTGTCTTCTGCGTGTTTTCTGTTTTCAGGAAAGGCAACCAGCTTTACAGCCCCCGCTCCTTCAGACCGGACGCCAGATCCACATAAAATTCCCTCACATCGAAGTCCGGCAGCTCGGCCCGATGAAGGTCAATCATATCGCCGTGAGAGATTCCGCGGCGGCCCTTGGGCTCCAGAACACCCAGGTCGTTCCCCCACACAGCCGAAGCGGGCGAAACCAGCCCATCGTTATCCCCCTCAAAATGGCGAACCAGCCGATAGCTAACATTGAGAGGAAATCCGTCGCCCGAGGGGCGGCGCATGCGGGAGGTGACGCTTTGATAAAAAACACCTTCCTGATCGGGCGCCTGCTCATTCAGCTGAGCGCAGGCGGAGGCGGTCAGGCTGTTCACCGCGCCGAGAAAATCAGGGGAATCGTCCCCCAGCCGGGAAAACAGGGCGTTGTACCGGCGGGCCAGCCAGGCGGCCAGCGGCTTCGGTGCCGCGGCCAGCAGCTTTTCCGCCCACACACAGCCCCGATGGGGGGTATTGACCGTGGTGATTGAGGCCACGAGGGGAGCAATTCCCAGGCAGCTGACGGCATAGCGCGCGTCCAGCCCGCCCTTGGAATGGGCGATGATATTCACCTTGCCGCAACCGGTCCTCTCCACCAGCTCCTTCACCTGAGCGCACAGCTCCGCTCCGCTCACGGCGACCGGCGCGGCGGACTGCTGGCCGCCGTAATACACCTGCGCCCCATTGCGCTGCAGCTCTTTGGGGATACGGCCCCAGTAATTGAAATACTGCCAGTCGCGGAAAAATACCCCATGAACCAGCAGAAGGGGATATCGTGTATGGCACCGTTCATTCTCCTGCCGCACCGCATCCCGCTCAATCCGCGCCAGCTCCCGGCTGTATTCCAGCCGGGCGGCATGGCACAGCTGTGCCGCCAGCACCAGATTCAGCACCGGCATCCACCAGAACAGGAAGAGCAGGATCCGCCGCACGATTCCCGCCTGAGCCGACAGAAACACCAGACGAAACATGCCGTCGGTCATCACCAGCAGCAGCACCGCCGCCGACCAGACCCCATTGACAATCAGGGATAGCGTCTCCCCTCCGCCCAGCAGTCCATATGGCAGAAGCCATGCCAGCTGCAAAACAAAAGCCGCCCACGACAGTACGGTCAGCAGCGCCCCGCGCCGCACCGCTCTCAGCCGCACGGTTTCCATCGGACGCCGGATCGGGAGACAAAACGCCACTGTCCCCGTCAGGGCCAGCAGCAGCCCCACCGGCCAGGGAAACAACTCCATCATCAAAAGTGGGGCATTGATCAGCAGCAGCAGTCCCGCCGCTGTCAAAACAATCCGTCCTGTCCCCTTCATGCTTATCCCCCTGTGCCCTGTCCATCCGTTTTGTCGGTCCCGCTGAGCGCGGCCAGCCGTTTTTCAATGTACCCTGTTATTTCCTCCCACGGGATACCCAGCGCCACCGCCAGCTCACCATGCAGCAGTTCCCCGGCTCGTTTGCCATAGCGCTGATCCACCTGCCCCAGCTTTTTGCCTCGCTGAGCCGCCAACTGATGCTTGGCGTATACACTCTTGACCAGCTGGATCAGGTCCCGACAGTCGTGGGACCGGAGTGCGGTCTGATAATGCGCGGTCAGCAGGGACAGGTTACGCTCCTGACAGGCGTCTCCCCGGATGGAGGGAATCTGGTCGATCAGTTCCTCCGCCTGCTCCCGCGACAGGACCGGGCGCATAAAAACAGTGGTATCGACCGGTACAAAAATCGTCTCTGTGCTGTATACCGGCGACAGAGTATAATACAGGCGGTCCTCCCCCGCTATGTCTCGCTGGCCGACTGCCTCCACACGGCAGACTCCGCTGCTGCCGTACATAATCATTTCACCCGGTTCAAACATAGCTTCTCCTCCCAATAAAAGCGCTGTCACCCCTTATTGCAGCAGCGCAGCAGTCCAATGCGACAAAATCTGAAGCCTCTCCAGAAGGATTCTGGTACCGTACCGGGAAAGACAAACGCCCGGCCCGGTCTCCTTCCCCCTATGGGAGATTTCCCATCGGGAAAGCTCCTGACCCCGGGCCGCTAGACGTAAAGCAATCCGAAGCGAATGGGCCCGGGGTCGGAAATCTTCAATTTCTTACATTGTACCACATTCCCATTAGAAAGAGTAAGAAGAAATTGGCAAAAAAACGTCCGGCAGATCCCCCTTTTTTCGGAAAAAGCATGTTCAAATAAGCAGACGGACAAACAGCCCTCTTGTGATTTGGAGGATGGGCGCGTATAGTGGGAAAGTCGGAAAGGATTTCAGAAAAATTTGAAACAGAAATAACAGGAGGATCGTTATGGAAAAAGTACGGATTGGTATCGTTGGCGCGGGCAACATCTCCACAAACGCGCACATGCCCGCCTATGCCGCATGCGGAGGGGCGGAAATCGCCGCTGTTGCCGACATTGATCTGGAGCGGGCCAAGGCCTTCGCCGAACGTTTTAACGTGCCGCAGGCTTATTCCTCGGTTGAAGAGCTGCTGGCAAATGCGGACATCGACGCTGTGGACATCTGCACCTGGAACCGCGGCCATGCGCCGGTGGCCATCGCAGCCGCCCGTGCCGGAAAACATATTCTCTGTGAAAAGCCGCTGGCCGCCGATCTGGCATCCGCGCAGGAAATGCGGGAAGCGATAGAAAAGTCTGGGGTTCATTTTCTTCTGGGTGTTCCCAGCCGTTTCGCGCCGGAAAATGTCATGACCCGCGAGATGCTGGATAAAGGGGAGCTGGGCGAAGTTTACTATGCCAAGACCTCGTATCTCCGGCGGCGCGGCACCCCCACTGGCTGGTTCACCGACAGCCGTGCCGCCGGCGGCGGCGCCGTGCTGGATATCGGCGTCCACCGCATCGACGCCGCCTGGTACCTGATGGGCAATCCCCGCCCTGTTCGGGTCAGCGCGGCCGTCTCCAACCGCTTCGGTGAGTTCGAGACCAAAGGCGTAGAACGCTGGAAGGGAACCCCCTGCCCCGACAACTGTAACGACACTGAGGATTTCGGCGCGGGTGTCATCCACTTTGAAAACGGCGCGATTCTCCTGTTTGAAGCCTCCTGGGCGCTCAACGGACCAGGGTATGAATACACGCAGCTCTTTGGAACCAGGGGTGGCGTCACTCTCGATCCGCTGACCGTTTATGGGGAGCACAACGGCTATCTCAGCGATAACCGGCTAAACGCCGGTCCTGGTCAAAAGTTTGAGCTGGAAATCAGGCACTTCCTGGATATGATCCGTACAGGCGCTCCCTCTCTCGTCCCCATTGAGCAGGCCTGCCAGCTGCAGCAGATGCTGCAGGGAGTCTATGATTCCGCCCGTCTGGGCCGCGAGGTCATTCTTTAAGTTTATCAATTCAGCCGGAAAGGTATGTGAGTATCACTATGAAAACCTGTGTCAGCACCTACAGCTTTGCCCGTCTCATTGATGAAGGGGGAATGGACCATTTTGCCGTACTGGATAAAATCCGTGAGATGAATATCCCCGCGGCAGAGCTGGTTCTGGACGATACCCCGCCCGGTGGTGGGTCGCCGCGCGACTTTGCCTGCCGTCTTGCCGAGCATGCCCGGAAAATCGGCCTAGAGGTCCCCATCTACACCACCGGCGCCAACTTCTGCCGTCCTGATGTCGAAGCGGAAATCCGCCGGGTAGAAAAACACATTGATATCGCTGCTGAAGCGGGTATTCCCCTGCTGCGTCACGATGTCGTCCACGATTTCAGCGCCGACTATACCGGCCTGCGTGTTTTTGAGGCCATTCTCCCCACCGTTTCGACCGCGATCCGTGAGGTCGCGGACTATGCCCAGAAAAAGGGAGTGGTTACCTGCTCGGAAAATCATGGGCGTCTTGTACAGGACAGCGACCGGATGCTGGCTCTTTTCAATGCGGTCAATCACCCCAATTACCGCTATCTGTGCGATATCGGCAACTTCGGCGGGGTGGATGAGGACTGCGCTGTCGCCGTCTCCAAGCTGCTCCCTCTGATCTCCCATGTCCATGCCAAGGATTCCTTTGTCCGTTCGGGGATGCTGCCCAATCCCGGCCGCGGCTGGTTTGTTTCCCGTGCCGGCAACTATCGCCGCCCCACCATTTTCGGTCAGGGTGACCAGCCCGCCTATCAATGCCTGAAAATCATCTATGAATCTGGTTATCGCGGCTATGTCTCGCTGGAGTTTGAGGGAATGGAGGATAACCTGCTGGCGATTTCCATCAGTATGGAGAACCTCAACCGTTATCTGGCGCAAATCATGGGGTGAACAGATATGAAAATCATGGGAACCAACTGGCTTTTTGAAAATGCGCGGGTGCTGAAGGACGATTTTACCTTTGAAGTTGGGTCCGTCTCTGTCCGGGACGGTCGAATTGCCGAGGTGGGACAGCCGAAGAATACACAGGGGCTGGAGCGGATTGACGCTTCTGACCTGACCCTGATCCCCGGCCTGATTGATACCCACTTCCATGGCGCGCTGGGGAATCTTTTCGGCACCGCTGGCCCGGAGGGAATTCGGGAGGTAGCTGCCTTTGAAGCCGCCCACGGCATTACCGCTATTATTCCCGCTATTTCCACCGCTCCGGAGGAGGCTCTCCTCACCGCCATCCGGGATTTTCGTGCGGTGATGGCCTCCGGAAGCGGCGGCGCCCGGCTGGAAGGCATCCATCTGGAGGGGCCTTTCCTTTCCATGAAGCACCGGGGCGGTCAGATGGCGGAATATCTTCTGCCTCCTTCCGTAGAGCGGCTCCGCACCTATTGGGAGGCATCCGAAGGTATTCTTCGCATCCTCACCCTGGCCCCTGAGGAAGGGGAAGGACTGGAAGTGATCCGCGCCGCACGGGAACGGGGTATTACCGTGGCCCTGGGACACACCGGCGCCAGCTATGACACTGCCAAAATGGCTATTGACTGCGGCGCCTCTATCTCCACCCATACCTTCAATGGGATGCCCTCCCTTCACCACCGTTCCCCCGGTGTACTGGGGGCCGT
The DNA here is from genome assembly GCA_022793315.1 of Clostridiales bacterium. Taxonomy (GTDB): domain Bacteria; phylum Bacillota; class Clostridia; order Oscillospirales; family Acutalibacteraceae; genus Avimonas_A. The sequence goes on along the minus strand of JAAWCO010000121.1, from coordinate 10,928 downwards.
CCTGACCGATGACCGGGTCAGCTGCGAAATCATTGCCGATTTTGTCCATCTGCATCCCGCCACTGTTTCCCTCATCTGCCGCGCCAAGGGGCTTGATCGGGTCCATCTGGTCAGCGACTCCATGTACGCTACCGGGCTACCAGACGGCGATTATTCGCAGGAAGGACGCACCCGCCATATCCGCGATGGCGTCTGTTATCTGGACGGCGGGACGCTCAGCGGAAGCACCTATCCGGTTTCTTACGGCGTTAAAAACCTGCTCACGCTGGGAATTCCGCTTGAAAAGGCGGTCATGACCGCCACCCGCAATTCCGCCCGCGCTGCCGGTCTTCTGGAGCATACCGGAACCATCACCCCCGGCAAATGCGGGGACCTGGTTCTGCTGGACGGCGCGTTACAAACCGTTGCCACCTTTGTGGATGGCGTTCCGGTCTATACGGCGGAGGGGGTATCCCTGTGCGGTTAGGCATCGACGTGGGAGCAACAGCCATCAAATCCGGTCTGGTGGACGACGAAGGTCATGTCTATTTTCCTGAAACCACTCCTACTCATACCGAAGAGGGAAAGGAGGCCGTTCTGCGCGGTTTGATTGATGTCTGCCTGCGTCAGCTGAAAAACAGACCGGTCACCTCGATTGGACTCGGCTTGCCGGGCCGTGTCGATACCCGAAGAGGTATTCTGGTGAGCTCCACCAATCTGCGTCTGTCGGACGTCCCGCTGACGCAGATTCTGCAGGAGGCGCTGAAGCTGCCGGTCTTCGCCGATAACGACGCCAATTGCGCCCTCTACGGCGAAATATCGGTGGGAGGCAGTCAGGACGCAGAAAACCTTCTTCTGGTCACGATCGGCACCGGCATCGGCGGCAGCATCCGTATTGGCGGACGCATTCACTCCGGCATCGATAACCGCGCCGGTGAGTTCGGTCACATGACCATCGCCTTTGACGGCAGACCCTGTCCCTGCGGCCGCTCCGGCTGCTGGGAGCAATATGCCTCTGCTACCGCCCTCTGCCGTTTCGCCAGTGAAGCAGTGCAGGCCAACCCCACCAGTCTTCTGGCGGAGATAAGTCAAGAGACTGGCGGAGTTATGACGGGAAAAACCGTCTTTTCTGCCCTTTTGGCGGGATGCCCCACTGCGGATGCCGTCCTGAGCTCCTTCGCTGATTTCCTGACCGCTGGACTGAACAACCTGACGATTATCTTCCGCCCCGACCGTATTGTATTGTCGGGCGGCGTTTTTCAGGCGGAGGCCGGTGAGCTGCTGCTGTCCCGCATTCAGGAGCGCTGCCTGGAGCCGGGTCGGTTATTCCGCTCCACCCTCCAGGGACAGGCCGGCCTGATTGGTGCCTCCCTGCTGGAAAAATTTCTGCCGCCGGTCCTATCCCCTTCCTCCGTTCTAACCACAGGGAACTGACAGCACCACATGAAAAGGTGAAGGAAGACAGCGTGTTGCCCAGCAGGAGATTTCCTCTGCCTTTTCCCCCTTTGGTCCCATGTTCCTGTAGAACCTGGGACCATTTGTCTGCAATGGTTTAGATCCTGTCGGGAACACAAAATCGAACAGGAATTTTCCTAAAGCATCTCCCCTGCCACCGCACCAATATTTCTTTGTCAGTCCATAATCCCATGGCATCAAAACCTCCGGAGCAGCCGGAGATTTTAGAGAGCCTTTTGGGAAGAGCATTTATCATACGGACAATACCCCTAAAGAGGCATCGAAAGGGTCTACTTTTCGTGCTCCCTGAGGGGTATTGTTTTTTTATGCCTCGGCTTTTTTGCTGCACATAAACGGATCTGCATACCCTTTTGGGCTCATCTGGCCTACAATTTTGCCTCCCTTTAACTGGCACCGGACATATTCCTCAAATCTGCCTGTTCTTTCGGCCCCTTGTATCCACCACCCGTCGCCCAGAAACGTCTGTCTCCATACTGATATTTCAGGTTTGAGTGCCCACCGAAGATCTTCTTTTTTTCCTCGCTGGAGACTATTTTTTTGTCACCGGCAAAGCCGCTGGTTAACTTTTCTTAAATAATAGGACATCTCCGATTCTTCGTTTAAAAAATTAGAGATATCGCTCTGCGTCCCGCCTTATCCGCTTCCTTTTTTACCGAAAAAAACAAAGTCCTGACAGCAAAGCAAAAAATGATACTGGTAAGAACGCAAAACCACGACATAGCCTCCTGAGGCTGCCGTCAGGCAAGGTTTTTTCCTTGTCAATGGATGGCACGCTGTTTCTGGAAACCACTCGCCCAAATATCCAAAGCGGACAGCCGCCTCTTTACAAGGTCTTACGCTATGGGATTTACCACTCTTTGACACACAGAAGGCCGCCGGAATCAAACCGGCGGCCTTCTCTTATAATCGAATGATGAATCGTTTGATGATGGTTACAGGAGATTTCTCCGTAGCCTCATAACGGTCAGCGGGATTTGAGTTTCTTGGTGGTCAGCACCAGCGCACCAGCGGAAACCGCCAGAAGCAACACACCCATCACCGCCAAAGCGGTATTGTCGCCGGTGTTGGGATTATTGTTCTGAGAGGGCTTGGTGGTTGGAGCGGCCGACGGGTCAGCAGAGGGGTCGCTCGAAGGATCCGCGGACGGGTCAACCGAAGGATCGGCCGAAGGATCAGTTGAAGGATCAGACGACGGGTCAGTGGACGGATCGCCTGACGGATCAGTCGAAGGATTGCTGGATGAGGTATCCGCACGTCCCACAAAAATATCCTTAATGATGAGCTTATCTGCGTCTTCGGCACCGCTCACCGACCAAATCTGCAGACAGCCAACAACAGCGGACCCATCTTCTGCAATCAGACCAGCGTCGATATTCCCCTTGGCGACAGCATCCTCGTATACCTTTTTGATGTCAAGAACGCCCTGATAAACGCCAGCCGGTGCATCCTCCAGATAACCGATAGTGGTGCCATTCACCTCTTGGTTGATATAGGTCGCCAGGTTGATGCTGTTCCGGCTGTTCAGTGCATTGCCGCTGTCGTTCAGCACCAGATTCATATTCCATGCACATTCCGCGGTAAAGTCAAAATACAACTTGTTATCTACCAGATTGACCTCGTTCTTGAAGGAAGCCGTATAGGTCCTGGCCCAGGGATTGGCGGAGAACGGCGCACGCAGGATAACCAAATTACCATCCTCGTCATTGCTCACCCGAAGCTCAGGGTACTGAGCATAGATGGAATATACATCGCGATTCACTTCCGACTTCATATCCCGCACCATCCAGGCAGAAGCGTTGTTGATGGAGAAGTCAATCTCGCGGATCACGCCGGGGATCGCAGGAGATTCGACCTGGGACGGAGCTGTCGTGGGTGTGGACTCTGAAGGCTCGGTTTTGGGCGGCTCAGTTGGGGTGGCCGCACCCTGTTCCACTGTCACGGTTACCGGAGTGGAATAAATGTGGTAGTTACCATCAAAGGTCTTTTTCTCATAGCACAGCAGGACTCTGGCAGTACCTTCCTTATCGGCGGCAACTGTGCCGTTGTCATAGCTGGTGAAGGTGATGTCGTCTCCGCCGATGCGGACAATCTTGCAGGCAAGGCCCTCCGTTTTACCGTTGAGCGCCACACCAGTCGCCGCCACTTCAGAGGCGATGTTGGCTTTCAGAGTATAGCTGTCCTTGGCCTCCAGATAGCTGTACATGTCAGTCAGCCACTCGGAGCTGTTGGATGTCAGGCTCTGCACTCCCTGGCGGACGGCCGCATTAAAGGCCGCCATGCCGTTGTAGGTCCACAGATGCAGGGAAATACCGCGGTGCTTCGCCGCCTCCAGAATAGCGGAATCTGAGAAGCTCATATTCGGATGCCAGGTGGACTCGGTCGGGAAGTTGGAGTTGATCATCATGGTCAGCTTGTCGGCCGTCGAGCCGTTGGAGCTGCCGCCCAGATAGCCGATGCTGGTTTCAGGCATCAGCTCACGCATTTTGGCAACCTGAGTATAGTAGAAGGAAATGGTGCAAATCTGATTGGTAACGCCATATTCCGCCACCATCTTCTTGAAGGGCTCAACAATCGCGGTGTTGCCGTCCTTCAGCTCCACATACGCGACCACATGCGGATTTTTCTGCAAAAATTCCAGGAACTGCTCGAGACGAGGGATTCCCTCGTCGGTCAGGGCACCGCTCGCGCGCTTGCATTTCAGATCCTTCAGCTGATCCCAGGTCATCTTGGTGATGTTGCCTGTGCCGTTGGTGGTACGGTCAACCGTCTCATCATGACAAAGGACGATCACACCGTCGGTGGTCATATGGATATCAATTTCCACCGCCGTTGCGCCGGCTTCCACCGATTTCTCCATAGAAAGCATGGTGTTCTCCGGATACAGGTTGGGATAGCCGCGGTGTCCCACCGTAAAGGGGGTGCGGATGATGCTGTTGGCCTCGGTAAAGGTCTTGTAGCAATCAAACACCTGCAGGAAATCACCGGTAACAATGCCGTCAGGACCCTTGACCACCTGCGAATAGGTGCCTTCTGCGTCGTAATCGCCGCGTGTCCAGACCGTCATCATGCGGATCTGCATGTATTCGAGATCCTGCTTGGTGACATACTGGTTGTCCATGACCATGATTTTGGCAGGCGTCTTGTTGGCCAGCGCAATCATTTCATCCAGCTTCGCCTGATCCACTTTGGTGGTGAGCTTGAAGTCCAGCGCTGTGCGCAGCTTATCCATCGCCTTATGCGCTTCGGTGAGTACGGCGGCGTCGGCCGAAAAAATGGTCGCGTCGATGATCTTCGCCGCGTCGGTATAATTCTTGAGCGCTGTAATCGCCGATTTATCGCTGAGATAGAAGCCCGGAATCACATTGTCGCCGGTCTTCTCCAGAGCCTGAGCCAGCGTGGCAATGGTGCCGCCACTCTGGTCCACCACATTGAGAGCCGCATCCAGATGGAAGATGGCCGTGGCCGGCAGCTTCGTGCCGGTCAGCTTATCGTAGTCCGCCTTGGTTTTGACATCCAATACCACAGTGGGCGCCATTTTCAGGGCGGTCTCCGGCTCATAGACGTTATAGACGCCCGGCGTCTTAATGACCGGCATCTCCTTGGTCTCGGTCACACGGACGTTATCAATTTTGATCTTCAGTCCCGCTGTCTGGAAGCCGATACCGCCGGTGGCGATATAGTCGGCTGCCTTCTCATCCAGCTCATAGGCAATGACAGCCTCATTCCCGATGTATTCCTGAATGCTGCCGCCCTTGCAGATGATCTTCATATGATAGGTTTTATTGAGCTCCATATCGCTGGGAGCCGGGATATTGACATACGTCTTCCAGCCGCCGTTGCGGACACGGGCGGTCAGCTCCGCGCCGCCGCTGGCTCTCGAGGCATTCAGGCGGGTGGTAAAATGATAATAGGGAGTATAGTGGCCCGTATTATCAGGGGTGGTACCGCTGACACGATACATACCGCTCGCCCAGCGGGACGTATCATTGTTGAACGCTGCCAAAGGAGTATAATCGTATTCCAGCGTATAGTCGCCCTTGTCCTTCAGCTCACTGCCCAGGTAAACCACACCGCTGCAGTTATAGCCGTCGCCGGTGCCGTCAATGATCAGGGCTCCGTCCTCCACGGAAATCTTTCCGTCCTTGTACTCCAGATTTTCTTTCCAGTCGCTGCTCAACTGGGTGAGGCCGTCAAAGTTTTCCTCAAACAGCACATCCGACTCGTCGGCGGCGGAAACCGCCAGAGCGCCGGTAAACAATCCGGCCGCCAGCGAGAGGCTCATGCCGACCGCCAGCAGCTTTTTGGCCAGTTGGAACTTTGGCATAAATGACATCCCTCTTTCTTTCATGCAGATGGTAACACATCATCAGCGCATTGTTCATGAAAACGCCTGCACGCACCGATTTTGATATGTACAGAATATACAAGTTCATTATACCATTTCATCGGGGGGAAACAAGATCAAAAATGCTTTCCATGCCCATCAAAAATGCTTTTCTTGACATTTTCACACCGATACGCCGGCATCCTGCGAAAACCTTCAGGCAGGGAGAGCGCTTTTCCACCGTTCTACCGCTTCAGCTGAAATCCCTTTTCCTCAAAGCGCCGTATCAGCTCATCCATCACCTGCTGCACCTCTTCCCGCGTCATGGTCCTCTCGTCAGAGGAGAAGGTCAGGCGCAGGGTCACGCTGTCCCTTCCGTCCCCTCCCTCGTAAATATCCAGCAGGCGGACCTGCCGGAGTCCGGCGGCGCTCTGCTCCTTCCACACCGCCTGGAGGGCGGAGAAGGGGATGCCCCTCCCGGTCAGGAGGGTCAGGTCGGCGTCAATACCGGGATAGCGGGACGGCTCTCGGTAATCCAGAGCGGCGGCGGAACAGGCGGCGAAGCGGTCCATGTCCCATTCTGCCATGAGAACCGCCGCTTTCCGGTCAATCTGGTTCTTTACATTGGGATGCAGCACACTCATGAAGCCGATTGTCTCCCCGTCCAGCGCAATTCGAGCGGTGTTGCGGGGATGCTGCCAGGCGTGATCAGGGGTTTCGGTGCGAAGGAAGGTGAGCGCACGGTTTTTCTGCACAGCAGCCAGCACAGTCAGCATATCCTTCATCTCGTAGAACAGGTCCTTCTCCTCCCGGCCCCGGCTGTACAGCACAATCCCCAGCTTTTTATGCTCATCGCAGGAGCCGTCGGACCGCCGTCCCTCCACCACACGGGCAATTTCAAAGATGCCGAAATGGTCGGAAAAGCTCCGGTTTTCCTGAATCATGGTCAGCAGGGTGGGAATCAGGGAATTGCGCAGAACCTTATGGTCGGGAGCAATCGAATTGACCAGCGATACATTATCCTCCACCGCCACGCCAATCTCCCGGAAGCGGGCAGCATCGCACCAGATATAAGAATGTACCTCATGCAGGCCGAATTTATCCGCCAGCAAATTTTTTGTTTCCCGGTCAGCGGTGCGGCCAGCGGAGTCCATCACCGGACGCAGCGGGCTGAGTGTGGTCTGAAGCTCAAAATTGTCGTAGCCATAGATACGGGTGATTTCCTCGATCACATCCGCCTTGATGGTGACATCCTTTGTCCGCCGCCAGGAGGGCACCGTCACGGTGAAACCATCCGCTTCCCGCTTCACCCCAAAGCCAAGAGCGGTCAGGGTGCACTCGATGCGGTCCCCGGTGATGGCGATGCCGGTATAGCGGTCCACATACGCCTGATCGAAGGCAATTTCAATCTCATCGTAGCCGCGGACCCGCACATCACTCAGGCGGGAAGCCACCCGAACACCGGGGTCCGCCGCGGTCAGCAGCAGCAGGTAACGGCCGATCGCATCAGCAGTCATCTCGGGATCGAGCACCTTTTCATATCGAATGCTCGCATCGGTGCGCAGGCCGAGCCGGGTGGAGGTTTTTCGGACCGACACCCCGTCGAAATTGGCCGATTCCAGCAATAGAGAGGTGGTGTCATCCATCGTCATGGAGGACTCGCCCCCCATCACGCCCGCGATGGCCATCGGTTCGCCGCCGCTGCAGATCATCAGCGTATCCTCTTCAATAGCCCGGTCCACGCCGTCGAGCGTCCGGAAGGAGAAGGGCCGGTCAAAGCGCCGGACCTCAATCCGGTCCACCCGCCGGGCGTCGAAGGCGTGCATAGGCTGTCCCATCTCCAGCATCAGGTAGTTGGTCAGGTCGGTGAGCAGATTGATCGCCCGGCTGCCGCAGTAAAACAGGCGAATCCTCATATTGATCGGGCTGACCTGTACGGTGACGTTGTCCACCCGCAGCCCGGTATAGCGCAGACAGTGTTCCCGGTCCTCCACCTCGATGGGAACGGCGGGCAGACCGGCATAGCGGGCGGTGTCCGCCGTCTCCAGCGGACGAAGCGGGCGGCCGGTCAGGGCCGCAAATTCCCGTGCAATACCGTAGTGACCCCAAAGGTCGGGGCGGTTGGTCAGGGATTTATTGTCCACCTCGAACACCACATCTTCCACCGCGAAGAGGTCCCGAATATCGGTGCCGGGACGGGTACCCTCCGGCAGCTCCATCAGCCCGGAATGGTCGGCGCTGATACCCAGCTCCGCCTCCGAACAGCACATGCCCTCAGAGGGATAGCCGGCGACCTTTGCCGTACGGATCTCCTGGCCGGCCACCCGGCCGCCGGCGCAGGCAAAGGGGACCACCATCCCCTCACGGACATTGGGAGCGCCGCAGACGCAGTCCGCCACTCCGCTGCCGCTGTCCACCTTCAGCAGATGCAGCTTTTGAGAATCAGGATGCTTCTCCACCGACAGAATCCTGCCGGCAACCACCTTGTGAAAATCGGAACCTTTATGAAAAATATCCTCCACCTCCGCGGTGGAAAGGGTAAAGCGGTGAATCAGAGCATCCAGATCAAGCCCGCTCAAATCGACAAAATCCTGAACCCAGTTCATGGAAATCAGCATTGGTTTCTCCAGCCTTTCTTTCTCAAATCGGCCCGTCTCAACGGACGGTGAACTGCGACAGCGCCTTCAGGTTGCCGCTGTTCAGAACACGGATGTCCCGAATCCCATACTTCATCATGGCCAGCCGGGTCAGCCCCAGACCAAAGGCAAAGCCGGTGTACTTTTCGGGATCAATCCCGCCGTATTCCAATACATGGGGATGGATCATGCCGCAGGGGCACAGCTCCAGCCAGCCCGACTGCTTACAGGTGGGACAGCCCTCTCCCCCACAGATCAGGCACTGAATGTCCAGCTCAAAGCCCGGCTCCACAAAGGGGAAAAAGCCAGGGCGCAGACGGACGCTGACCTCCTGATGAAAGACCTCAGACAGCATGGTTTTCATGAAATAAATCAGATTGGCGATGGAGATATTGGTATCAATCATGATCCCCTCCATCTGGAAGAAGGTGTTTTCATGACAGGCATCGGTCGCCTCGTTCCGGAAGCAGCGGCCGGGAAAAATCGCCCGCAGCGGCGCCCCATATTTGCGCATGATGGCGTTCTGCGCCGCAGAGGTATGGGTTTTCAGCACCTGACCATTGTCGAGAAAATAGGTGTCCTGCATATCCCGTGCGGGATGATGCTTGGGGATGTTCAGCGCCTCAAAGCAATGGTATTCATCGGTGATCTCCACATAATCCTCAATGGTGAAGCCCATGCCGGCAAACACGGCCTCTACCTCCCGCTGCACCACGGTAATCGGGTGAAGAGAACCCTGCCCGGCGGCAGCGGGACGGGTAAAATCATAGACCTCCGCCTCTTCAACCAGGCGGCGCTCCTCGCGCTGACGGCATTGCTCTGCGCCGTCAGCAATCAGCTCCTCCACCTTTTCCTTCAGAGTGTTGATCTTTTGTCCGACCGCCTTTTTCGCCTGTGCCTCCACATCCTTCAGATCCTTGAAGAGGCCGGTCACCCGACCCTTTTTGCCGAGATAGCGGACCTTCAGCTGCTCAAAATCGGCGACGCTCGCCGCCTTTTCCAGCTCCTGAAGGAAATCCTGCCGGATTTTTTCAATGTTCAGCTCCATCGTCATGATTCATCCTTTCCCAAACGCTTTTGGCGATTATCCTTTGAAGCTGGCGCCCCTGAAAGATAGCCTTTGGGACACCCTATGTAATAAATGTGTAAAGAAAGCAGCTCTCAGTCATGATACTGGAGAGGAATCCAGGGTCCGCTTTTCTGCACGGATCTCGATCCGGCAGCCCGACTCCATAATGGAATCCTCCTGGATGATTTCCCCCACAGCATCCGCCGTGATCCGCCCGGACCTCGGATTTTTCACCGACAGGATTTTGCCCTTAATTTCCGCCTCTACCTCTGAATACTCAAAGGAGAGATCAGTCTCCTCCATGGTGCAGTCGATCAGCCTCAGTCCTTTACAATAACAAAGGGGCTGTGTCCCGATAATCCGGCAGCGGATCAGGGTTAATCCCTCTGAATACCAGCCGAGATATTCCCCTTTGACAAGGCTGTCCTCCACTGTGACGTTTTGGCTGTGCCAAAAAGCGTCCTTGGTCGCCAGCTCTGAACAGCGGATATGCATGTTTTCCACATATTGAAAAGAATATTTCCCCGACATACGCAAACGGTCAATCTCAATGTCCCGGCTTTCAAACAGAAAATATTCCGAATCCGCTTCACAGCCGACCATGGTCAGACCGCGGCATTTCCAGCCGAATTCCGGTGAGCGGAGAAGGCTGTCATAGACCTCCATCCGATCGCATTCACGCAGACATTTGATCCCCTCAATGGTACAATTTCGGATAACGCCCTCCTCTGCATACCAGACAGGCGCCCGTGTCAGCGCATCTAAAGAGGAGCTCTCCAGCAAAAAACGGCGCGAATGCCACAGCGGATACCGCAGCGAAAAACGGCAGTCCCTCACCGTGATATCGAGAGATTCCTTCAGTGCCGATTCACCGTCTGCCGGCCCGGCAAAGCAGCAGCCGGTCAGCTCGGTATTCTGAAGATGATACAGCGCCCGCTCTTCATCAAAACATTTCCCGGCGATTTGCTTTTTCAAAACAGACTCCCCTTCTCATCCGCAGTCAGTTTTATCCTAAAATCCGCCAGCATCCAAACGCCGAACCGCAAACCTCCCCGCCTAAAGGACAGGTCCGGGCCGGTACCTCTGCCGGCAGAAAAACAAACCTCTTTTTCATTGTACCACAACCGTCAAGGAAAATTTCCCGATGCGGCCCCGCCGTCATGCGGGAAGGGAAGATTTTCCAAAGGGAAATATTCTGGCCCCGGGCCGCAAAAGGTAACGTAATTGACAACGGAAAGGCCCGGGGTCGGGGTTCTTCGGCAGGAAATCTTCGATTTCCTGCATTGTACCATAAGTTTCATTGATTTCCAACCGCCTACTCTCCACAGCAGACAAGGGCCGAAAAAATGATGGAAAAGGGGCTTCATCTTGCCATAACCACGGCCCAACGCTTCTGCTCACATGACGCCCGATGGCCGTGGTCTCGAAAATGCCGGCCGGCATT
>JAAWCO010000120.1 GCA_022793315.1 Clostridiales bacterium | reverse complement strand
TCTGGTCTTCCGCTGCAAACGATGAACGCGGGATGGAGGCTGTCGGTTATGCGGAGCTGACCGACGGCTACGCCGATACCCTTTCCTGGGTTCAGGAGGGGCTGTTTGATTTTGTGATGGCGGAGGATTATGAAGCCATTGAGGATAAAAGCTGCGGTTTTCAGACCGTACTGGACTGGTGGGCGTCGGTATGTACGCAAGAGGATATTCCCCTTTATATCGCCCACGATGCCGGGCGGGCGGTGACTGGGGGAGTGGGATGGCACTCCCCAGACCAGCTTTCCCGCCAGGTGCTTGCCTGTAAGGAGCGTTTCAGTTGGGCGGGCAGCGCCTTTCGCTGCCTTGCGGATCTGATTCGGAACCCCCTGAACAGCACCACCGTTCTGCTCAAAGCCTTTGACGGCGATATCCAGAGCGAATACATCTCCAATCAGCTGGTGGTTTCCTCGCCTGCCAAACAGTCGGTCACCACCTATGAATCCACTCAGAGCTTTCAGGGAAGCGCTGACCCTAACTTTCCTCTGACCGTTAACGGACAGGCAGTAGAGCTATCCGCCCATGGCTATTTTGCCTTTACAGCTGAACTGTCGGTGGGGAATAACTCATTCACCTTTGAGCATAAAGGAAAAAGTGTCACCTACTCGGTTTTTTATAAGGTACAGGTGCTGAAAAGCGCTTCGCCGGGCGATAATCTGTCGTTGGAGGGAGGAACTACGATCACGGTCAGCGCCATTGCCCGTAAAGGGTCTGCCATTTACGCTACTCTTGGCGGCGCCACCATCTCCATGACACCTGCTCCGCTGCAGCAGAATGAGCAGGAGGCGTCCCTTTCGGCGGATTATGAAAACTATTCCGGTGAGTACACCCTGCCCGATGGAAAAGAGGGAGAGGCCCAGAACCTGGGGGCTGTCAAGGTGTATGGGAGCTACCAGGGATTGAGTGAGAGCCTGACAGGGGGAACCGTTACCGTCAATCCGCTGCCGGTTCACGTTCCGGAGGAGCCCGATGATCCCCTGCCCGGCGGAGACGGTCAGCCGGTCGACCCCGGCTCCGGCGGAGAAACGCTTGCCAGCGGTAAAATTCTGGTCATTACCGCTCCCTGGGCAGAGACCTTTAACGGGAATACCACCGACGACTATTCCCGCCCCACCAACGCCTACCTTCCGCAGGGCACCACCGATCGTCTGGTGAAGAGCGTGTATGATTCAGCATCTGGCAATCATTATTATCTGCTGGGCTGCGGCCGGCGGGTCTATCAGCGGGATGCCGCCGTCTATATAAACAGCGGCAACATCACTGCCAATACTCTCTCGGCAGTGGGGGTGAGCACAGAGGGGGGATACACCACTCTTTCGCTGAAATCGGTGTGGCATGTTCCCTATAATCTGTCTCTGCTTCCTCAGAGCTATCCGCATCTGTCGGCCGCCGGTCAGCCCAATTATGCCGTGTCTTCGGTAACGGCTCAGCATGTGGATATCCGTTTTTCCTATACGCCGACCGCCGGCGATCTTCCGGAGGTATCGGGCAGTCCGCTGTTCAGCCGCGCCGAATGGATACAGGAAGGAACAGAAATCATCCTGCGTCTCCATCTCCGGTCAGCGGGAGGCTTTTATGGCTATTCCGTTTCCTGGGATGACAGCGGCGTTCTCCATTTTTCCTTTAAACATGCGTCGGAGGGCCAGAGCCTTCAGGGAAAACGGATTGTCATCGACCCGGGTCACGGCGGCAAATATGTGGGTACAGCGGCGGGTAATCTGGCGGAGAAAACCATGACTCTGAAATATGCTTTGACCCTGCGGGACAAGCTGGAAGAAAAGGGGGCCATCGTTATCATGACCCGCACCGGGGACACGCATTTTTCCTCCAGCAGTCACGCGGATTTGGAGGCACGGGCCGCCTTTGCTCGCCATAACCGCACCGATCTGCTGATCAGTCTGCACATGGACGGCGCGGCGTCCTCCGCTGCAAACGGTTGTTCGGTTCATTATTTTTATGAATATTCTCAGGCAGCGGCCCGGACGGTGGCAGCCCGGATGCAGGCGGTGTACGATTCTTATTCCCCCGGAGGTCAGAACCGGGGGACCGTGTGGAATCCCTTCCTGGTCACCCGTGTTCATGACTGTCCCTCCCTGCTGGTGGAGTGCGGATTTATGAGTTCGCCCGCCAATCTGGAGCTTTTGATCAACGACAGCTTCCGGGAGAAGCTGGCAGCCGCTATCGCCGAAGGGATCCTTGACTATTTCAGGACATCGCCGGTTTCCACCGCCGCCTTATCCAGGCGGACGGTCCCGACAGATATCCCGCTGGCGGATGTGCCGAAGGAACGCCGGTACGCTCTGTAGAGTGGAAACGGGGGGCGAAATCCTAGTTACTTTTGATCCTTCGATTCAAATTCCCTAGAGCAGACAAAAGCCCCTCAGCTTTGAGCTGAGGGGCTTTTGTACCAGGGGAATCAGATCCGGAACAAAAGGTCTCCATAGGTGGGGAAGGGCCAGTATTTTTCCGCTGTATGGATTTCCATTTCATCGGCAGCCGCCCGTATTTCCTGCATCAGAGCAAAGACGGTATGGTGATAATAGACGGCGCATTCCAGCGTATTCTCTCTGGATTTGGCCTGAATCAGAGCCTTGTCCAGCTCATCCGCCTTGGAATAGACACAGGCGCAGAGAGCGGAAAGACGGGTGACCAGCTCCTGTTCCACCTGGCAGGCCGCCTGAGGCGCCATAGCCTTTTTGGAAAGGGCGGTGTCGCACAGCTCGTGGATATAGCCCTCCACCGCCGGGAGGATATCCTTGCGCACCATATCCAGCATGGTCAGCGCTTCTATATGCAGCACCTTCTGGTAGTTCTCCAGCTGGATTTCATAGCGGGAATACATCTCTTCCTTTGTAAAGACCTTGTGCTTTACGAACAGATTGATGTTTTTATCAGCGATAAAATACGGCAGAGCATCCACAGTGGATTTCAGATTCAGCAGGCCGCGCCGCGCCGCTTCCGTAACCCATTCGTCGGAATAGTTGTTGCCGTTGAAGATGATGCGTTTATGTTCCCTGATGACCCGGCGGATCAGAATGTTGAGAGATGACGTAAAGTCATTTGCCTTTTCGAGCTCGTCAGCGAACTGAGAGAGCGTTTCCGCCACAATCGTGTTCAGGACGGTATTGGGGCCTGAAATGGAAGCGGCGGATCCAAGCATCCGGAATTCAAATTTATTGCCGGTGAAGGCAAAGGGAGAGGTGCGGTTGCGGTCGGTGGTATCCTTCGGCAGACTGGGCAGCACATGGACGCCGATGCGCATCTCGGTTTTTCCCACAGAGTCGCACTGTTCACCGGTTTCGATGGCGTGAAGCACACTGGTCAGCTCGTCTCCCAGAAACATGGAGATGATGGCGGGCGGCGCCTCGTTGGCGCCCAGACGATGGTCGTTTCCGGCGCTGGCCACTGACACTCTCAGCAGGTCCTGATAGTCGTCCACCGCCTGAATCACCGCGCACAGGAACAAAAGGAACTGTGCGTTCTCCTGTGGGGAATCTCCTGGCTCCAGCAGATTCAGACCAGTATCAGTGGACATGGACCAGTTGTTGTGCTTACCGCTGCCGTTGACTCCGGCAAAGGGCTTTTCCTGCAAAATACAGACAAGATCGTGTTTTTTGGCTACCTTTTTCATGATTTCCATGGTCAGCTGGTTGTGATCAGCGGCAATATTGGTGGTGGAGAAAATGGGAGCCAGCTCATGCTGGGCGGGGGCCACCTCATTATGTTTGGTTTTGGCCAGAATGCCGAGCTTCCAGAGCTCTTCGTCCAATTCCTTCATGAAGGCGGAAACTCTCAGGCGGATCACGCCGAAATAGTGGTCCTCCAGCTCCTGCCCCTTCGGCGGCCGGGCGCCGAAGAGGGTACGGCGGGTATAGATCAGATCCTTGCGCTGTTCGTACAGACCTCGGTCAATCAGGAAATACTCCTGTTCAGGTCCCACAGTAGTGTTAACCCTCCCCACTTCGGTATTGCCGAATAGACGGAGAATCCGTATAGCCTGTTTGTTGATCGCCTGCATGGAACGCAGCAGCGGCGTCTTTTTGTCAAGCGCTTCGCCTCCATAGGAACAAAACGCAGTGGGGATGCAAAGCGTTCCGTCCTTGATGAAGGCATAGGAGGTGGGGTCCCAAGCGGTATAGCCGCGAGCTTCAAAGGTGGCGCGCAGGCCGCCGGAGGGAAAGCTGGAGGCATCTGGTTCTCCCTTAATCAGCTCTTTACCCGAAAATTCCATAATGACGCCACCGTCAATGCCGGGGGAGATGAAGCTGTCATGCTTTTCAGCGGTGACGCCGGTCATGGGCTGGAACCAGTGGGTGAAGTGGGTGGCGCCCTTTTCGATGGCCCAGTTTTTCATTTCGTTGGCCACAACGCCGGCGATATGAGGATCGAGATGCCTCCCCTCGCTCATGGTTTTTTTCAACGCCCGATAAGCCTCCTTGGGAAGACGCTCTTTCATCACACTGTCGTTGAAAACCATGCTGCCGAAAATTTCCGTTACGCTGCTCATGATAGCTTCATCCTTTCTGTCCCCTGATGGGGAAAGAGTTTCTGAAAACAGAAGCGGCGCCGCGAGCCAGTCAGCCCGCGGCGCCGTTGCCGTTTCTGAAATCAGTATAGTGCACCGAGAGCGTTCTGTCAACCCCTTCATCGGCAAAAACGAAGGATGTTTATCTTGCGTTTTCATAAACAGTACAAAAATCGGATGTAAAATCGATCTTGCAAACTATTTTGCAAGAATACAAAAATAATATTTCAAAAACGCGGCTTATCCTTCTTGACAAGAAAGAGCGGAGAGCTTATAATGAAAAACAATGAACAAAGGCGTTCATCATTGCTGGTACTTCCGTTTCAAAAGACGGCAGCACGGCTTTGATGAACGTTTTCTTTTTGTCAGGAGGTTTTGATGATGATGTGGAAAGAAGGCCAGGTCCGTATTCCGTCTGGCTGTGCGGTTTCCGGGGTGATTTCCCGCTCCGGGAAACGGATGAACGGCGAAGCCATCATTCGCTCCATTTCCCTGATGCATGACCGCTCCAACGGATTGGGAGGGGGATTTGCAGGATACGGCATTTATCCGCAATATAAGGAATATTATGCGCTTCATCTTTTTTACAACAGTACAGAGATACGTTCGTACTGCGAACAATTTATTGACCGGCATTTTGATGTGGTGAATCTTTCTAAAATTCCCACGCGGAAAATTCCGGAGATCACTGATGAGCCGCTGATCTGGCGGTATTTTGTCCGGCCCCTTCCCACCCGCCTGAAGGACAGCCAGCTGGCAGAAGAGGAGTATATCGTCCGCTGCGTTTTGCACATCAACAGCGAAATTGAGGGGGCCTATGTTTTTTCCAGCGGTAAAAACATGGGGGTCTTTAAAGCGGTGGGCTTTCCGGAGGATGTGGGGCGCTTCTACCGGCTGGAGGAGTATGAGGCTACCTGCTGGACCGCGCATGGGCGGTATCCCACTAATACGCCCGGCTGGTGGGGAGGAGCCCATCCCTTTGCCATGCTGGATTATTCCGTGGTACATAACGGGGAAATCTCTTCCTATGACGCCAATCGCCGGGCAATTGAAATGTATGGCTATAAATGTACCCTCCAGACCGATACCGAGGTGATCACCTACCTGATCGACTATTTGCACCGCCGCCAGGGACTGACCTTACAGGAGGTGTCTGAGGTAATCGCAGCCCCCTTCTGGTCCACCATCGAGCACAAGCCTCCCGCTGAGCGCCGGCGTCTGAGCTATCTGCGCAACCGGTTTTCCAGCCTGCTGATCACTGGCCCCTTCTCTCTTCTGATCGGTCATCGCGATGGGCTGATGGCCCTC
Source organism: Clostridiales bacterium (assembly GCA_022793315.1). Lineage (GTDB taxonomy): Bacteria > Bacillota > Clostridia > Oscillospirales > Acutalibacteraceae > Avimonas_A. Next base: position 1,211 of record JAAWCO010000120.1, on the reverse strand, counting down.
AACGACCGGCTCAAGCTGCGTTCCATGGTGGCGGCAGAAAAGGGGGACACCGTCTATCTGGCCAGCGAGGAATGCGCCATCATCGCTATGGAGCCGCAGCCTGAGCGGCTGTGGTCGCCACGCGGCGGTGAACCGGTTCTCATCACATATGACCGCTGATTTGGGGGGAAGGAGAAAATTTTATGTCTCTGAATTTGATTTATCCCGATTACGAGGTGGTGCGAAGCTCCGATCGCTGTATGGTGTGCCGTGTCTGTGAGAGGCAATGCGCCAACGAGGTGCATCGGTACGATCCAGAACGAAACACACTGATCAGCGACGAATCCAGATGCGTCAGCTGCCATCGCTGTGTGGCACTCTGCCCAACCCGTGCGCTCAAAATTGTCAAAACCAACCATGCCTTTCGGGCAAACGCCAACTGGAGCGGCGATACCATTCAGGAAATCTATCGTCAGGCCGATACCGGCGGCGTGCTGCTTTCCTCCATGGGCAACCCGCAGCCATACCCCATCTATTGGGATAAAATTCTGATCAACGCCTCACAGGTGACCAACCCGCCTATCGACCCTCTTCGGGAGCCAATGGAAACCCGTACCTTTCTGGGGAAAAAATCAGATAAACTGGAGCGCGGCGAAGACGGGCTTCTGATGGACAATCTTCCGCCGCAGCTGGAGCTGTCGGTGCCGGTGATGTTTTCCGCCATGTCCTACGGCTCGATCAGCTATAATGCACACGAAAGCCTGGCGCGCGCCGCGCAGGAGCTGAGCATTTATTACAATACAGGAGAGGGGGGCCTGCATGAGGATTTCTATCCTTATGGTCCTCATACCATTGTTCAGGTGGCCTCCGGGCGCTTCGGCGTTCACAAGGATTATCTGGAGGCCGGTGCCGCCATCGAAATCAAAATGGGGCAGGGCGCCAAGCCCGGTATTGGCGGCCATCTGCCTGGCGCCAAAATTGTGGGGGAGGTTTCCCGCACCCGGATGATTCCTGAAGGGACCGACGCCATTTCTCCCGCTCCTCACCACGATATTTATTCCATTGAGGATCTGCGTCAGCTGGTCTATTCACTGAAGGAGGCCACTGAATATCGGAAGCCCGTGATTGTCAAGATCGCCGCAGTGCATAATGTGGCGGCCATCGCCAGCGGTATCGCCCGCAGCGGCGCGGATATCATCGCCATTGACGGCTTCCGGGGCGGAACGGGCGCG
>JAAWCO010000119.1 GCA_022793315.1 Clostridiales bacterium | reverse complement strand
GGCTCTGCTGTCGGTTTCTCTCTCCAGCATCAAGCAATATTATGATGAAAAATACGACCGGGGCAATTTTGTCAAAAATGTGATTCTGGATAACATTTTGTTTGTGGAGGGGGAGGACGAGCAGGCTGAAAGCTATGCGGCTCTGCTGTCGGTTTCTCTCTCCAGCATCAAGCAATATTATGATGAAAAATACGACCGGGGCAATTTTGTCAAAAATGTGATTCTGGATAACATTTTGCCGGGCGATATTTATCTCAAGGCGCGGGAACTCCGCTTTACCAGTGAGGTCAGCCGGGTGGTTCTGCTCATCCGTATTGCCACCCGCACCGATATTTCCGCCTATGATATCATTCAGAACCTGTTCCCCGATAAAAACAAGGATTTTGTGATCAATATTAATGAGACCGACATCGCTCTGGTCAAAGAGATTCGGGTCGGTATTGAGTCGAAGGATTTGGAGAAGCTCGCCCGCTCTATCGTCGATACCCTCAGCGGCGAATTTTATACCCGCGCGACGGTGGGAATCGGCACGGTGGTAGAGGGAATCAAGGACCTGGCCCGTTCCTTTAAAGAGGCGCAGGTGGCGCTGGAGGTTGGCAAGGTTTTCGATACGGAGAAGGTGATTGTCAGTTATGATAATCTGGGAATCGCACGTCTGATTTATCAGCTGCCTACAACCCTCTGCGATATGTTTCTGCGTGAGATATTCAAGAAAGGCTCCATTGATTCTCTTGATCAGGAGACGCTGTTTACCATTCAGCGTTTCTTTGAAAACAACCTGAATGTTTCGGAGACCTCCCGGAAGCTGTTTGTTCACCGGAATACCCTTGTATACCGTCTGGAAAAAATCAAGCGGCTGACCGGATTGGATTTGCGTGAATTTGACGACGCCATTGTTTTTAAGGTGGCGCTGATGGTGAAAAAATATCTGATGGCTAACCCGGTAAAATACTGATGCAGGCAAGGAGCCGGTCTTTGCAGCCGTGCCCCGCGAAGGGGGACGGCTGTGGGACCGTTTTCCTTTTTTGATATGCTGCCCATGGACAGGCTGGGACCTGAGGGCGTCTGTACAGGTCTGCCGGTAAATGGGTCAGGCCTCCATCATGGGAAGATTTTTCCACTGGCAGAATATGTGGCTTGTATTAGCCGCCTGCTTGCCTTAATATAAGAGATACCCGTTAGAAGGACAATATCGCGGAGGGACGTATCCAGGGGAAAGGTCTCACGACCAGCCGCGTTTTCGATAACAGGGAGGTGTGTTCCCCTTGATTGAATTCAGAGGAGTACATAAAACATATGATACGGGCGTCAAGGCGCTGAAAGATATCAACATCCGCATTGATAAGGGTGACTTTGTGTTTATTGTGGGGGCTTCCGGCGCCGGCAAAAGCACCTTCTTGAAGTTGATTATGAGGGAGGAGGTCCCCAGTGCAGGCGAGGTGGTGGTCAACGATTACCGTCTGTCCAGGCTGAAGCGGCGGGAAATCCCGTATCTCCGCCGTACAATGGGGATTGTTTTTCAGGATTTTCGTCTGATTAACAAAATGACCGTATTTGACAATGTGGCGTTTGCCATGCGGGTCACCGGCGCTTCCAGCCGCGATGTCCGCAAGCGAGTGCCTTATATTCTTGGTTTGGTGGGTTTACAGAATAAGGCGCGCAGCTTCCCCATGGAGCTGTCGGGTGGGGAACAGCAGCGAGTGGGACTGGCCCGCGCGCTGGTCAACAACCCTTCCCTGATTATTGCCGATGAGCCCACCGGAAACATTGATCCGGAACTCTCTTTTGAAATCGTTGAGCTGCTCAACGAAATCAACCGGCGGGGAACCACCATTTTGATGGTCACCCATGAGCATGATCTGGTGCGCAAATTCAGCCGCCGGGTGATTAAAATTCGTGACGGCTGTGTTGTTTCCGACAGCATCGGCGGGAGGGCTGGCCATGAGCTTGAGTAGTATACGTTACCTTTTGCGGGAGGGCTTCCGCAACCTGTGGCAGAACCGCTTTATGGCGGTGGCATCCATCGCTGTGCTGATGTCCTGCCTGCTGCTGACCGGCGGCGCGTATCTGATTTTTGTCAATATCAACTACGCCTTTGATCTGGTTTATGAACAGAATGTGGTGGTAGCCTTTGCCAGAGAGGAGCTGTCGGAGGAAGAGACGGTAGCTTTGGGTGATAAGCTGAGAAGCATCACCAACGTAGCGGAGGTGAAATTTGTTTCCAAGGAGGAATCCCTTCAGAAATATTCAGATTCGATTCCCGAGGCGACCTTTGAAAGCCTGCAGGGGGAGAACAATCCGCTGCTGGATACCTTTGTGGTTTCCTTTGAAGATCTCTCTCGATTTGACGCTACCCTGGCGCAGATTGAGCAGATTCCTGAGGTGGACAGCACCCGGTATAACGGCGATATCGCGGCACTGCTGACAAAGGTGCGCCATGTGGTGATGGTGGTCGGCGGCTGGATCGTCGGCATGCTGCTGCTGGTATCCCTCTTTATTATTGCCAATACGATCAAGCTGACGGTTTACAACCGGCGGCTGGAGATTTATATTATGAAATCGGTGGGTGCCACCGACGGCTTTATCCGTGTGCCCTTTATTATTGAGGGAATGGTGCTGGGGCTCATTGCTGGCGTGCTCTCCTATGCGATTATTTATTATGTGTATGGGAAATTGACGGAAATGTTCCGGTTTGATACCATGATGGGACTGGTGAGCTTCAGTAGAATCTGGATGGTGGTGCTGATTGGTTTTTTGTGTGCCGGTGTCTTTGTCGGTGTGTTCGGCAGTGCGATTTCCATGGGCAAATATCTCAAGGAAGAAGGAAGCGCCGCTGACGAAAAATAGCCAAAGCGGTTCAGGAAAATTAAGACAGGGGAGGAGCTTTTGATGAAGAAAAAGCATCTGATTCGATGGGTATCGCTGTTTTCTGCGCTGGTGCTGACGGTAATGGCCCCCGGAAGCTTGACTGGGCTGGAGGCATCCGCTGCCTCAGTAAGCGATCTCCAGCAAAGGGTTAAGGAACTGGAAAAGGAGCAGCAGCAGCTGAAAAACCGGGTGAATCAATACAGCAGCGATCTCTCCAACCAGAAGGAGAAACGGAATCTGCTGAATCAGCAGATTGAGAATATGCGCGCGCAGATCAACCTGCTGATGCAGCAGGCCGACAATCTGAATGCGCAAATCAGCAGTATGAATGACGACATTGCCGCCAAGGAGCAGGAGCTCGCCGGCAAGCAGGAAGAGATCGACGCCAGCTTTCAGCAGCTGCGGAGCCGGCTGCGTACCATCTTTAAAAGCGGCAATATGTCCGGCCTGCAAATGCTGATTGATACGGACGAATTTGCCGATTATCTGATTAAAAGCAAGATGATGGAACGCATCTCCGCCAACGACCAGGCACTGATGGACGGCCTGGAGGGGGATATGGAGCGCATTCAGCAGGAAAAGGAGCAAATTCAGAACGATAAGGCCGCTGTAGAGGAGCAGAAAAAACAGGTGGACCAGCTCCGGGTGCAGAGCGATTCCAAAAAAGCAGAAATGGATAACCTGTACAGCCAGGTGAACGCGGTGGTTAAAAATTTGGAGCAGGAGATTACACTGACCAAGGAAGAGATGGAGAAAAAGGCAAAAGAGCGGGAGAAGCTGAACAATGAGATCAATCAGCTGATCAACTCCACCGCTTCCACCGGAAAATACGGCGGCGGCACCATGTTCTGGCCAGTGCCGACTGTACGGAACATTTCCTCCGGCTTTGGTCCCCGCTGGGGAACCATCCATCGGGGGATCGACATTGCGAACGGCGCGGTTAAAATCTATGGTCAGAATGTGGTGGCAGCGGCCGACGGTGTGGTGATTTACGCCAACTCCACCAATACCTGGGGCGGCGGCTATGGCTACTATGTCATTGTGGATCACGGTGTGGATTCTAAGGGACAAAAAATTTCCACCCTGTATGCGCACAACTCTCAGGTGCTGGTGAGCGTGGGGCAGAAGGTAGTGGGCGGCCAGACGGTGCTGTCGCGTGCAGGAGATACCGGAGATGTTACCGGACCGCACTGCCATTTTGAGGTGCGTGTCAACGGCACGGCAGTGGACCCCATCAAAAACGGCTATGTCAAGATGAACTGACCGGTGCCGGTTTCGGCTCCGTTGTACAAGCTATTTTGTGTAAATTACCGGCGGAAAGGCATGATCGCAGTTGAATAAAAAGGTACCGCTCGGCGCCACATTTGCCCTGATTATTATCGCAGTCGCTTTGACCATATCTGTCACCATGGTGATTGCCATGCGTCAATTCAACTCCAAGGTGAGCGATGTTGGCAAGCGCCAGGTGATGTTCGAGTATATCACCGATATTGATAAGGCTGTCCGTCAGCATTATGCCGGCACCATTGATGAGGAAAAGCTGCGGGAGGCGCTGACCAGAGGCTACATTGATGGGGTTGGCGATCCTTATGCCGCTTACTATACGGCGTCGGAATACCGGATACAGGTCGATCGTATGGCCGGTAAGAGGACCGGATTAGGGCTGAGAGTGTCGGTTACCTCTGACAACCGGTTGAAAATAGCGGAGGTTGAGAAAAATTCTGCAGCGGAACGGGCAGGTGTCCTCAAGGGGGACGAGATTACCGCTCTGGACGGTACGCCGGTATCCACTTCGGACTGCGCCGCGGTGGCGGACCGGCTGGAACGGGCGGAAAAAATTATTGTGACCGTTTTGCGGGGTGAACAGTCCACCGCATTTGAGCTCTCGCCCAGTCCCTATACGGTTAACAGTGTGGAGGGCCGCCTGATTGATACGACTGGCTATATCCGTATTACGGAATTCAATGACCTGACGCTGGATCAGTTTAAATCGGTGTATGCCAGCCTGGAAGAACAGGGAGCCCAGCAGTATATTTTTGACCTGCGCAACAACAGCGGGGGCCGACTGGCGGCGGCACGCTCTGTGATCGAATACCTGATGCCACGCGGCGTGTATGCCCACCAGACCGACAGCGCCGGAGTGGTTACCGATTTGACCGATGGGGACGGCTATCAGATGGACAAATCCTCGGTTACTCTGGTCAATCAGCATACGGCTGGAGAGGCGGAGCTGTTTGCCGGTGTGCTGCAGGAGTTCAGCAAAACCGCTGTTGTGGGTGTTCAGACCGCGGGCCGGGGAATGGTTCAGGATTATTACGGCATCAGCTCCGATGGTTCTGCTGTCCGCCTGTCGGTGGCGCATCTGTCGCTGATTACCGGCGGTGGATTTGAGGGGACCGGCATCACGCCCAATGTGATGGTGGGTATGACCGCCGGGCAGGAACAGGATTTTGCCTTTCTGGAGGATGCTCAGGATCCCCAGCTTCAAGCCGCTCTGGCGGCTGTCCGGCAGCCCATGCCGACAGCGCCTACCACAGCGCCGACTGCCGCCCCTGAAGAAGGATAAACCGGCGTTCATTTCAGCCGCCGCGCCAGTTATGGTGCGGCGGCTTTTGCTGCCTGATCAGCTGAACCGCGGCTCCCTCTCCTGGCAATGGCAGGCTGTACTCAGGCATGTTTTCGGGGAACCTCGGCTGCTCTTCCTTCATGTGCTGTCCATGGTGGAAAAATTGGTAGATTTTATCAGACTATATTCTGCTGCGTTTATTCGCTCCTTCTGTCATGTCCCTCTCTCTGCTGGCATATGCTTGTTCAGGAGAAGCCTCGATTTTTTGAGGTTCTTTCGCAAAGTATGATGAAGGGAGAGCATTACGGTGCTGACAGTGGTTTGCCTTCAAAAGCGGCGTCGGCGTTCATGGAAAGAATGGGTATGGGCGGGTTTTCGCCGGCCCGCAGCAATTGATCCTCATTTTGTGACCGTTGGCAGCGGACGTTATTTGTGCATAGACGCTTTCTTCGATAACAAAAAAGGCGTTGACTGGGAAGCGGTCAGGCAAGCGGCCGGACGGGAGTCGGGAAGACTCCTTCTGCCGGAAGGAATACCCGTACCGGCGGACAGCGGACTGCATGTCTGGCACAGCGAGGGACTTCTTCAGAGGCAGATGATGCAGCAAACCGCGCTGTGGCTTTTACAGACGAGGGAGACCCTGCCATCGGAGAGAACGCCGCGCCGCATCACGGCGGCTGTCTATGATCCGGCAGGATATATGCCAGACCTGCCCGTTTCCCTGGTACCTTATGCGGCGGATGTGCGGGTGATCACCCGACGTCCGGAGGCCTATCGGTATGCACAGACGCTGGCTATGGAGGAATACGGCGCTTCCATCGCGGTGACGGGGGAAGCGGAGGCCCTGAAGGAGGCGCGTTTGATTTTGGCCCTTCAGCCGATGGGCGATGCACGTCCAACCGGCAAACGACTGATTTTGACTGCTCAGCCGGAGGGTCTTCCGCTGGAGGAAGGGACGGCGGGAGCCTTCCGGCCTTCTGCCGGGAAGCTGGTTGTGGAACCGCCCGCCGGCATAGATGAGCATCTATTTTTGGCGGGGCTCTATGAGCTGAGCGGAATACGGGAAATTGCCTCCTGCCGCCCGGCCTCCTTTCTTCTGGACGGAAAGGAACGCCCTGTACAGGAGCTGCTTCAGCGAATGCCAGGACTTGACATTCCTTTGGCAGTTTAGTATAATAAACGAATCATCGGCTTGCTTCCCTGTCTGGCAGAGACGAGCCGGCGGCAGTATCCCATGAACGGCTGGGGGAAAGGGCGTCAGATAATGATGAAACAAACGGTCGTGACCGACGAAGGACTCAAGCGCCTCGAAAGTGAACTGGAAGAGCTGAAAACGGTTAAGCGCAAGGAAATTGCCGAAAAGATCAAGGTGGCTCTTTCCTTTGGCGACCTTTCGGAAAACAGCGAATACGATGAGGCAAAAAACGAGCAGGCGATTATTGAGGGCCGTATTGCGGAGATTGAAGCACAGCTGAAAAATGTCCGTATTTTGGATGAGAACGAGCTGAACAATGAGACAGTTCACATCGGTTCCACGGTTCGTATCAAAAATGAAAGCACTGGCGGAGAGATGACCTACCGAATTGTCGGCTCCACAGAATCGTCTCCTCTGGAGGGAAAGATTTCCGACGAGTCGCCGGTGGGCAAGGCGGTGTTTGGCCGCCGCGTTGGCGATACGGTGGAGGCGGACATCCCGGCGGGGACGGTCAGTCTGACCATTCTGGAAATCTCAAAATAAAGCTCCGGCCGCTGGATCAGCGGGGAGGCTTTTGTCGGGCGGAGCGGCGGAATTGCCGTCCGCCCGGCCTTTTTATATGAGTAAAGAGGAGGAACATTGGTGAACGAGGACAGGAAAAATGCACCGCAGGATACAGGTGAGGAGGAGCTCTCTCTGTCTGAGCTGCTGCAGCTCCGCCGGGATAAGCTGGCCGAACTGCGGCAGAGGGGACAGGACCCCTTTCAGCTGACGAGCTGGCCCCAGGACCGCCGGGCGGCGGAGATTGTGGAGAATTTTGAGCAGCTGGAGGAGCAGGATGTGGTCATTGCCGGCCGCATTATGACCTGGCGCGATATGGGCAAGGCCAGCTTTGTCGATTTGCAGGATGGCTCCGGCCGTATACAGGTTTACATCCGTATCAACGATGTGGGGGAGGAGGCCTATGCCGCCTTCCGCAAATGGGATGTAGGCGATATCATTGGGGTAAAGGGCTTTGTTTTCCGCACGCGCCGCGGGGAAATTTCGGTCCATGCCAGAGAGCTGCTGCTGCTTTCCAAGTCGCTCAGGCCGCTGCCGGATAAATTCCACGGCCTGAAGGATACCGACACCCGTTATCGCCAGCGGTATGTGGATCTGATTATCAATCCGAAGGTCAAAGACACCTTTGTCAAACGCAGCAGGATCCTTTCCCTGATCCGCGAGTTTCTGGACAGCCGCGGGTATCTGGAGGTGGATACGCCTGTCCTTCACACCCTGGAAATCGGCGCGGCGGCCCGTCCTTTTGTAACCCATCACAACACGCTTGATATGGATATGTATCTGCGGATCGAAACCGAGCTGTACCTCAAGCGTCTGATTGTGGGCGGCTTTGAAAAGGTTTATGAGGTGGGACGCATTTTCCGCAATGAAGGGATGAGCGTCAAGCACAATCCGGAATTCACCACGGTAGAGCTGTATGAGGCCTATGCCGACTATCGGGATATGATGGACCTTGTGGAAGAGCTCTATGCCGGTCTGGCCCGCCAGATTTGCGGCGGCGACACGCTGGTGTATCAGGACACGGAAATCCATATGGCGGCCCCTTGGGAGCGGCTGACCATGGTAGAGGCTGTCAAAAAATACGCTGGTGTGGATTATGCGGATTGGAAAACCGATGCCGATGCCCAAACGGCGGCCGATCGGGCGCAGGTGCATTATGAAAAAAATGCGGCTACCAAAGGGGACATTCTTGCGGCCTTTTTTGATGCCTTTGTGGAAGAAAAGCTGATTCAGCCCACCTTTATCTACGATTATCCGGTGGCGATTTCACCGCTGGCTAAACGCAGGGCGGACGCTCCCGAATTTACAGAGCGGTTTGAATTCTTTATCTATGCGCGGGAGATGGGCAACGCCTTCAGCGAGCTCAATGATCCCATCGACCAGCGGGAACGCTTTGTCCGGCAGGTGGAGGAAAAACGCCGACAGGGCGCTCATGCCGAGGTGGATGAGGACTTCCTGTGCGCGTTGGAATATGGCATGCCTCCCACGGGCGGACTGGGCTTTGGTCTGGACCGTCTGGTGATGCTGCTGACCGACAGCGCCTCCATCCGCGATGTGCTGCTCTTCCCGACAATGAAGCCAATAGCGGACTGACAACCGGGAATAGGGGCGAGGAATGGCCTGTGGCTCTGAAAAATGGGGCGGCGGTGGATTCCGGAGCATCAGAAAGAAAAAAGAATGCCGTCAGCGTTTGCTGGCGGCATTTTATCATTTTTTGAGGAAACCACCGAATCAAATCCCCCATCCGCGACTGTATCAGTGAAAGCTTTCAAAAGAGGGATTTTGTATGAAAAAGGATGTCTCCGGTTATACCGAGTGGCTATTTTCTCGGGCTCTGAAGAAAAGCGGAAATCTGACGGATGCGGAGGAGCTGACTCAGGAGGTCCTGCTGGCGGCCCTTGCGTATCAGGGACGGGGCGGCGAAATCGTCCATATGCCTTAGTGGCTGTCTTCTACTCTCAGTCACAAGTGGAACGATATGCTTCGGCGGAAATACCGGCTTCCCATGGTCAGCATTGACAGGATTTCCGAGAGAGCCGATGAGGGGGAGACCCGGATGTACCGACTGCGGAGCAGGTGCGCCGGGAGGTGGCGTATCTGTCCAAGCTCCAGCGGGAGGTGATCACCCGGCATTACCTTCAGGGAAAAAAGGTTCAGGACATCGCTGATGAGCTGGGTGTGCCGAAGGGGACGGTTCTCAGCCGGCTTTCTTCCGGCAGGGAGCAGATGCGGAAAGGATTGGAATCAATGGAAGAGTATGAAAAACAAAGCTATATTCCCGATTTAGCTTATGATAAAACGCAGGCGATGGGATAAGGCACCCTATAGAGATAAGGAGCAAACATTTGGCGTGGTAACAGGAAGAGTCAGATAAAGCGCGATACGGAGACAGCGGCCCCATGGAGCATTTGGCGATGGTCAGGCGATGATAGCGGATAAAGCGGAAAAGACCACCTGGCGGACAGGGCGCCATACTGGTCCGTGGCGGCGCTTATCAGGCGCGTAAAGAACCAGGATATGACCTTGACCCCGACACGGGCCAGCTCAAACGGGAGAGCGTGACCAAATCAGGCTTCATCACAAAAACGGCGACGCTCCAGTATCTCCCCAACTGGAACGCCGCAAGACCCAAAATATCCATCCCTCTTTGTGGATTACCCCTATGTATGATCTATCTTTGGGGATTCAGGTCGCAGGAATTTTTAAAGTCTGGATAAATCCCGTGGAGCGCTGCCTCATTCTCCGTCCAGAGGGATTTTTTACATTTCCCCAAAATGCGACCGTGTTTTTTCGCAATTTTATAAAAGGTCGAACTGCAAAAAACGTATGCTTGCTCGAAAAACTAGCAAGCATACGTTTTTTAATTGGTGGAGATAAGCGGGATCGAACCGCTGACCTCTTGAATGCCATTCAAGCGCTCTCCCAGCTGAG
>JAAWCO010000118.1 GCA_022793315.1 Clostridiales bacterium | reverse complement strand
GATCAAGAACGAGGCTGCTTCCACCGTGGGCGTTACCCTGAAGCAGGGCTACAACGGCGACCTGACCTCCAAGCAGGCCGGCTCTATCGGCGGCCAGATGGTCAAAAAGATGATCGAGGCGTATGAGAAGGGCCTGAAGTAACCCTTTTTCGGCACATTCTTTTTCATTTTCGCTGATTTTTCTCCAAAGGCCGCGCGGAGGGCAATAGCCCCCGCGCGGTTTTTATTTTTGTAGAGTCCTGTACATAAAAACGCAGAGCGGATATTGATAAATCCCCTTTTCTCATGGTAGGATACCTTTGGCTTCTTTTCCGGAGGGACCGGGCGGCTCTTGAGGGCGCTTTTAGAAAGAGCGGGCCTTCGGTCAGGGAAGGGGAGAGCATTTTTAAAAGGAAATTGGATTCAATATGCAGACAGATATGATACGCGGGCCGGTTATGAAATCCATGATGCGTTTTGCTGTCCCCCTGCTGCTGGGGAACCTTTTGCAGCAGGGCTATAATGTGGCGGATACGCTGATTGTCGGAAAATGTCTGGGATTTCAGGCGCTGGCGGCGGTGGGCTCTTCGTTTACACTGATGACCTTTCTGACCTCGATCCTTCTGGGGCTGTGCATGGGAAGCGGCGCGTTTTTTTCCATCCGTTTCGGGGAGGGGGATCAGAAAGGGCTGAGGGAAGGGGCTCACGCCTCTTTTCTCCTGATTCTCTCTCTGACGGCGGTGCTGAATATCCTGGCGTTTGTTTTCCTTGATCGGATTCCCTGGCTTTTGAGGATACCCGAAGAGATATGGGAGGATATGCGGTGCTATCTGGCGGTTATTTTTGGCGGGATTTTTGCCACTTTTCTTTATAACTATTTCGCTTCCCTGCTGCGTGCGGTTGGCAACTCGGTGACGCCGCTGATCTTTCTGGCGGCTTCCGCCGTCCTGAATATTGCCCTTGACCTGTGGTTTGTGATCGGGTGGAATCGTGGGGTGGCCGGCGCAGCGGAGGCGACGGTTATTTCCCAGTATATTTCCGGAATCGGTATCGCGGCGTATTCTCTGAAAACGCTTCCGTGCCTGAAAATCAGGCGGGGAGAGGGCCGCGTCCGGTGGAGCTGTATCAAGCAGATTGCTGGCTTCTCCCTGTTGACCTGTGTCCAGCAATCGGTTATGAATTTGGGGATTCTGCTGGTACAGGGAGTGGTCAACGGCTTCGGCGCCTCCGTCATGGCGGCCTTTGCCGCCGCTGTGAAAATTGATGCGTTTGCCTATATGCCTGTGCAGGATTTCGGCAACGCCTTTTCCACCTTTGTCGCTCAAAATTACGGGGCGAAGCAGGAGTCGCGCATACGTGCCGGTCTGAAGGGCGCAGTGGTGACGGTACTGATTTTCTGTGCAGTGGTCTCGGCTGCCGTATGTGTTTTTGCCCGCCCGCTTATGCTTCTGTTTGTAAACGCAGAAGAAACTGCCGTCATCGCGGAAGGGGTGCGCTACCTTCGGATTGAAGGCGCTTTTTACGGGGGAATCGGATGCCTGTTCCTGCTGTATGGGCTTTATCGGGCGCTGGGAAGGCCGGGGATGTCGGTAGTGCTCACCGTGATCTCCCTGGGGACACGGGTAGCGCTGGCCTGGCTGCTTTCGGCCGTTCCCATGATCGGGGTAGCTGGCGTTTGGTGGTCGGTGCCGGTCGGATGGCTTTTGGCAGACGCAGTGGGACTGATTTACGGCCTGTCAAGGAGAAGGACGCTGTTCTCCGGCCAGATCTCATAATCCCCCGGAGGAGGACTTCCCCAATTAAAAAGGAGGAGGTTCCCTGCGAATCGGGGAATTGATACAAGGTAAGGGAGACAGGGAAATGAAGGGAATACAGGAACAGTTTTGCTGGTATGAAGCAGAAGAGTGCGAAACGGCGGACAGAACCCCTGAAGAAAAATATCAGCAGATGGTCAGCTGGGCAAGTCGTGCCAGAGGGATCAACCCCCTTGCCTTTGATACGCTGTCGGCATGGCTGAACGGCGGGGGAGAGTGGACAGACAGCGAAATGGCTGACAATCAAAAGCAGTTCCAGGAAGAAATTGTTGGGAGATTTTTAAAGCAAAATCAGGTTCTTCGGGAGGAGCTGAGGGCGCTTGAGCCGTCCGGGGCTGTCAATGCGGCCGTGTTTGATGCATTAGACCGCTTTGACGACGAATTATCAGGGCACACGCACGCCGGGGGACTGAAAGAAGCGGTTGCGAAGATTTTTCAGGATTTCTCCTGCCTTCGTAGCCGGGAAACCCGGGAAAAATTTGCCGGAAGCTGTACGGGTCCGGCCGGGACCGACAGCGTTGAGGTTTTCGGATATATTAATTTTCTCAAAGACTGTGACGCCGCCGTACAATGGACACTGTTTATGCCGGAGGTTACCCGGCGGCAGCAGGATGGCTTTCGGGTTGAAAAATTTGAATATGTCAGGCGGCCAGCTCTCCGATTTATTGGAAAGGAAGGGGATTTTCCGGCCGGTTCCGACGCTCTGAAGGAGCTGGTGCGCACTCTCGATTCCCTGAGCGGGTATCGCTGCGGCTTTGATGACGACAGTATCCTGTTCCATCATTTTGGCAGAGGGGTGGATGTCGAACCGTGCCATGGCGTATGGGGGCGTTTTATGGCGGCGGATGCTCCGGTTCCCGATGGCTTTGAAGCAATCGACTTTATTCCCCAAAATGATGGAAAGCCCGGCGCCCCGTATCTGTCGCAGTTTGCCTTTGCCCAATTTCAGGGGGACAGGGAGGCGATGCACCGTCGGGAGGACTTTGACTGCGACGCCATGTATGATATCACGCGGAACATCATTCTGGGACAAAATGTAGCCATTCCCTATCCCGATAAGTATTGGACAGCTGAGGTGTTCCCCGACGGGTTTGGCGGGGACAGCACCGTGTATTTATTCAGTGTTGAAAAATGACTCCTCATCAGAAATTGTGTCGCCGATAAAAAAGAGCCAATACATAGTCATTGAGGGTGTTAGGCCAATAAGTTATCCATCAGATTTTGGAGTGAAGTATGGAATTAAACATAAATTTACCTGCCTATTTCAAAGAGCATTATGGTGTGGATGACGAAGTGTACAAATTCTGCCAAAAAGCATATATATTTTTTAAAGATAAAGAATATAGCGATACTTTACATATAATTGGCATAATGCCTGCTGCAGCTCCACAAGAAGTATATGATAGCGGAAAATGGAAAGAGGGAACAAAATTTCTTGGCAGTGAAAGTGCTGCCTGCATAGCCATTAGAATGGATTTTGAAAATTACTACAAGGCGGATAGTTTAGGGAAAATAGAACAGACAAAAGAAATGGTTTTGACAGCAGTGAAACGGATTAAATCTAAAAGTAAATTTGATTACGATAAATTCAAAAATGATTTGTTGTCTTTAAAAGTAAGCAGCTCCAGACCGCAGGGCTGTTAAGTGAGCTGGCCTGCAGGAATATACAGTATGCTTTCAGGTTTTATGTAACAGGAACGCGTTTTTGAAAAGGAAGAAAAATAAACCAGGGCGGGGGCAGTCTGAAGTCTCTGTTGTATGGATGTAGCCGGCATAGGCAGAAGCTGGGCATCAGGACTTGACAACAGAAAAAAACGATGGTAAACTGGTCTTTGCCGCATGCCCCGGGCTCCAAGAGGACCCCCTGGAGAGGTTCCGCCCGCGGTGCAGCGAGACTGAAAAAAAGCAGGTGCAACATGTACGCCATTATCGAAACCGGCGGCAAGCAGTACAAGGTGCAGAGCGGTGACGTTCTTTTCATTGAAAAGCTGGATGCCGCTGAGGATTCCACTGTCACCTTTGATCAGGTGGTCGCTGTCCATGACGACAAGGAGTTCAGGCTGGGCGCGCCGTATGTGGCGGGCGCCGCCGTTTCCGCCAAGGTGCTGAAAAACGGCAAGGGCAAAAAGATCACGGTTTTCACCTATCGCCCCAAGAAGGGAAGCCAGCGCAAGCTGGGCCACCGCCAGCCCTATACCAAGGTGCAGATTGAGGCGGTTAACGCCTGAGCCGCTCATGACACGGGGCCATTTTTTTCACCGTTCGGACGGGCTTTGCGGCTTTGAGCTGCGGGGGCACGCCGGAGCGGGCGTCGCAGGGGAGGACATCGTCTGTGCCGCGGTATCCTCCGCGGTGTATCTGACCGCCAACACCCTGACCGACGTTTATCACTGCGCCGAGGTCGTGGAAGAACAGGACGCCCTGTTTTCCCTTCGCCTGAAGGAGGATGCTCCGGACGAAGTGCGACGCTGCGGCGCCGGTCTGCTGGAGGGCTTCCGGCTTCATCTGGAGGGGCTGGCCTGCCAGTATCCCTCTCATATTCGGGTCACTATTACGGAGGTGTAAGGTATGCTGAAAATAAATATCCAGCTGTTCGCCCACAAAAAGGGCGTCGGCTCCACTAAAAACGGCCGCGATTCGGAATCCAAACGTCTCGGGGTCAAGCGGGCGGACGGCCAGTTTGTTCTGGCGGGCAATATTCTGGTCCGCCAGCGCGGCACCCACATTCATCCCGGCAATAATGTGGGCATCGGTTCCGATGACACCCTGTTTGCCCTGGTGGACGGAAAGGTCCGCTTTGAGCGGATGGGCAAGGACCGCAAGAGGGTCAGTGTTTACGCGGAAGCCGCACAGTAATTTCTGCTGTACTGTCAGGAACAGGCGATCCCTGCCGGAGAACCGGCAGGGATTTTCTTGTTCTTTCCCGCCTGAAAAGGAAGCGGCGGCGAACCCAGCAGGAGGGCGGGAAAAGAACGGGGCGAAGGCCGCTAGGGATATGTCCCTTTTATGGAGAACATGTCCTTCAGCGCCTTTCAGCGAGGACCTGTGTCGCCGCATACGGCGGCAGAAAGGCGAAGGAGCTGACGGCGGCAACAACGCAGGTGCTTTTATTAGGAAAATGCGCTGTCCATCGGACCGCCCTGTTATAAAAAAGAAGGAGAGGTATCCTTATGTTTATTGATACCGCAGTCATCCGGGTCAAGGCAGGCGACGGTGGAAATGGCGCCGTCACCTTCCACCGGGAAAAATATGTGGCTTCCGGCGGGCCGGACGGCGGAGACGGCGGCCGGGGCGGAAGTGTGGTATTTCAGGCGGACGACGGGCTGAATACCCTTTCGGATTTTCGTTACCGCCGTAAATATTTTGCGGAGAATGGGGAGGGGGGCGGCCCCAAGCGATGTACGGGCAAATCCGCCCCTGATCTGGTGGTCAAAGTCCCCCGTGGCACCCTGCTCTACGATCAGGAAAGCGGCCGCCTGATCGCCGACCTGTCGGGAGATGAACCTTTTGTTGCCGCCAAAGGCGGCCGGGGCGGATGGGGAAACTCCCATTTTGCTACTGCCACCCGGCAGACCCCCCGTTTTGCCAAGCCCGGGACCCCGGGAGAGGCGATGGAAATCCGACTGGAGCTGAAGCTGCTGGCCGATGTGGGTCTGGTGGGCTTCCCCAATGTGGGGAAATCCAGTCTGCTGTCTGTGGTCAGCGAAGCAAAGCCGCAGATTGCTGACTATCATTTTACCACCCTTTCCCCTGTGCTGGGCGTGGTACGGGTGGCGGAGGGCTCATCCTTTGTCATGGCGGACATCCCCGGCATTATCGAAGGGGCCAGCGAGGGGGTGGGGCTGGGCCATGAATTTCTGCGCCATATTGAGCGGTGCCGCCTGCTGATCCATCTGGTGGATGTGGCGGGGAGCGAGGGGCGGGACCCGTTGGAGGATTTTGAGACGATTTGTCAGGAGCTGAAGGCGTTCAATCCGGAGCTGGCCTCCCGCCCCATGCTGGTGGCGGGGAACAAGTGCGATCTGGCGTCCGATGAACAGGTGGAGGCGTTTGCCGCCGCTATTCGGGAGAGAGGCTGCGAGTTTTTTCCGCTGATGGCGGCGATTGCGCAGGGGACCGACGCGCTGGTCAACCGCTGTGCCGCTCTGCTGCGGGAGCTGCCGCCTATCCGTGCCTTTGAGCCGGAGGCGGCGTGCCTGCCTGATCCCGACGCGCTGCGAGACCGCTCGGTCACGGTTTCTCGTCACGAGGGCGTCTATTTTGTAGAAGGAGACTGGCTGCTGCGGGTGATGCGGGGCGTTAATTTCGGCGATTACGAAAGCCTGCAATATTTTGAACGGGTGCTCCGTTCAGCAGGAGTGATCGACGCGCTGGAAAAGGCGGGGGCCACTGAGGGAGATACGGTCAGCATTTATGATTTCGAGTTCGACTTCGTTTTGTAAAGGTGCGGCGAGAGGGCTTGCCGCAGGCATTTATGAAGAATAGGGGGACGGCAGAGCGCCGTCCCCCTATTCTCCTGTGTCAGGACAGATCAAACAGCTTTTTGACAGGGTACAGGTCGAACTGCCATTCAAACGTCAGCTCGTCAAATCGCTCCCAATCCCTGTGCAGAAGCATGCCTTCAATCGCCGTATAGGGTAGCAGGCAGGTCAATTCCTCTCCTGGCGCCAGAAAGGGACGGGTGGAGAGCTGGGATATGCTGTCCTCGTTCAGGTCGATGAACAGATCCCGATCCAGTCCATTGCACCAGGTCAGGGTTTTGAGCACAGTGGTGTACAGAGGAACCCGCTGTTCGATGTCCCCCGTGTTTTTCAGGGTGACCGTTATCAGGGCGACCTTCATCTGATCGCCGTCAGAGATGTTCTTTTCCTCTATGGGATCGTAATAGAAATCCGTATCAGGAAACAGCGACAAAAGCCCCGTCCAGGTGGTGATGCGGAAGTCCTGGACGACAATCTCCACGCTGTTGTAGTTCAGCGGCTGTCCTATGGCGTATCTCTCGACGGAGGGGTTGGGAAACTGCCGGTTGATCTGGAAGTAAAAGTGGAGGAACAGAAAAAGGCAGGCCAATACCGACAGGACAGTCAGGATGGCGATTCCTGCACGCCTTGTTTTTTTCATGGCGCTTCCTCCATGACGGCCGGCAGGGTGTGGTCAGGCGTCTCCCGCCCGATCACACGGCCGTTTTCAATGAGAAGGATTTCATCAGACAGGGAGGCTAACTCCAGAGGATCGTGGCAGGCCAGGATCACCACCGCCCCCTGTGCACGAAAGTGGTCGAGAATCTGATGGACCAACGCGACGCCTTTTTTATCGAGCGCGTTCAGAGGCTCGTCCAGAATAAGCAGCTCCGGGTTTTCCATAATGGCGTTGGCGATGCCCAGCCGCTGCTTCATTCCCAGCGAATATTTGCGGTATTTTTTTCGGTCGTGCGGGTCCAGCCCCACGCCGGCAATGGCATCCTCGATCGTCTGGTCATCGATCAGATCCTGAATAGAGGCCATGAGCTTCAGATTCTGAAAGCCGGAATAATTGGAGATAAAGGCCGGGTTTTCCAACAGAGCGCCGACGCTTCGGGGAAAGGAGATGTCCTTCCCCAGCGTCTCGCCGTTGATGACCACGGAGCCGCTGGTGGGGGTGATCAGTCCGCAGACGGCGCGCATCAGCATGGTTTTTCCGCAACCGTTCGGCCCCTTCAGACCATAGACCTTTCCTCCCTCCATCCGCAGGCTGATCTGATCCAGTACAGTCGCGCCATGAATCGTTTTCGTATAGTCGTTGATTTCGATCAGCATATGGCGTTCGTCCTTTCAAAATGCCGGTTATTTATGGAGAATATCACAGTGCCGGAAATACCGGTATCCCACCGCGGCGGAGGCGGCAATCATCAGCAGATCGGCGGCTGCCCCCCACCAGAGGGGAATACCGCCGGCCAGCACGGCCTCGCTTCTCAGCAGCATGGAATAATTGCCCGGACAGGCGGGCGAAAGGAAAAAGGCAGAGACCACCAGCAGGGAAGCGATACCGATGAAGCTGAAGGAGGGTTTCAGAAAGAAGGAAAGGGTCATCTGCAAAAGCGACAGGGCCAGGGAGGTCAGGAAGGGCATGACCATGACCAGAAAGACCCACCGGCCGCCTTCAAAGACCTCTTCGCCAATGGAGGACATCTGCACATGAAGGGCGGGTGTCGGCGCCGGCGAAAGGGCTCCGGCCGCCAGCCCTGCCAGCAGGACACCCCCATAGGCGAGAAGGTAAACGCTCAGTACCAGGGCGGCGGCCCAGACACATTTGCCGAGCCACCACTGTCCCCGGCGCTTTGAGCGGAGCAGCAGCATCTGGCCGCAGCCGTGCAGGTCGTTCTGTGTGTAGCCCCCGATTAAAAAGGCGGTATACAGATTGACAAACAGCCATGTGGCCGGAATTTCAAAGCGGTCGCCCGTTGAGGGATCAAAGGGGGGCATTCCCTGGAAAAGGAGGATGACCAGGTCGGCAAGAGACACCCTGCCGCCGATTTCCCACAGCCGGAGAAAATGATCCGCCTGCTGATAAAACAGCGCGGCGGCCAGCAGAAACACAACCGGGACCGGCAGCAGCTTATACCAGACATGCAGGATGCCGGAGGAGCAGTCGTACCGGATTTGCAGCGCCAGCTGCCGGGCGCGGCGCGGGGTTTGCGGATTATCCATGTAAAAAGTCCTTCCGTTTGGCATACCATATGCCCGCCCCCAGCAGGAGGGCCAGGCACAAAAGCGGGAGCAGGTAAATCCGCTCAATCGGCCAGCGGTCTGCCCAGTTATCGAACCAGACGCTGGAGCGGCGGAAAAACAGGCCCTCGCTACGGGGCTCGGTCACAGATACGGCGAGTATCAGCAACCAGGAAACCAGATAGCGGTTGGTTATCCACCGCAGGAGCAGCAGTACGGTATTAGCTGTCAGCAGGCACAGAAAGGAAGAGAAGAAGAAGACCAGCTCCACCCGCCAGAGGGACGGCGGCGGAACCGCGCATTGTTTGGTGAAGACAAAATACAGACTGTCGACCCGTCCCCAGCTGACCGCCTCCGTGCAAAGCACGCGGGACAGCGCCACAACCCAGCCTGTGCTGTAAAGAGTAAAGCCCAAAAGAAAGCAGGCGGTCTTCCCAAGCTGCTTCAGAAAAATTGCCGGCTTGTTCCGGCCGCGCAGGATAGCGGTCAGGGCAAAATCATTCCGGATGAGGAAGCAGGTGAACAGCAGGGTCGCGGGAACCAGCAGCAGGGCGAAAAAGTCGGGATCAGCTGCCTCACAGATGGCGTCGGCCTGACAGAAGGACACCCGGTAAAAGGCGGCGCTGCCCCGGGTGCGGAGAAGCTGCAGCAGCAGGAGGGGCGGGAGCAGCAGCAGATACAGCAGGCAGAGGAGCCGCACGGGGCCGAACGCATCGCCGATCTGCCGGCCGGGGCAGCGCCGTTTAGAAGGTGTCATCGCGGCACCCCTTGACCATGAACAGCAGGAAGGTGACCACGGCGAGCGGGATCAGCTCCAGCAGAATGAGAGGGACGGAGGAGTAAGCCGCGCCGGGATTCAGATAGGTGATCGGGTCGAGAGAATGGTTGCCCAGTAGCTGAGACACGGAATGGATAAACAGGCAGAGGATAAAGGGAGAGAGCAAAACGGCAAAACGATTTTTAACATAAAAGCTGACACACAGAGAAATCGCCGGCAGAAAACCGCTGAACAGGGCGATCAGCAGCAGATAGGCGAAAAGATAGGCATAGGGATGGGTATAAAACAGGCCAGCCCACATGTCGGTGGTCATCACCGGGAAGGTTCGGGGCCCGATCTCCGGCATCAGGGACGGGAGGGTGGCGGCGGTCAGCGCCAGATTGACCAGCAGGGGGATCAACACAGCGGCGGCCCCCGACAGAAACACCGCCAGATACTTGGCGGCGAAATAGTGCCGCTTTTTTGTCTTAAGAAACAGATTCTTGACCAGGCCGCTGTTCAGGTCGGTGTGAAAGGAGGCGCCATAGGGGATGGTGGCCAGCAGAGGCAGCAGCAGAAAATAGAGCTCGGGCGTGTAGCTGCTCATGGAGGCCCCCAGCCACTTGTTGAAGACCGAATGGGGAACATCCCCAGCTCCTTCCCCGCCGCCGTCAGATGGAAACGGGCGGGAACAGCAAAGCTGCCATACTCCAGCAGGGCGATTGCCAGCCCCACCAGCAGAGCGGCCCACAGGGAAGGGGAGACAAGGGCGCGGCGCAGCTCGATTTTCATCAGTCTGGACATGGGCGGGCCTCCTTTCAGGGCAGAGTAAAGGGGAGAAAGCGGGTGGAGTCGAGCTCCAGGCTCCCCTGGGGACAGATGACCAGCTGCCAGTCATAGCAGTCCAGATAATCGTCCGGCAGGATCATCCCAAGACGGTAGGTCTGCCGTTCCCCTCCCGCCAGAAAAACATGAAAATATTCCCGGCTACGGACGTTGATCCCCTTGTCGAAATAGCGGGGCTCAAAGGGGTATTTCCGCACCCCCTTCTCGACCGCGTACAGCACGATGGAGTTGAGGAGGAATTCCCGCGTCTCCTCCTCCTGATTTTCGATGGTGACCTCAATGAAGCAGTAGGTGTCGGGGCTGGTTAGATTCCCCTGTTCGTCCACCTCGTGCCGGCGGTTGTAGGCAAACTGGCGGCCGTCCTCGCCGTCCAGCCCCTTGCTCAGCGCGACAGCCCCGATTGTGTAGCTGGTGTTCAGGGCGAACTGGGTGGGGTAGTCCCCGTGGCTGACCAGTACCTCCCCCTCCGGCACATGCGCCGGAGCATCCGGCTCCCGGGGAGGCTCTGTTTCCGGTATATACCAGCCGGTGGCCTCCCCGCCGGAAACGCCGCCGGAGACCAGAGGGGCTTCGGCGGCCGTGGGCCCCTGCACCGCGGGTTCCTCTGCGGACGGCCGCAACAGGGGGGCTTCGCTGTCCGAATGGAAGAGCAGGGTATAGACGCAGACCGCCAGCATAAGGGTCAGCGCGGCAATAATGCCGTATTTGGCTTTATTCAAATTGATACCTCCTGAAACAGCAGGGGAGACGGCCGTCGCGAACCGGAGACCGTCTCCCTGCCGGCTGGGGTCAGATGCTGTCCGGGCTCCAGGCGCCGGAGGCGTCGCCTCCGCTGATACGCTCGGCCCGAATCAGGGCGTAGCAGTCGGTGCCGTACTGCTGGGCCGTTTCATAGGCATAGTTTACCAAATAGCCGTGGCTACCCTTGGCGAAGCGGTAGACATGGCCGCCCGACACGTCAAAGGGGGATCCCGTTGTGTCGGGAGAGGCGAAGACCCGGGCGTTATAAACGGCAGTGCCCGCTTTGCAGTTCATAAAGGCGCTGGTGTCGTCCTCTTTGAGGCGGGGAGGGGTTTGAGAATATCCGCCGCCGAAGCTGAAATATCAAAAATTGATAGAGAATGGGCGACTCCGTACGTCAGCCGTCTGAATTGTCTTCTGTTTGCCTTCCGGAAGAAGTGTGGGAATCCCTTTGTTGGGCGCCGGGGCCGTTTGTCACAAACTCGATACAGTATACACTGTTTTTTTGAGGATGACAAGCCCGAAATAGCGAAATTTCCCAAATTACGACAATAAAACCAGACTTAAAATTTTATCCGGACAGGAGAGAGGCGGTGGTTTTCTTAAATAGCGGCAGGGGGACATGGAGCAAAAGCCCGAAAAAAGAAGGCTTGACCCTTTGACAAAACTGTGGTATAGTAGGATTTACCTCAAAAGGGGTTTCTTTTTTGCGCCCGTTTTCAGGCGCGCGGAAATCCGCCGGTCCGCTTCGTCCGGACCGCGTGAGGGAGGCCGCATACGGTTTGGCGGAGCGCGCTCCGCGGCTGTATCGCACAAAATTCCGACCATCGGGAGGTGCCGTTATGAGAGTCAAAATCACCCTGGCCTGCACAGAGTGCAAGCAGCGCAACTACAACACCATGAAGAACAAGAAAAACGATCCGGACCGGCTGGAAATGAACAAATACTGCCGTTTCTGCCGCAAGCACACACTGCATCGGGAAACTAAGTAGTAGTCCGCAGCATCCCATCAGGCGCCGGACAGGCGCTCAGGAAAGGAAGGGTTGAGATGGCAGAGGAGAACAAGCCCGCCGAAAAAAAGACGGAGGCGAAGGCCGAAAAAAGTGCTGGAAAAAACTCCAAGAGCAAGAAACCCGGCCTGGGGACGCGGTTTGTGAAGTTTTTTCGTGACACCCGGGGCGAATTCAAAAAGATTGTCTGGCCGACCGTCAAGGCTGTCATGCGCAATACCGGCGTGACACTGGCCATGTGCGCCGTACTCGGCGTGGTCATTTGCTTATTTGACTTCGGGCTGTCGTCCCTGGTCAATCTCATGCTGTCGCTGTAGAGATCGGTTGATTTCGCTGCGGCTGGACTGCAAGGAGGTCCGCGATGTCCGAACAGGCAATGTGGTATGTCGTGCATACCTATTCCGGCTATGAAAACAAGGTGGCCACCAATCTGGAAAAGATGGTGGAAAACCGGAAGCTTCAGGACTGGATTCAGGAGATCCGCGTCCCGACCGAAACCGTCGTTGAGATCAGAGACAGCAAAAAGCATGAGGTGGAGAGGAAAATTTTCCCCGGCTATGTGCTGGTCAAGATGGTCATGACGGATGATTCCTGGTATGTGGTGCGCAATACCCGCGGCTGCACCGGCTTTGTCGGTCCCAACGGAAAGCCCGTCCCCCTCACCGAGGCGGAGGTGGCGGCTCTGGGTGTGGAAAAGCGGGAGATTGAGGTCAACTACTCGGTGGGCGACACCGTCAGCATTATCGACGGACCGCTGTCCGGGTTTACCGGCATCGTGGAGGAGATTGATCTCGACAAAAAGATGGTCCGCGCCATGCTGTCCATGTTCGGACGGGAGACCCCTGTGGAGTTCGAGCTGGATCAGGTGGAGCGTCTGGACTGATTCCACCATTTTGGCACAATCGCGCCGCAGGGCGCTTTTCCCTGTGCGCCGGAGACGCCCTGATTATCAGGCGCGCCTTCGGCTGTGGGAGGAATCGCCGCGGAGGGTTTCCCGGCGGATTCCGAGGTTTACCACAATATTTGGAGGTGCAATTTAACAATGGCTCAGAAAGTAACCGGTTACATTAAGCTGCAGATTCCGGCGGGCAAGGCCACGCCGGCGCCCCCTGTCGGACCGGCCCTCGGTCAGCACGGCGTCAATATCATGGCCTTTACCAAGGAATTCAACGAGCGTACGAAAAACGATGTGGGCCTGATTATTCCGGTCATCATCACCGTGTATGCCGACCGCT
>JAAWCO010000117.1 GCA_022793315.1 Clostridiales bacterium | reverse complement strand
CCCTGACTTCATGTTGCCATAACCACAGCCCAACGCTTCTGTTCACATAACGCTTGATGGCTGTGGCCTTGAAAATGCCTGTCGGCATTTTCCCTGACTTCATGTTGCCATAACCACAGCCCAACGCTTCCGCTCACATAACGCTTGATGGCTGTGGTCTTGAAAATGCCTGTCGGCATTTTCCCTCACTTCATGGTACAATAACCGCCAAAAGGGAAGCTGCCCGGTGCTGTTCCGAAGGAACAGCACCGGGCGCTTTTTTTCAGGACCGGAAAGTTTGCTGAAAAGGAGGGAATGTGGTACAATGACCACGGCCCAACATTTCTGCTCACGTGAGGTCTGGTGGCCGTGGCCCTGAAAATGCTGATCGGCATTTTCCCCACGTTTCCTGGTACTCTTTTGGCGAATGCCAGTTTTGGAAGAAGCTCCTGCTTGCCCGGATGATGCCGTCCGCGGGAGAGGGTGATCCCTCTATTTGATAAAAACATCCCGGCAAAAGGCCGGCGGAGAAAGAGAATAGGTGCATATGGAACTCAAAAAAAATCAGGTGATCCCTCTGACAATTACCGGTATGACAGCCGACGGCAGCGGCGTGGGAAGAGCGGCCGCCTCCGACGAGGGGGAACATGCGGCGGGAATGGTGGTGTTTGTTCCCTTTACCGCGCCGGGGGATCAGATTGACTGCCGTATTCTGAAGGTCCTGCCGCATCGGGCCTACGGCCGGGTGGAACGGCTGCTGGTTCCTTCTGCCGACCGTGTCGCACCGGCGGCTTCGGAGGAAGCGTCGTGCGACTGTGAAGCGTTTGGGAAATGCGGCGGCTGCGTTTACCGCCACGTCCGCTATGAGGCGGAGCTGCGGTACAAATGGCAGCGGGTGGCTGATGCTGTGCGGCGAATTGCCGGGATAGAGCGGGAGCCGGAGCCGATTGTGCCCTGCAACCGGCCGGAGCGCTATCGAAATAAGGCGCAGTACCCGGTAGCGCCGGGGCCCTATCGGCCGCTGGCCGGCTTTTATGCGCCGCGCAGCCATCGGCTTATTGAGAGGCACGATTGCCGCCTCCAGCCCGCCGTCTTTCGTGAGGCGGTGGATACCGTGATCTGGTGGATGAAAAAGACCGGGCTTCCTGCCTATGACGAAAAAGAGGGCAGCGGTGTGCTTCGCCATATCTATCTGCGTCTGGCGGAGGCCACTGGTGAGATGATGGTCTGTCTGGTATGCACCAGCGGCAAGCTGCCGGATACGCGGCTGCTGACCAGCCGCCTGATCGAAAAGGTGCCGGGACTCGCTTCGGTTACCGTGAACATCAACCGGGAGGACACCAATGTGGTGCTGGGTCCGGATACCTTTACACTGTGGGGGAAAGAGGCTATTACCGATGAGCTGTGCGGCTTGCGCTTCCGGCTGTCGCCTCGTTCCTTTTATCAGGTGAACCGGCCTCAGGCGGAAAAGCTGTACAGCCTGGCAGCGCAGGCCGCCGGGCTGACCGGACAGGAGACGGTGCTTGATCTGTACTGCGGTACCGGAACAATCGGCCTTTCCATGGCGGCACACGCCGGACAGGTGGTCGGGGTAGAGACGGTGGAGGCTGCCGTGGAGGATGCCCGCCGGAACGCGCTGGAAAACGGGATCAGCAACGCGCGTTTTCTGTGCGCCGACGCGGGCAAAGCCGCGGTGGAGCTGCTGCAGGAGGGCGTTCATCCCGACGTGATCATCCTTGATCCGCCGCGTAAGGGCTGTGATGAGGCGGTAATTGCCGCCGTCTCTGCCATGGCTCCCGGGCGGGTGGTGTATGTTTCCTGTGATCCGGCGACGATGGCCCGGGATTTAAAGCGCTTTGCGGAGCAGGGATACCAGACCGGACGTATTGTCCCCGTGGATATGTTCCCCCGCACGGCCCATGTGGAGACGGTGGCGGTGCTTTCTCAACAAAAGCGGTAATTTTTCAGGAGCCAGACCGGTATGTGTAAAACATTAAAATTTCCTCTGTTATTGGTTCATGGTATGGGCTTCAGAGACAGACGGCGTCTCAATTATTGGGGCAGAATCCCGAAAGCATTAGAAGAAATCGGCTGTCAGGTCTATTATGGAAATCAGGATGGAAATGGAACCATTGAGTCAAACGCGGCGTTTTTATCTGAAAGAATTCAGGAAATCATAAACGAAACGGGAGCGGCTAAACTGAATGTGATTGCTCATTCCAAGGGCGGTCTTGATATGCGATACGCTATTTCATCATTAGAAATATCACCCTATATTGCCTCGCTGACGACAATCAGCACACCTCATCATGGGTCTCTGACCGTTGATAAGCTGATAAAGCTCCCCCAACCCGTGATCCGATTCATCGCTTCCTGCACCGACAGGTGGTTAAAAATTTGTGGGGATCAAAGCCCCCATACCTATGCTGTGATTCAGGCCTTTACCACACAGGCGGCAGAAGAATTCAATCGAAGGAATCCGGATGATCCCAGCGTTTATTATCAGAGCTATGCCTTTGTTATGAAGCATGTCTGGAGCGATATGCTGATGCTGATACCGGGGGCAGTGGTTTATTTTTTGGAAGGCCCCAACGATGGTCTGCTCACACCAGAAGCGGCAGCATGGACCAACTTCCGCGGGATTATTTCCGGCAATTCAGCCAGGGGAATCTCCCATTTCGATGAGGTGGATTTGCGGAGAAAACGGATCACTCATAAACAGGGAGAAGGCGTTCAGGATATCACGGAATTCTACAAGGAGATCGTGAGGGACTTATGCGACAAAGGGTTTTGAGATGCCGCTATTCAGCTGACCGCAGTGGAACAAGTCACTTAAAATAATGGAAAAGGGAAAGAGTGCGGCAGACTTCTGCCGCACTCTTTCCCCTTTGCTGTTTAACGAATGATATCAGAAGTGCAGAGAAAAGCGCTGCCGAACGCCGATAGGGCAGGCAGCACCTCATGACGGTTTCAATTTTGCGTTCAAAACGGTAACGCTATTTTTTTAAACAGGGGCGGGGCCTGTTATGCTCCGCCAGGAGGAAAGAACGCTTATCCGCCATCGTTTGGCGGAGAGGTCCTATGGCGAGGGCTGTCCCTCTTCTCCTGGTAGTTCTTCTGCCGGCGGATAGATCACAATCGTGAAATAGTCGTCGTTGGTACTGTAATTTTCATAGTCCCAAAGGGTCAGACCAGACCCCTTCAAACGGTCATTGACCGCATCGAAAAACAGAGTCTTGCTGTTGACAAAGCGCTGCGCCCGAAGATAACCGTCCTGTGTAGCAAAGCGGAATTCCACTGCGTTTTTTCCCTGGCTCAGCTGCATGGCGGCGATATCCGCCATTTTATCGAGGGACAGACGGGACACATACGCTTTTGTTCGCAGATAATAGTTTTCTGCCTGTGCCGTGCAGGTGTCGATTCCGATATTTTCGTTGTCAATGGTGTGGGTGCGAAGGATTTCCTCACTGGTGAGGTTAAAATAAACATGCTGGGGCTGCTGCTCGCTGTCGTTCCAGGTAGGGTCCAGATGATAATTTCGCCCGTTGACCGTCACCATATTCCACATATGGGCTGTGTTGTTTTTATCGAACCCGTTTACCAGTGTACACTCCATACCTGCACGGTGCAGCAGCAGCTGCATCGCACGGGAGTAGCCTTCGCACACAGCCTTTCCCTCCACAAGGGCGCCATAAGCGGTAAAGGCCTGCGGAAAACGGCTGGCGGGATTATCCTGAGCTGCTGCCTCTGTGTCATAGGTACAGAGCTCCAACAGACGGTCGTGGTAAAAAAGCTCTGCCTCAAAATCACCCTTCAGGCCGGCCGCCTGCCAGCCGCTGTCCAGCTCGGCCAAAACAGCGTCCAGCTGCTGCTGCGCTTGTCCCCGTTCGTCGGCGTTCATGCTGAAAACAAGGCAGAATATGTTGTAGTAATCCTTTCCGCCTGCACGGTATCCCTCATAGCTGTAGGTGTTGGCAATATAGTAAAATTGGGGATTATCCCAGGTCAATGCGAGAAAAAGCTTCTGGGCCTCCTCCCGACTGCCCAGAGGCTGGGGCAGCTCCACCCGGAGGCCGGTATATTTCCGTTTAATACCCGATTCGCTATCGGCGATCAGAACCGAGTGGTCCTGATCGAAGGTGTCACGGAGCGCACCATAGACTGCCGCATAATCGGCTCTCAAGGCTGGTGTCAGCCGCTGATAGCACCAGCCGCCGCTGTATTCGGAGGAATAGTCGCGGGAAGGGGGGAGTGAGGGATCAGAAACAGGGGGAGAAGGAGGGATCGGCCATATAAGAGAGCAGCCGGAGGTCAGCAGACAGACAGCGACGATCCCTGCAACAATTGTCAGTAAAATTCCATGGCGGCGGCCGCAGCGGCCACCGTGTCTGTCAGGCATCAATTCCCTACTCCTTCATATATTCACTGTAAATTTCACAGCGCTTACGCATCATGACGATTGGCTGGCAGGGTCCGTACTGTTATTCGGTGTGAAAAAGAGAATCATGTGATTTCCGCTGCCGGACACTGGTCCGGTGACAATCGAATGGGTCCCCCATGGCCATTATCCGCCGAAAATCGGCCGCAGTATATCCTGAATATCACTGGCGGCGTAAAACCGCAGTAAGTCGCCATTGCCGACAAACTCGCCCTCAAAGACCATCGTTTCGCAAATATTTCCCTCCTTGTTCTGTCTGGACAGGTCGTCGAGACCCGCTTTTGCAGAGGCAAAATGGGAAACGCGGATATCTGACTGAAGCAGATTGACAATTGTACTGAAATCCTTATCTCCTGTGGCGATACGAGCCTCTGTCAAATACTGGTTGAGAATGGCGGCAAGCATTTGAGCCTGAATGTTGGCCTTTTGCCTTCGGCCGCCCTGCCATGCGGGATAGCGGAGTACATTCACCACCTGTGGCGCTGTCAGAGAGCGTGGTCCGCCCTCCATGCTGATGAAATAGCCCTCACCCGAATACTCCAAATTTTCCGATAAAGTAATATATACACCGTTTTCCAGATAGGTGATCAGCCGCTCAATATTTTCATAGGTGATAATGGCGTAGTTGTCAAAGGCGATGCCGGTCAGGGATTCCAGCGCTGCCTGGGTTGCGATGACTCCCCGTGCCTGATACAGCTCCCACAGGCGATAGGCTTCGGTTCCCTCGTATAATTCGGTATCCCGCGGAATAGCCATGGTCCGCAGCCGCGCGTTTGCCGGATCGCTCCGCACCGCTATAAAGCCCTGCGGAGCATCGTCGTCAACGGTAATTACCAGTAAAGAACGGGCGTCGCTGGCAGTGAAGACCGGTTCGCCGGAGGAGGAGGGAGTGGATGGATCAGAGGAGCCCCGGTCGTGATTGATCTGAACCACGGCCCACAGACAGATACCGCCGAATACCAGCAGGAATATAAAAAATACCAGCAGAAAAACCATCGCGTTGCTCAGACGTTTGTGGCTTTTTTTCCGTTTCAGCTCCGGCATTTTCCGGGTCTCCTTTCACGGCGGCCGTGCTTATCTGCGGCGGGACGGTCCAGGGGACTGTGGACCCTTATCCTTATGATAACAGTATATCAGAATATCCCGTAGGAATGCAATAACAGAGCTGTAATAAACCGGATACAGTCCTGTAACTTCCTTCGCTGTTTTTGTCTTTTTGTCCCTCAAAGCAGGGAGTCTTGTTATGGGAGCTGATATTGATCTGCCCCTGTGGGTGTCTTTTCAGAAGACTCCACAGGAGCCTGACAGTATAAGAAGGGCAAGACACCCCCAAAAGGTTTGTCTTGCCCTTCTCTTTTTATGGCTGATTCTTTTGCGTTTATTTTTCCGCTTTACGCATTTTATGCGTAATCAGCAGCATGCCAACCGATACCAGCAGCAGGAAGGCATCCACCAGCAAGAGCAAGGTGTTTTCGCCGGTCTGCGGATTGTCCTTCGGAGTGGAGGGAGCTGTGCCGCCGTCTGTCGGAGCTGTCGTCGTATCGTCGGGTGTCTCAGTCGGGTCGGAAGGATCCGTATTCGTCGCGTCAGACGCATTGGAATCCTCGTGCCCAATGAACAGGTCGCTGATGATCACCTTGGATTGGTTGGGAGTGCCGGCGACATGCCAGAAATTGAGCCGGCCAATATACTGAGCGCTGAGGCTTTCAGCGTACAGCGGACTCAGCACCTCCTGCTTAACAGCGTCCTGGATTACCTCGGTCAGATCAAGGAAGCCCTCATACACACCGGCGGGAGCATCTTCGTGATAGCCGATGGAGGTCCCCTTCTGCTGTTTCACAATATAGGAGCCCAGCTTGACCATCGAGTCCTCAGCGAGAGAGTCCTTTTCATCCGCAAAGGACAGGGTCATATTCCACAGACATTCCGCGTTGATCTTGTAGTAGAGCTTGTCGGCGGTCAGGTCTACAGTAGTGTCCACATAGGTCCGCGCGTCGGTCCAGGGCTGCAGGGAATCGTTGGTTCGGACAATGACCAGACCATCTTCCTGCGGCGTCAGGATCAGAGCAGGCTTGACCGCCTCGGGATAGGGGGCGAACAGCTGGCCGTCACCGACCTGCCAGACAGAGGTGTCCTTCAGAGGCGCCTGGAATGCTATGGCATAGCCGTCCTTCACCACATAGGAGGGGGTCGGAGCGGACGGGGAGGAGGTGGTGGGGATAGTGGGCATTGGTTCGCCCTTCATCGCCGCCAGCAGGGCATTGCCGATCATATGATGACCGTCAATCCCCGGATGAACGCCGTCGTTCAGACTGCTGATCATCTCTTTGCCATAAACGTCCTCAGCGCTGAAATAGAGGGCGTTGGTTTCAGCCGCAAGACGTTTGAGCTCGGTACGGAAGAAATTGCTGGCAGTACGCGACCAGCACATATCGTTGACAATCACCCGGCACCCGGTCTTTTTCACCTGATTGATGATGT
>JAAWCO010000116.1 GCA_022793315.1 Clostridiales bacterium | reverse complement strand
TCCAGGGAGGGGAAGAGCAGGCGGTCCCAGGCGTCGGCCAGCGTTTCCCGCACAAAGGCGGCGCAGGGCGAGCTGCCCTGAACATGGATGGACTCTAAAATGGACAGGGCTCTGGTGCGGTCGAATTCCACCGATACCTTCAGCTTTTTCTCCGCCTCTCCCCGGTTGACCGCCAGAATGCGGTGCCCCGGCGCCCGGCTCAGCGGCTCCCGATACTCGGCATAGGGTGCGTATACCCCCGGTTCGCTGTCCGCCGCCCGTGCGGTCAGCCAGCCGTTGGCCAGACACACCACCCGAAGACGCCGGCGTCCGCCCGGATCGTCGGCCACCTGCTCGGCCAGAATATCGGCGGCGCCAGCCAGCGCTTCATCGGCCGACTCCAGTCCTTTTTCTGTGTTGATATAGGGCGCGGCCAGCGTTTCGGGAGCGGGTCCTTCCTCCAGCTGAGCATAGAGGGCGTCGGCCAGCGGCTGAAGGCCCTTCTCTCTGGCCGCCGAGGCGCGGGTGCGCCGTTTGGGCCGGAAGGGACGGTACAGGTCCTCAATCTCAGTCAGCGTCTGAGCGGAGGCAAGAGCGGCCGCCAGCTCGCCGGTCAGCTGCCCCTGCTCCTCAATGGCGGCGCGCACCTTTTCCCGCTGCTCCTCCATCCGGCGAAGATAGTCGAGCCGGTCGCACAGCTCCCGCAGAACCTGATCGTCCAGTGAACCGGTCATTTCCTTGCGATAGCGCGCGATGAAGGGGATGGTATTGCCGTCGTCCACGAGACGGATGACGTTCTGGACATGTTCCTCCTTCAAATGAAATTCGTTTGCCAGCGTTTTACTCATTTCCATCATGGTTCTGTTTCCTTTCCCAATCCCTTGCTCAATCGGCATACTGTTCTGACAGAAGGCGGGCTCTCTCCTTCAGCTGTTCCGCCACCTCAGACGGTGAGAGAATCCGAACGCCCCCGCCGAACTGGAACACCCAGGCGAAAAAGGCGGGGCTCACCGTCACCGGCAGCCGCACGTCGAAATGATCGTCGTCCGCCCGCCGGAGATCGATGTCCCTGCCGAAACGGTCGATTACCACCCCCGCCAGACGGTTTTCAAACCGCAGGAGCACCTCCCGCTGTTCGCCGCTGAACATGCCGAAGGTATACTTGACATGCTCCGCAAGATTGAAGCCGCGGAAAATTTCCTTTCCGCTCCGTCGGGCTTCGCTGAGACGGATGTCGGCCATTTTATCCACCCGAAAGTGTGTGATACGCCCATAGGTTTCATAATAGGCGACCAGATAGTAGTTTTCGTCCGCCCAGGCAAGGGCGTAGGGCGAGGCGGCGTACCGCTCCCCCTCCCGGCGGAAGCGAAGCTGTCCGTCCGCCGAAAAATCCATGTATTTAAAGGTGATCTGCCGGTCGGCCGCAATAGCGTCATACAGCCGGTCCACATTGTAATAGATACTTTCATTCATGGTTTTGACCCGGTCGTGGACAAACACCTGACGATGAAGCCGTTCCGCCTGGTGGGCGCTGGTCAGTGTTTCCAGCTTTCGGATCAGCTGAGAGGATTTGCGGCTGGTGATGAATTTGGAGGATTGGACCGCATCCACCAGCAGCTTGAGCTCGGGCAGCTCGAACTGCCGTCCGCCGACAAAATAGCCGGCGGGCTTCCGGCGGTTGCAGAGAATATCCAGACCGAAATCCCGCAGCGCCTCAATATCGTCGTAGACCGCCTTGCGCTCCGCGGACAGGCCCCGCCTCTCCAGACGCTCAAGCAGGTCGGGCACTGTCAGAGGATGATCCTCGTCCGTCTCCTCCAGCAGAAGGGACATCAGGGTAAGCAGGCGCAGCTTCTGATGAGGCGATTTCATATTCCTTTATCCCCTCCTGAAAAATGCGGCGTTCCGCCGTCCTCAGAATTATACAACAGGAAAAGAAAAATAGAAAGAGGGCAGCTGGCAGCTTCTGTGCGTCCGGGCAGGGAAGCTCTCCTGCTTCGGCATGAAAAAATGCCTCCGGGCTGGAATCCCGAAGGCAGGGAAGATATCCGCCGGCCTTCCGGCGACGGATAAAGCAAGGGAAAGGCGAAACGGGGACGGCGTTCTACTGTGAGCACAGCCGCCCGGACAGATGAAGCACAGCATCGTAGGGAAGCGCCCGCACCCGATGCCGCCGCCGCTTTTCGCCGTAGCAGCGCAGCTCCACCGTGCAGGTGCCCGACCGGCGCTGCCAGGGGCTTCGGGTGACGATCAGACAGTCAGCCACCTCAATCGGAATATGAACCTCGTACAGCGCCAGTCCGCGGGAATAGCGCAGAATAACCGCCTCTTCCCCTACGCCAAAGGCCGCCCGGCGGAAGCCCATCCAGCGGATAACGAGCCACCACAGCCCGCCGGCCAGCCACACCAGCCCCGCCATGGCCCACAGACGGCCCATCAGGAAGGGGACAAGGGCCCCTGCCGTCAGCCCCAGCGGGGGAAGGAGATAACGGCCCAGTGCGCGCCGGCCGGGACGCACGCCGCCGGAGCACAGGGGATAGTCCCCCATCAGGGTGTCCAGCGCGGCGCAGAGCGGCCGTGCCCGTGCGGCGGGCACCACTACGGGGCGGGATTCCCGCTCCCGCCCGTAGCCCGCTGCTGTGATGGTGGCGGTATAAAGGCGGAACAGCCGCATGAACAGGGTCTGGCGGAGCTCCAGCGCGGTAATGCGGCGGCAGTCCACCAGCACGTCCCGCCGGGTCAGCAGTCCGGAGGTCAGATGAAGGCATTCCCCCCGGCGCCGGGCACGGAAGCCGGCATAACGGAAAAAGCTGCGGACAAAGGCGAAGCACCAGCCGATGATGAGAATATTGGCGAGAGAATCCAGAAGAGGCGGAAGCCCAAGGCTGAGCAGCCGGTCGGCCAGCGTCAGCATCTCGGCAGGCAGCTCCCGGCCCAGAATGCGTCCCGCCTGCCTGAGAGCGGGGGCCAGCGTCAGTAACCCCAGCGCCGCGTTGGAGCTGGAGGCGGCCATCACAGCCACCGGAACCGGCCGGGCGGCGAATCGGGCGTCGTTTTCCGACCGGCCGGAGGCGGTAAAATACCGGGCCTCCGCCGCCGGGAGGTACAGGGTGACATCCGAACGCCGGCGAAGGCCGGCCGTGTTGATATGGAGACGGCGGGCGTGGAGCAGCCACAGCAGAAGAGAGCACTCCGACTCCACAGAGGCGGCATCCTCCATCGAAACAAACAGGGTGCGGCGAAACAGAAGACCGCGCCGGGTACACAGCCCGCCGCTCATCCGGTAGCCTGCCCTCTGCCAGCGAAGAAACAGCCAGCTTCCCAGCAGACCGGCCAGCCCCAGGTCCCGCAGAAAGGTGAGAAGAGCGGAAACCGTTTCCGCCAGGGTCTCCGGATGGGTCAGAATGGCACGGAGCACAGGAATAAACAGGAGCAGCCCCCATTTGCGGGCGTCATACAGGAGAAAGGCGCCGTGCTGCCGGCGCCATGTGTTTCCGGAATCTGCCGGGAGGACGCTTCTTTTCATGCTTCGTCCTCCTCCGCCCTTTGCAGCTGCTCCGACAGGCGGGCCGCCTGCCCGGCGTCCAGCAGGGGAAGCAGGGCACTGCCGCCGGCAAAGCGGATCACCAGGGTGCGGCAGCCGAAGGCCTTTTGCAGCGGAGAGTCCCA
The DNA here is from genome assembly GCA_022793315.1 of Clostridiales bacterium. Taxonomy (GTDB): domain Bacteria; phylum Bacillota; class Clostridia; order Oscillospirales; family Acutalibacteraceae; genus Avimonas_A. The sequence goes on along the minus strand of JAAWCO010000116.1, from coordinate 5,042 downwards.
GAACTCAAAGGTGCGCAGGGCGTTCATGGGGATAAACAGCTCCTTTTTCCACCAGGCTCCCTTCACCGCCCGAATAGCCCCGCCGTCAAAATATCCGTGCAGAGAGGAGGTATACCGGGGCGGATACCACACGATCAGAAGGCACAGTATCCCGCCGGCCGGCCCCGCAGCCCACCAGAGCGCCGGTCCGAAAAAGGCGGCCAGGCTGCCCGCGGCGGCCATCAGCAGGAACGCCGGAGGAAGCAGCCACAGCGTCAGGACCCAGGCAGCCCGTCCACCTGCACCAAATTCCATGCGTTTCCTCACCTTCCTCCCGCGTGTCAACCCTGCCGCGGCAATTTTCTCCTATTGTATCCCGCAGCAGGGGAACAATACGTCGAAACCGCCGCTCTGAATCACAGATCTGTACAGAGATAAAACTTCAAAGACTGTTCATACACGACTGACGATATCTGATAAAATAGAAAAAACAGTGGATACTACCACAGTATTTCCATCGGGAGGAGGATGGGCTTATGCCGGGCAGTAAAATTATGGTGGCGGACGATGACGGCAACATTTGCGAGCTTTTGCGGCTGTATCTGGAAAAAGAGGGCTTCGATACCGTATTGGCCGAAAACGGCGCCCGGGCGCTGGAGCTGTTCGACAGGGAGAGGCCGGACCTGGTACTGCTGGATATCATGATGCCGCAGCTGGACGGCTGGCAGGTTTGCCGGGAAATTCGGAAGAAGTCCCCCTGTCCCATTATTATGCTCACCGCCAAGGGCGAAGTATTTGACAAGGTGCTGGGACTGGAGCTGGGGGCCGACGATTATGTGGTCAAGCCCTTTGAGGCCAAGGAGGTGGTGGCGCGGGTCAAGGCCGTGCTGCGCCGCAGCGGGATTCAGAACGAAAAAAAGGCCAAGGAGGTCAGCTTCGACGGCCTGTATATCAACATGGAAAATTATGAGCTTCGGGTTAAGGGCAGGCAGGTAGACACCCCGCCCAAGGAGATGGAGCTGATTTATCATCTGGCCAGCAACCCCAACCGGGTCTATACCCGCGATCAGCTTCTGGACGAGGTGTGGGGCTTTGAATATTACGGGGACAGCCGGACGGTGGACGTTCATGTCAAACGGCTGCGGGAGAAGCTGGACGGTGTGTCCGAGCAGTGGACCCTCAAAACGGTGTGGGGCGTCGGCTACAAATTCGAGGTGCGGGAGCCCGCCGACGGAAAGGCCTGATCCTCCATGTTCAAAAGCATCTTTGCCAAATATTTTTCGGTGGTCTCTCTGATCATCGTGACCAGCTTTGCCGCGCTGGGCGCCATGCAGATGCTGTTTTCCACCCGTTACTGGGTTTCAGACAAACAAAACCTGCTGGAGGAAAATGCACGCACAGTGGCCCAGAATGCGGCTGAGGATACCACCCAGGCGGACGACGGCAGTTATCTGATCCGAACCAACGAGCTGGCCCACCTGATCAATATCCTTTCAGACACCATTGACGCGGCGGTATTTCTTACCGATACCGACGGCCGGGTGCTGCTGAGCTCCACCGGCAGCACAGCTCAGATTCAGGGGGCACGCCTTCCCGATGAAACGGTGAAGCGGCTGGCAGAGCTGAAAGGGCGCGAATATTTCACGGTGGGCACGCTGGGCGGATTGTATGCCGAGCGGCAGTATACGGCGGGTGTTCCCATTGTCAAGGATAACCGGATCATTGGGTATGCGTTTGTTTCCGCTCCTGCCGAGGGGCTGAGCTTTTATCTGTCCAATAATCTTCAGATGTTTTTTCTGTCCGCTCTGGGGGTGCTGACCCTGGCCTTTATCGCTCTGTATGTCATGACCTTTCGGATGGTGCGCCCTCTCCGGCGGATGGCGGCGGCCACCCGGAGCTTTGCGGTGGGGGATTTCAGCTGCCGTATCCCGGTCAGGGGCCGGGACGAGGTGGCAGAGCTGGCATCCGCCCTCAACTCTATGGCGGTCTCCCTCTCTTCGGTGGAGGGGATGCGCCGCGACTTTGTCGCCAATGTTTCCCATGAACTGAAAACTCCCATGACCACCATCGCCGGGTTTATTGACGGGATTCTGGACGGCACCATTCCGGAGGAAAAGCGCACGCACTATCTGAAAATTGTATCGGATGAGGTAAAGCGACTGTCGCGGCTGGTCAAAACCATGCTGGATCTCTCCCGCATCGACAGCGGCAAGCTGAAGGTGACGCCGGTCGTCTTCGACCTGACAGAGGTCATCGGCACCGCCCTGCTGTCCTTTGAACAGCGGATTGAGCGCAAGGGAGTCCGTATCACGGGGCTGGAGGAGTGTCCCCGTATGGAGGTGACTGCCGACTATGATCTGATCGGACAGGTGTGCTATAATCTGCTGGACAATGCGGTCAAGTTCACCAATGAGGGCGGAGAGGTTTCGATCCGGATCGAGTATGAGTCCGCCGGTGAGCGCCAGACGGGGCGGACCACCGTCGCCATCCGAAACACCGGCGCAGGAATCCCCGCCGAAGAGATGCCGCATGTGTTCGAGCGGTTTTACAAATCGGACAAATCCCGCAGTCTGGATAAAAACGGGGTGGGCCTGGGACTCTATATTGTGAAGACGGTGATCGTGCTGCATCATGGAGAGATTGTGGTGCGTTCGGTGGCAGGCGAATACTGCGAGTTTGCCTTCTGGCTGCCGGATGCTGCCCGGCCGGTCGATCATTCTTCTGCCGACAAGCCGCCCCGGACCACCGGCGGAAGACGAAGAAAAAAATAGCGGCTCCGGCGTTTATTTATGATTTTTCTGATGATTCTTCAACAAACGGACACAAAACGGGGATACAATAGAGGCATACCTCACTTCGGCCCCCTTTGACCGGGTGGCTGAAGGGGACGGCCGAAACAAACACGGAAAGGTGAGTGTGACAGGATGGCAGACTGGTATACCAACGGCGGTAATCCTGATTCCGCGGGAAATCCGACAGATAAAAAGACGGAGGACGCTCATGCCATGGGAAACCCTCCCCAGAGCACCGATGCCGCCGAACCTTCGGCGGCGGGCTGGACCTCGCCTGAGGCGGAACGGAGGGATAATGAGAACACGCCGGATGCCGCTCCCTCGTATTATGCCGGGACGCCTTCCGGCGGTTACACCTGGCAGTCGGAGACCGGGGGCAGCCGGCACGAGCAGCCGCCTTCCACGCCGGAGCCGCCCTATACGCCGGCGGGACAGAATGCCGGCCAGCAGGGAGGCTATCATCCGCAAAGCGGCTATAATCCCTATGGCTGGCAGCCGTATCAGCAGCCCCCCTCTCCCCAGCACCCTGTATCGGGGGGATATTCCTCCGTACCGGGGGGACAGCCGCCCAGAAGCCCCAAAAAGAAAAAAGGACCGATGGCTGCAGTGATTGCGGCGGTGGGGGTGCTGTGCGCTGCGGCGATTGTCACCCTGTCGGTGCTGCTGGCCATGGAGATGAATGGAACGCCCGGCCCCGACTCCTCCGGAAGCAAGACTCCCTCCGGCTCGGGCAGCGTCAATTCCAGCGCCCCCAGCCTGCAGATCAACGACCCCGACGATACCAACGGCCTGACCACACGGGAAATTGTGGAGAAAAATATAGATTCCACCGTTGTGATCACGATGTATCAGAACCAGCAGAGCAATCCCTTCAGCTTTGGTCAGTCCACGCTGGTGGAGGTGGGCGGCGCGACGGGGATCGTCATGAGCGCCGACGGCTACATCATCACCAATGCCCATTGTGTGATCAGTGAGGATACCGGCGAGGCCTTCGACCGCATCGACGTGACCATGAACGACGGAACCATCTATGAAAACGCTGAAATTATCGGGGCGGATACCTATACCGACCTGGCGGTCATTAAGGTCAGCGCCGCTAATCTTGCCAAGGCGGAGTTTGGGGATTCCACTCAGCTTCGGCTGGGCGACAAGGTGGTGGCCATCGGCAACGCCGGCGGGCTGCACGGCTCGGTCAGCGCCGGTGTGGTGTCGGGTCTGGATCGGGAGGTATATGAGGACAGCGATTATGCGCTCAAATGCCTTCAGATTGATGCCGCCATCAACCCCGGCAATTCCGGCGGCCCGCTGATGAACGGACTCGGTCAGGTGATTGGCATCAATTCCGCCAAAATTGCCAAGACCGGCTACGATAATCTGGGCTTTGCCATCCCCATCAATGAGGCGAAACCCATTATTGACGATTTAGTAAAATATGGTTACGTCAAGGGCCGCGTCATGCTCGGCATCACCGGGAGCGATGTCACACAGTCGGGCTATGAAGGCTTTATGATCCGCAGCATCAATGCCGATTCGGTGCTGAGCGGCACCCGCGCCCAGGTGGGGGATATTATCACCCGGATCGACGGTGTCCGCGTGCAGACGCAGAAGGAGCTGCGTTCCGCACTGGCCCAGCATACTGTGGGAGATCAGGTGACCCTGACTCTGATTCGGGTGGACTCCCGTACCCGCCAGACCAGTGAGTTTGTGGTTACGGTGACGCTGATTGAGTCGAGGGGCTGACGCGACAGAGAGAGCAGGCACATACCACGCGCCGTTAATAAGAGATATGGTAGGCGGGACGGCCTGTGATGAGTTACAAAAAAGAAAAAGCGCGGTGCAGAGGCGCTTTTTAACAGAATTAACTTTTTGATTGAAAAACCTGCGGATGCGCAGGCGGGCTTTCTCCGGCTTCCGGAAACTGACTTCAGGTGGTGTCAACCGGACAGGCGGCAGGTGATAAGGTCGTCCTGTACCAGTATTCATGACGCGCATCGGGAAAAACAGAAAATTCCCGGGCGCGGGAAAAATCACAGCGGAAAGCGGCGAAAACTCTTCCATATCGGAAGAAAGCGTGCTATACTGTTATGGATTCAGCCGTTTGCTGTCCTGTGCCGTCAATGGCGAGTCTGTGAGGATGCAGAATGGCGTGTCGCTCCCCCTGTGGGGACGTGGATTGAAATGGTGCCGCCTGAATACAAAAACCTGTCGCAGCTGGTCGCTCCCTGCGCGGGAGCAGCAAAATACCCGCCCTCCCATTCAGAGGGCGGGTAT